>JBEGVM010000183.1:0-6164 GCA_041178365.1 Gemmatimonadota bacterium | reverse complement strand
TGGCGTCAAGCAGGTGGCGGCAGGCTATGTAATCTACGGGTCGAGCACGATGCTCGTCTACACCACGGGCAATGGGGCGCATGGGTTCACGCTCGACCCCGCGATCGGAGAGTTCCTCCTCTCGCATCCGAACATGCAAATCCCCGAGCATGGACGATATCTCTCCGTCAACGACTCGTACGAGAAGTACTGGACCGAGCCGGTGAAGGAGCTGATGCGTCACTACCGTGGGATGAATGGCCGGCGCGATCCGATGAACGTCCGCTATGTGGGCTCCCTCGTCGCGGACTTTCACCGGAACCTCCTCGGTGGCGGCCTCTTCGCCTATCCGGCGAATACCAAGAGTCCCGCGGGGAAGCTCCGCCTCCTCTACGAGTGCAACCCGTTGGCGTTCATCTGTGAGCAGGCCGGTGGCGCCGCGACCGATGGACGGCAGCGGATCCTCGAGGTGCAGCCCACCGCGCTGCATCAGCGGGCGCCGTACTTCGTCGGATCCAAGGCCGAGGTGGAAGCGGCGGTGCAGTACCTGGCGCACGCTTGAGCCCGCGCTCCCGTCATCGATGAGCCCCAAGCCCATCCCTACCGACGAACGGCTCTCCCCCTCCGGGATCCCGATCGCTCCGGTCTACCGTCCCACGGACGGCACGGTCCCCGCGTCCCTCGGAGAACCTGGCGCCTATCCCTTCACGCGCGGGGTGCAGCCGACCATGTACCGGGGCCGCTTCTGGACGATGCGGCAGTACGCCGGCTTCGGGACCGCGCAGGAGACCAACACCCGCTTCAAACTCCTGCTCGAGGCGGGGCAGACGGGGCTCTCCACCGCCTTCGATCTCCCCACACAGATGGGGCTCGACTCCGATGCCCCTCGATCGCTGGGAGAAGTCGGGCGCGTCGGGGTCGCGATCGATACGGTCGAAGACATGCATCAGCTCTTCGACGGGATCCCGCTCGATGCGGTCTCCACCTCGATGACGATCAATGCCACGGCGTCGATCCTGCTCGCGATGTATGTCGTGGTGGCCGAGGAGCGGGGGATCCCGCGCGCCAAACTCAGCGGGACGATCCAGAACGACATCCTAAAAGAGTACATCGCGCGCGGGACCTACGTCTTCCCGCCCGAACCCTCGCTCGCGCTGATCGCTGAGACCTTCCGCTTCTGTGCGGTGGAGGTCCCGCAGTTCAATCCGATTTCCATCTCCGGCTACCACATGCGCGAGGCGGGGGCGACGGCGGTGCAGGAGCTCGCCTTCACCTTCGCCAATGCCCTGACGTATGTGCAGCGCGCGCGTGAGGCAGGGCTCGCCGTCGATGCCTTCGCGCCGCGGCTCTCCTTCTTCTTTGCCTGCCACAACGACCTCTTCGAGGAGGTCGCGAAGTTCCGCGCCGCCCGCCGACTCTGGGCGACCCTCATGCGCGAGCGCTTTGGTGCCAACGAGACCTCCTGCAAGCTTCGGTTCCACACGCAGACCGGGGGTGTCACCCTGACCGCGCAGCAGCCGCTGAACAATGTGGTGCGTGTGACGGTGCAGTCCCTCGCCGCGACGCTCGGCGGGACGCAGTCCCTCCATGCCAACGGCTACGATGAAGCGCTCGCGTTGCCGACCGCGGCGGCGGCGACCCTCGCGCTCCGGACGCAGCAGATCGTGGCGCACGAGAGTGGGGTGGCACAGACGGTGGATCCGCTGGCCGGCAGCTACTACGTCGAGGCCCTGACCGATGAGCTCGAGCGGCGCGCCCGGGAGCTCCTCGCGCAGGTCGAGGGGCTCGGTGGCTCGGCGGCCGCGATCGAGGCGGGGTTCTTCCAGGATGAGATCGGCCGCTCAGCGTACGAGTACCAGCTCGCGGTGGAGCAAGGGACGACCACGATCGTCGGGGTGAACCGCTTCAGCGATGGCGAGGACCCGCCGATCATCCCCGCGCCGAACTACCGCGCGTTGGAGACGGAGCAGTGCGATCGCCTGGCCCAGGTCCGGGCGCGGCGCGATACCGCCCGCGTGACCGCGACGCTCGACGCGATCCGCGGGGCGGCGCCGTCCTATGTCGGGCAGGATGGGGAAGGTACGGTCCCCCTCATGCCCCTGATCATCGATGCGGTCCGCGCTCGCGCCTCGCTGGGGGAGATCTCGGATGCGTTGCGCGAGGTCTGGGGGGAGTATCGGGCGGGTTGAAGCCTCGGTCCACAGAGGCTAACTTTATCTGGTTCCACACGTTAGCCCATCCCGCCGATGCCGACCTACGAGTATCGCTGCCCTGCGGGGCACGACTTCGAAAAATTCGTTCTCAAGATGAGTGACGCGCAGGGCACCCTCCCGTGCCCGAGCTGCGGCGTGCAGGCGGAGCGCATGCTCTCGGCGGGCGGTGGGCTCCTCTTCAAGGGGTCCGGCTTCTACATCACCGATTACGGGAAGGACGGGAAGAAGGATCAGCGCAGCGCGCCGGCGAGCACGCCGACCGCGGATGGATCCGCGGCGTCGACCCCGAGCCAGGCTGCCCCAGCGGCTGCCCCAGCGACTGCCCCAGCGACTTCAGCACCGGCGGCCCCCGCCGCTCCGAAGTCAGGTAGCGCCGAGTGAGCGCCGTCGAGGCGCTGCGCGTCGCGCTCGTCCGGGCGGCGGACGCAATGGGCGCTCCTGACACCGTGGTCCCGATCCTCGAGCGGCCGCGTGACCCCTCGCATGGGGATTGGGCGACCAATCTCGCGATGACGCTGGCCAAACCGCTGGGGAAGAAGCCGCGTGAGATCGCGGATGCGTTAGTCGCCCAACTCGACCTCACGGCGGCGGGCGTCGCGGAGGCCTCCGTCGCGGGGCCGGGGTTCATCAACTTCCGCCTCTCCACGGCGGATCTCGCCTCGGGGCTCGCCCAGGTGCTCACGGCAGGGAGCGCGTGGGGCACGACGAGTGCCCACGCCGGAAAGACCGTCGTCGTGGAATTCGTCTCGGCGAATCCCACCGGCCCGCTGCATGTGGGCCATGGGCGCCAGGCCGCGCTCGGGGATGCCATCTCCGCGCTGTTGACCTCGCAGGGATGGCATGTCACGCGCGAGTTCTACTACAACGATGGCGGGGTGCAGATCGCGAATCTCGCCCTCTCGGTGCAGGCGCGGCTCCGCGAGCGCGCCGGTGACCCGCTGGTGATCCCCGAGGGGGGATATCACGGCGAGTACATCCGCGAGATCGGGGCGACGTATCTGGCCGAGTGCCCGACCGATCCCCGTGGGGAAGAGCTCGAGGCGGTGCGTGCGGTCGCGGTGCGTGAGCTCCGCAAGGAGCAAGATCTCGATCTCAAGGCCTTTGGGGTGCGCTTCGACGTCTACTCGCTGGAGTCGGCGCTCTATACCGATGGACGCGTGCAGCGCACCGTCGATGCGCTCGTGGCGGCTAGGCAGACCTTCGAGGACGACGGGGCGCTCTATCTGCGCACCACCGGCTATGGCGATGACAAGGACCGCGTGATGCGGAAGCGCGATGGGACCTTCACCTACTTCGTCCCCGATGTCGCGTATCACGTGACCAAGTTCGAGCGCGGCTTCACCCGCGCCATCAACGTGCAGGGTGCCGATCATCACGGGACCACGGCCCGCGTGCGCGCCGGCTTGCAGGCGCTGGGGATCGGCGTGCCCCAGGGATACCCGGAATACGTGCTGCATCAGATGGTCACCGTCGTGCGGGGGGGCGAGGAGGTGAAGATCTCCAAGCGCGCCGGGAGTTACGTGACGGTGCGCGACCTGATCGATGAGGTGGGGCGCGATGCGGTCCGCTACTTCTTCCTCATGCGGAAGGGGGACTCGCAGCTCGTCTTCGATGTGGATCTCGCGCGGTCGCAGTCGGAGGAGAACCCCGTCTACTACATCCAGATGGCACATGCGCGCCTGAGCGGGATCTTCCGCGTCGGCGATGTGGACCCGGCAGACATCACGCCGGAGGGGATCGACTGGGCGGTGCTCGTGGAACCGGCGGAGCGCGAGCTCGTGAAGGCGATCCTGGATTGGCCTGCGCTCGTCGCTGGCGCGGCGGAGGCGGTCGAACCGCATCGCGTCGCCAACTGGCTCTTAGAGACGGCGCGGCTCGTCCATACCTGGTATCACAAGCATCATGTGCTCGGCGAGGCGCCGCCGGTCATGCGGGCGCGGCTCGCGCTCGCCAAGGCGGCCCGTATCACGATCGCGAATGGCCTCGGGCTGCTCGGGATCGCCGCTCCGGAGCGCATGTAGCACCCTCGGCAGTCGTCACCTGTCACCTGTCACCTGTCACCTGAATCATCATGTCTCTCCTCGTCGTCGGTTCCGTCGCGTTGGATTCGGTCGAGACTCCCTTCGGCAAGGCCGATGAGGTCCTCGGCGGCTCCGCCAACTACTTCTCCGCCTCGGCCTCGCATCAGGGGCCGGTGAAGCTCGTCGGGGTGGTCGGTGACGATTATCCCGTGGAGAAGCTCGAGCCGCTCAAGGCGCGCGGTGTGGACTTCGGGGGGCTCGAGCGCGCGGCGGGGGAGAGCTTCCGGTGGCGTGGCCGCTATCGGCACGACCTCAACTCGGCGGAGACGATCGAGACCCGGCTTGGCGTCTTCTCCAACTTCCGCCCCAAGCTCCCGGCCGCCTTCGCCGACAGCGAGTACGTGTTCTTGGCGAACATCGACCCGCGCCTCCAGCTCGACGTCCTTCGTCAGGTGAAGCAGCCCAAGCTCGTCGCCTGCGACACGATGAACTTCTGGATCGAATCGCGGCGAGGGGATCTCCTCGAGCTCATCAAGCAGGTCGACATTTTGACCCTGAATGACGGGGAGGCGCGTCAGCTCACCGAGCAGGCCAACCTGGTGCAGGCGGCGCGCTGGATCCTCGCGCGCGGGCCGCGCACCGTGCTCATCAAGAAGGGGGAGCATGGCGCCTTCATGTTCACCAAGGAGTCGATCTTCTTCGCGCCGGCCTATCCATTGGAGTCGGTCTTCGATCCGACGGGGGCGGGGGACTCGTTCGCCGGCGGCTTCATGGGATGGCTCGCGCGTACGGGAGACCTCTCAGATGAGAATCTCCGCCGGGCGGTCGTGCTGGGCTCGGCGATGGGGTCGTTCGTCGTCGAGGGCTTCTCCATCACGCGGCTCCTCGAGATCACCCGCGACGACATCATGCGGCGCGTCGCGGACTTCCATCAGCTCGTGACCTTCGACCGGAAGATGGACGCGTGAGCGAACGCCCCCTCACCTACGCGAGCGCTGGCGTCGACATCGACGCCGCGGAGGACTCCAAGGGGCGGATCAAGCGCCTCGTAGAGAGCACCTTCACCGCGGGGACACGTGGGGCGTTCGGGGGGTTCGGCGGGATGTTCCGCATGCCGGCAGGGGCGCGCGCCCCCCTGCTCGTCTCGAGCGCCGACGGCGTGGGCACCAAGATCAAGATCGCGATCGAGGCCAACCGACACGACACAATCGGGCACTGCCTCGTCAATCACTGTGTGAACGACATCCTGGTGCAGGGAGCACGGCCCCTCTTCTTCCTGGATTACGTCGCGTTCGGGAAGCTCGTCCCCGCCGTGGTCGAAGGGATCGTCGCCGGGGTCGCCGCCGGGTGCCGGGAGAATGGCGCCGCCCTGATGGGGGGCGAGACCGCGGAGATGCCGGGGGTCTACACCCCGCCCGACTACGACCTCGCGGGGTTCATCGTGGGGTGGGTCGAGGAAGACGAGGTCATCACCCCAGCGCGGGTCAAGGAGACCGACGTCCTCGTCGGGCTCGCCTCGACCGGCCTCCACACCAACGGCTACTCCTTGGCGCGCCGGATCGTGACCGAGCGGCTCGGGCTTGGGCCGCACGATGCATTCCCGGAGCACGGCGGACAGAGCGTCGCAGATGTCCTCCTGGCCGTGCATCGCTCGTATCTCTCGGTGCTCGGACCGGTGCTGCCACAGATCCATGCCATGGCGCACATCACTGGTGGCGGGATCCCCGGGAACCTCGATCGGGCCCTCCCGGCGCACCTCGACGCGGTGGTGGAGACCGCGGCCTGGGAGCCCCCGGCACTCTTCCGTGTCCTGCAGGAGGCCGGTAACGTGGAGCGGAACGAGATGTTCCGGGCGTTTAACCAGGGGATCGGGATGATTGTGATCTGCGACACGGCGGCGGCAACGACGATTCGTGACGTTGCAGCGGCGGCCGGCGTCGATAGCTGGATG
>JBEGVM010000182.1:0-4825 GCA_041178365.1 Gemmatimonadota bacterium | reverse complement strand
GAAGGGGCCACCCTCGCCCTCGGCGGTGCACGCGCGACGGGGGCCGGACTCGAGCATGGGCATTTCTTCCAGCCGACGATCCTCACCGGGGTGCGCCCAGAGATGCGCGTCGCGCAGGAGGAGATCTTCGGTCCCGTCCTCTCGGTGATCCGTGTCGCCGATGCCGACGAGGCGTTCCGCGTCAACAATGGCGTGAAGTACGGGCTCTCGAGCTCACTTTATACACAGGATGTGAACCTCGCCTTCCGTGCGCTGCAGGAGCTCGACAACGGGATCACCTACGTGAATGCCCCGACGATCGGCGCCGAGGCGCATCTGCCCTTCGGCGGGGTGAAGCAGACGGGGAATGGGCATCGGGAGGGAGGGTGGGAGGTCTACGAGTTCTATTCGGAGACCAAGGTCGGCTACGTCGACTACAGCGGGACCCTCCAGCGCGCGCAGATCGACAACTACTGATGCTCGACACCCCGCGCTGGCCTCGCACGCGACGGATCGCGCGCACGCTCTGGGAGGGATTCAAGTCCCTCCAAGTCGTCGTGCTCGTCTTCGTGCTGGTCCGGGCGCTGGTCGTGGAGGCGTTCCGGATCCCGAGTGGATCGATGGAGGGGACCCTGTTGATCGGGGATTTCCTCCTCGTGAATAAGCTCTTGTACGGGGCTGAGCTGCCGGTGGTGAAGACGCAGCTCCCGCCGATCCGCGATCCGCGGCATGGGGACGTGGTCGTCTTCCGGTGGCCGGAGGATCCGCGGAAGCACTTCGTGAAGCGTTTGGTCGGGGCGCCGGGGGATACGCTCGAGATGCGGGAGGGT
Source organism: Gemmatimonadota bacterium (assembly GCA_041178365.1). Lineage (GTDB taxonomy): Bacteria > Gemmatimonadota > Gemmatimonadetes > Gemmatimonadales > Gemmatimonadaceae > Pseudogemmatithrix. The sequence goes on along the minus strand of JBEGVM010000182.1, from coordinate 4,016 downwards.
GTGCTCTGGCGGAATGGGCACGCGCAGCGGGAGCGGTATGCCCACCAACTGCCGGAGGTCCGTGATGGGACGGTGGTGGAGTTCGCCTGGCAGCGCGCGCATCTCGTGCCCTCCGTCGACGCGGCGCACTACATGCCCTCGCGCGATGACTGGGGGCCGCTCGTGGTCGCGCCGCGGCACTACTTCGTCCTCGGAGACAACCGCGACAACTCGCTGGATTCACGCTACTGGGGGTTCGTCCCCGATACCCTCATCCGTGGGGCGCCGCTCCTCGTCTACTTCAGTCTGCGTCCGGACAGCAGCGAGCGAAGCGGTGGGGGGAGCAGTGACCGATCGGGCTGGACCTCGCGGATACGTTGGGAGCGGCTCGGTTCGCTCGTCCAGTGATGCCTACCGCTGGTCTCGGGTAAAGTGACTGGGGGGGTGCTTCCCTCCTCCCGGTCCCCGCTGCACATTCTCATCAGAGGATCGTTCGCCGCCCCCCGGAGACGCCCCGCGTGAGACGTACCGCCCGCTCGCTGCACAAGCGCCGCTCGAACGACGAAGGATCGCTCGACCAGTATCTGCGCGACATCAGCGCCTATCCGCTCATCACGCGCGAGGAGGAGGTCATCCTCGCCCAGCGGATCCGTCTGAACGACCAAGAGGCCCTCGATTGCCTCGTCCGGGCCAATCTCCGGTTCGTCGTCTCCGTGGCCAAGAAGTATCAGAACCAAGGGGTCTCCCTCTCCGACCTCATCAACGAAGGGAACCTCGGCCTCATCCGCGCCGCTCATAAGTTCGACGAGACCAAGGGGATCAAGTTCATCTCCTACGCCGTCTGGTGGATCCGACAGGCGATTCTCCAGGCGCTCGCCGAGCAGAGCCGGATCGTCCGCGTGCCGCTGAACCGGGCGGGAGAGATCCATCGGATCGGGAAGCGGGCCAACGCCCTGCTGCAGGAGCTCGGGCGCGAGGCGACCCATGCGGAGATCGCCGAGGGGATGGAGCTGAGTGAGGAGGACGTCGCCAAGTCGATGGCGATCTCTCAGACGCACGTCTCCCTCGACGCCCCCATGTCGCCCGGTGAGGACAATCGGCTCCTGGACTACATCGCCGATACCACCCACGCCAACCCTGAGGACGAGGTGATCGAGGGGGCGTTGATGGAGTCGGTCCAGCAGGCGCTTGCCAGCCTCAAGGAGCGGGAGTCCAAGATCCTCCGGCTCTACTTCGGCCTCGACGGGGCGGAGCCGATGACCTTGGAGCAGATCGGCGCGGTATTGAACATCACCCGCGAGCGGGTCCGCCAGATCAAGGAGAAAGCCCTCTCGCGGCTCCGGCACGTCTCCCGCGCCCGCTCGCTCGAGAGCTATCTAGGCGACTAACTTTCGAGGATGTCCAAAGACGCCTCGTTCGACATCACGACCGCCGTCGACCTCCAGGAGGTCGACAACGCCGTCAATCAGGCGGCCAAAGAGATCACCCAGCGGTACGATTTCAAGGACGCGAAGCTCGCCACCGTCGAGTTCGCGCGCGGGGAGGGGACCATCACCCTCGCCACCGACACCGACATGCGGCTGCGCGCGATGTGGGACATCGTGCAGTCCAAGCTCATCAAGCGGGGCGTTCCGGTGAAGAACCTCGATGCCGGGGAACCCACGCAGGCCGGGGGCGACACGTGGCGCCGCGTGATCACGCTCAAGCAGTCGCTCGACGGGGAGACCTGCAAGAAGGTCGTCGCCGCCATCAAGGAGCAGAAGTTCAAGAAGGTGCAGCCCTCCATCCAGGGAGACACGGTCCGTGTGGTCTCGCCGAGCCGCGATGAACTCCAGACGGTGATGACGTTCCTGCGCGGGGAGGACTTCGGTGTCCAGCTGCAGTTCGGGAATTATCGGTGAGATTCCAGGTCGTCACGCTCGGGTGCGATAAGAACACCGTCGATTCAGAGCGCTATCGCGCCCAGTTGATCGATCATGGTGGGGTGCAGGTCGCTGACGCCGAGACGGCCGAGGTGATCATCGTGAACACCTGCGGGTTCATCGATGCCGCGAAGCGCGAGTCGATCGATGCGATCGTCGCGGCGGGGCGGTTGAAAGGGGAGGGGAGCGCGACCGCGGTGGTCGCGGTGGGCTGCATGGTGGAACGCCACAAAGCCGAGCTCGTCGAGGCGCTCCCCGAGGTCGATCTCTTCCTTGGCGCCTCCGAGACGGAGCAGCTCGTGCCCCTCCTCCGTGCGCGCGGCCTCATCGGCGATCCCGTCACCGTGCATCCGGGGCAGCGCGTCTACGCGGGGGACACCCCCTTCGTGCGCTACCTCAAGGTGAGCGAGGGGTGCGACCATGGCTGCGCCTTCTGCGCCATTCCGCTCATGCGCGGGAAGCACCGCTCGTTCGCCCTCGATGATATCGTGCGCGAGGCGCAGCTCCTCGAGTTGCAGGGGGCGCGCGAGGTGAATCTCGTCGCGCAGGATCTCGCGCATTATGGCCGCGATCGCACGGATGGCGTGCGCCTGCCCGACCTCCTCGAGGCGCTCGTCCGCGAGACCTCGATCCCCTGGTACCGCAACATGTACCTCTACTCGGCGGGGATCACGCCGCGGTTGCTCGAGGTGATCGCCGACCAGCCGCGCATCGTGCGCTATCTGGATATGCCGATCCAACATGCCTCGGATGCGGTGCTGGAGCGGATGCGGCGGCCGGAGCGCCAGCGGACGATCCGTGAGAAAGTCGCGCGCTTCCGTGAGGCGGTCCCTGGGGTCGCGATCCGCACGACCTGCATCGTCGGCTTTCCGGGGGAGACTGCGGCGGATGTGGCGCAGCTCATGGACTTCCTGCGCGAGATCGAGTTCGAGCGCGTCGGGGTCTTCACCTACTCCCCGCAGGAGGGGACGCGTGCGGCGACGCTCGCCGACGACGTGCCCGAGAGTCTGAAGCGGGAGCGGCTCGAGGCGGTGCAGGAGTTGCAGCGGCACATCACCGCGGAGCGCTACGAGTCGCGCATCGGGGCGCTCGCCCCGGTGTTGATCGAGGCTTCGGCTGGCACGGATGGGGTCGCACGCGGTCGCCTGCCCTGGCAGGCCGATGACATCGATGGGGTGACCTTCGTGCGGAGTGATGCCGCGCCGGGGAGTCTGGTCGAGGCGCGCGTGACCGCGGTGCAAGACGACTACGATTTCGCGGTGGAGTATCTGCGCACCCTCGAGGGGCCTGCCGCGCCGACGCCCACACCGGCGCGCGGTCGCGCGCTCCCCGTGACGACTGCCCTTGCCTCCTCGGTCGGGAGCTTCGGTCGGTGAGGCAGACGCGCGTCGGCTGGCGCTGGCGCGTCCTCGCGGGACTGCTGGTCACCCTGCTCTTCGCGGCGGGCGCCTGTGGGCGTCGTCCGCTGGCTCCGGCGACGGGACCTGCTGCGGGCGAGCGAGCCGCGGTCCCTTCGCCCGTGGCTGCCGTACCAGATGATAGGAGTGATGCCGCGCCCGTCGAGGACACCTTCCCGCTCGACGACGCGCCCCCCTCGCCCTCGCTCGGTGAGGGCCCACTCGTCCGGATCGCGTTGCAGGTGCAGGGAGGAACCGCCCCGCTGAGCGCGAGTGGGGCGTGGCGCCTCGTGGATGAGGATGGTGGGGTAATCGTCCGCGCGAATCCGCGGGACCGCTGGGTGCTCGAGCGCCGCGGGGGGCAGCTGCGGGCGGTGCGCGCCGATGGGTTAGCGAGCGCGTGGTATGCGGGCCCGGTCACCTTGCGGACCGATCGGGTGGGGACGGTGCGGTCGGGTGGCCGCGCGTATCGTGGGGTGCTCCGCCATGTGGCGACTGATTCCGGGGTCCTCGTGGTCAACGTGCTCGCGCTCGACGATTACCTGCGTGGGGTGGTCCCGCTCGAGATCGGAGACCGGCCAGCGAACGAGCGGGATGCGGTGGAGGCCCAGGCAATCGCGGCGCGGACCTACACGGTGCGGCGGCTCCTGGCCGAGCGGCAGGGGTCGGGTCGGCGTCGATGGTTCGATCTCCTGCCGACCGTCGCGGATCAGGTCTA
>JBEGVM010000181.1:0-6367 GCA_041178365.1 Gemmatimonadota bacterium | reverse complement strand
ACTTCGCGCGCGCCGTCTGATCCCGGTCGCGTTGTGATGATGCGGGTCGCAGCGATCTTCCGGCCCATTGTGTGCCCATGACCGCCCCACGCCCCACGCTCGACGATGCGCGTCGCCTCTTGGCGGAGCGCTTCGGGTATCGAGATTTCCGTCCCGGACAGACGGAGGCCGTCGCCTCTGTGCTCGAGGGGCGCGATACGCTCGTCGTCGTCCCAACAGGCGGGGGGAAATCCCTCTGCTTCCAGGTCCCCGCGCTCGCCCTCGGCGGTCTGACCGTCGTCATCTCCCCCCTGATCTCGCTGATGAAGGATCAGGTCGACGCCCTCGTCGCGCGCGGGCTCCCAGCGACCTATCTGAATAGCACGCTCTCCGCCTCGGAGATCTCCGCGCGGTTGGCGCGCGTGCAGTCAGGGGAGATCCGGTTGCTCTATCTCGCCCCCGAGCGTTTTGACCTTGGGACCCTCGCTCCCAAGCTTCGTGCGGTCGGTGTCACGCTCCTTGCGGTGGATGAGGCGCATTGCATCAGTGAGTGGGGGCATGACTTCCGACCGAGCTATCTGCGCGTGAAGCAGGTGCGCGAGCAACTGGGGGCGCCGCCCACCGTCGCGCTCACCGCGACCGCGACCCCAGAGGTGCGCGAGGATATCGTTCGGCAGCTCGGGCTGGTCGAGCCGCGGGTCATCATCTCCGGATTCGATCGGAAGAATCTGACCTACCATGTGGTCGCGACCAAGAATGACGCGGCCAAGGATGCGACGCTCATCGATCTCGTTCGCCAGCAGAAGGGGGATGGGGTCACGATCGTCTACGCCTCCACCCGACGCACGGTGGAGCGGATCGCGCAGATGTTGAAGCGTGCCAAGATCCCGACGGTCGGCTATCACGCAGGGCTGGACGATGCGACCCGCGCCGAGGTGCAGGATGCCTTCATGCATGAGCGGGCGAAGGTCATCGTCGCGACGAATGCCTTCGGGATGGGGATCGACAAGCCGAACGTGCGGCTGGTCGTGCACTACGCGATGCCGGGGACGTTGGAGGCGTATTACCAAGAAGCGGGCCGAGGCGGGCGCGATCAGGCGCCGGCGACCGCGATCCTGCTACATGCCTATCCCGACCGCTTCACACACGAGTTCTTCATCGACTCGGCGATCCCGTCGCGGGCGGTGGTGACGGCGGTCTACCGTGCCTGCCGGAAGCTGTGCGACGCAGAAGGGCTGGTAGCGGAGGACGCGGCGGGAATCGCCGCGACGGCGACGACGAAGCAGACCAAGGTCAGCGATCGCCAGGCGCAGTCAGCGCTCCAGATCCTTGCGAAGGCGGGCGCGCTGGCCGTGGCGGATCCCTCGCGCACGCACGCCTACGTGCGGCTCCTCGCGACACCGGAGCGCATTCGCGCTGAGCTCGACCCCACGGCCGATGGCTTGGCGCTCGCGCTGCTCCGATCGCTCTGGCGACGCGCGAACGACCGGCTCCACCAGGGCATCGTCGCGAATTGCGATGCGGTGCCCCCGGGACTCGGTGGCGCGCATGGGGCCTTCGCGCAGCTGGAGGCACTGCAAGCGCGTCAGATGGTGGTTTGGCGACGGTTGGGCGAGGGGCTCACCCTCGCCGATCCGACATCCGCGCTCGACGCGTGGGGCATCGACTGGGCCGCGCTCGAGCGGCGGCACTTCGCCGAGATGAAGAAGCTCGAGCAGATGCAACGGTACGCCTATACGGACCAGTGTCGTCGCGCCTTCGTCCTCCGCTATTTCGGCGATCCCGCCGCGCGCCCCACCTGCACGGGGTGCGACAACTGCCTCGGCACGCGTATCAGTTCCCCTGCGGCTGACACTCCTTCACGACGGCGCGGTCGAACTTCTTCGGGTCGTCGAGGATAGGCCAGAGCTCATCGAGGTAAGCCTTGGTGTCGTCGCGCCGCTTGACCTCCAATCCGGGCACGCTCGCGGCCCAGAGGGAGTCGATCGCCGCGCGCTTCTCCTTGTAGTGCGCGATGGCAGGGGCCCACTCAGCGGCTGTCCGGCAAGGGCCACGGTGCAGGCGCTGGCGCACCGACTTGATCCCGAGCATCGGATTGGGGAAGGCGTACCGCGCATTGACCGCGCCCGACCAATCGAAGTCGTAGGCCACGGGGTAGTACGTCCCCGCCTCATTCCGGAAGAGCTCGATGTTGTGGAGCGCCGCGACCGACCAGTCCGTGTTCCCGATCCAGAACTCCCAGAGGGCGATGCGGTTCAGGGCGACCGGATCGAAATCGGCGAAGAGCGCCCCCGTCTGATCGAGGGAGGTGAGCGTGTGCTGGTCGGCGACCTCCTCCTCCGTCTCCAAGAGGAAGGCGGTCACACTGATCGGCTTCACGCGATCGGTGGAGTCCTTGTATGTGATGGTCGCGAGTCGTGCCCGATGATGGATCGGATTCAGGATCGCATAGGTCTGGTAGATCATGTACTCCAGCAGGATGTACTGCTGGTACTCCGGCGCGGTCGGCCGGCACGGCGTCACGACCTTCAGCCGAGGATTCCCTTGGAGGATCGTCCCCTCACGCTGCGATTTACCGGCACGAAGGAATAGCGGGGGGAAGGAGCAATTCCGCGCCTGGCGCCGGAAGTGCCCGCGGGCCCGGAGTTCGACCGGCATGGAGCCGGTGGCCACCTTTCCCCCCTCGTCCGTCCACGCCATCTCGGTCCCGAACCAGCGCAGGGTGGTCGAGTCCCGCTCCCGCACCATGTCGCGGAGGTTCGTCGTCAGGGTAGTGGCCACCGGCACGGTCCCACGGAAGAGCACCTGGGCGTGGGCCTCACGGGCTACAGGCGCGACAGTGAACCCAAGGACGAGGGCGAGGAGGAGGGGGCGGGCAGGATGCGACATGAGACGGTTGGCAAAGGCGGGGTGGGGGTACGTGGCGGGAAACGTGGCGCCGACCGTTCCGCTCGGCAACTCCACCTCCAGCCCCCCAGCGGGGTATTTTCCACCCATGACTACTTCTCTCCGTCGTGCGCTCGGTCTCTTCGCCGTGCTCCTTCCGGGCGCCGTCTCGTTCCTTTCGGCGCAGACACCAGCCCGCCTGCTCGAGGATCGACCGCGCCCCGCGCTCGCGGTCCTCATCACGGTGGACCAGCTGCGTCCGGAGTACCTCGAGCGCTGGCATGGGCAGCTCACGGGTGGCCTGCGTCGGCTGATCGATGACGGGGCCTTCTTCCGGAATGGGTTCCAGGACCACGCGAACACCGAGACGGCCCCCGGGCATGCCTCGACCCTCTCGGGTCGTCTCCCCTATTCCACGGGGATCTCGACCAACGCGGCGGGAGTGAACACCACCACCGCACCGCTGGTGGGGTCCGAAGGGCTCGGGGCCTCGCCCTTCCGCTTCCGCGGCACGACGCTCGTCGACTGGATGAGCAATGCCGATGACCGGACCCGCGTCCTCTCGGTGTCGCGGAAGGATCGGGGCGCCATCCTCCCGGTCGGGCGGGGCAAGTATCCGGTCTACTGGTACGCGCCAGCCTCTGGACGGTTCGTCACCAGCACCTACTATGCCGAGACGCTCCCCCGCTGGGTCACCGAGTTCAACGCGGAGGAGCGCGTGGTCGGCCGGTACGCCGGGAAGGCGTGGTCGCTCCTGCTCCCCGAATATGAGTATCCGGAGCCGGACTCCACACCGGGGGAAATGCGCAGCCAAGAAGTGTTCTTCCCGCACGTGATGCCGCAGGACCCGATGCGCGCGAACAACCTCATCATGAGCTTCCCGTTCATGGACGAGCTGACCCTCGACTTCGCCTGGCGCGGGGTGCGGACGCTCGATCTGGGGGCTGGGCCGCAGACCGATGTCCTCGCCGTCTCCCTCTCCACCATGGACGGGGTTGGCCACCGGTGGGGTCCTGACAGCCGCGAGGTCCACGATCACGTCCTGCGGCTCGACCGCATGCTCGGGGTCTTCCTCGATAGTCTCATCGCCCTCCGTGGTGCCGATCGGATCGTCCTCGCCCTCACCTCGGATCACGGCGTCGCGCCGATCCCGGAGACGCGGTCGTCCTTCGACGACAACAGCAAGGCCGTGCGCGTGATGATGGATGACTTCGATCCCGCGATGGCGGTGCTCGCCACGCGCGTCGCGCGTGCCAAGTTGCCGGCGGAGGCGTTCAGCTTCGACGGCGATGTGCTCTCGGTCGATCGCACCACGTTGCCGCCGAACGCCGAGCGCGCGGTGCTGGGGATCGCCGATGCCTTTGCGAAGGAGGCTCGCCGGGTGAAGGGGGTGTTGCGGGCCGATGTGATCGATCGGCTGGCGAAGACCGACACCGTGAAGGACGTCATCGGTCGTCGTTGGCTCCATAACTATCGGCCGGGAGGAGAGGCGTTGGCGGTCGTGACGCTGACCCCGACCAGCTATCGCGGGAACGCTGGGTCCGCGACGCATGGCACGCCGCATGACTACGACGCGCGGGTGCCGATCATCTTCTGGGGGGCTCCGTTCACCGCGGGACGCCGCCCAGAGAACATCCGGGTCGTCGACATCGGCCCGACGCTCGCCGAGGTGGTCGGGGTCCGTCCCTTGGAGCGTTTGGACGGCGTGTCGCTGAAGACCATCATCAAGCCCGACGCCCGCAGCGCACTCCCCGTCCCACGCTAACCGATGACGGATACCTCGCTGTATTTCCAAGAGCATCACCATGCCACGCGCGAGATGGTGCGCGCCTTCGCGCGCGACGAGGTCGCCCCGGTGGCTCGGCACTTTGACGAGACCCAGGAATTCCCGTGGGAGAACGTCAAGAAGATGGCGGACTTGGGTCTCCTCGGGATCCCATGGTCTGAGGAGATCGGCGGGAGCGGGCTCGATACCCTGAGCTTCATGATCGCGATCGAGGAGTTGGCGGCCGTCTGTGCCTCCCACTCGATCACCATCTCCGCGCACACCACGCTAGGGACCTCGCCGATCGTGAACTTCGGGACGCCGGCGCAGCAGGCGCGATTCCTCCCGAGTCTCGCGAGTGGGAAGGTGCTTGGTGGCTTCGGGCTCACCGAGCCAGGGGCGGGCTCCGACGCGGGCGGCACCAAGACCACCGCGGTGAAGCAGGGGGATCGCTACATCCTGAACGGGAGCAAGCGCTTCATCACGCATGCGGGGGTCGGTGAGGTCTTCGTCGTCACCGCGGTGACCGATCCCACCAAGGGGACCAAGGGGATCTCGAGCTTCATCCTGACCAAGGAGAGCTGCGATCTCGAGAAGGTCCGCGATCTTGGGATCGGGCACGACCCCGCCTTCACCCCGATGCGGGGATTCCGCGCGGGGAAGAAGGAGGACAAGCTCGGGTGGCGTGCCTCGGACACGCGTGAGCTGATCTTCGAGGATGTGGAGGTCCCCGAGGAGAACCGTCTCGGCGAGGAGGGACGGGGGTTCATCAACTTCATGAAGACCCTCGATGCGGGGCGGATCGGGATCGCCGCCCTCTCCCTTGGGCTCGCGCGTGGCGCCTTCGAGCAGGCCCTCGCCTACACCTCCGAGCGCAAGCAGTTCGGGCGTCCGATCGCCGAATTCCAGGGGGTGCATTTCCAGCTCTCCGACCTGGCGACGCAGCTGCAGGCGGCGCATCACCTGACCTATCACGCCGCCTGGCTCTCCCAGAACGGGCACCCGTATGGGAAGGAGGCGTCGATGGCGAAGCTCTTCGCCTCGGAGCTCGCCACCAAGGCGACGATCACGGCGGTCCAACTCCATGGCGGGTACGGCTACACCAAGGATTACCCGGTGGAGCGGATGATGCGGGATGCCAAGATCGGGGAGATCGGGGAGGGGACGAGCGAGATCCAGCGGATGGTGATCGCGCGGCACCTCCTCAAAGGGTTGTCAATCTGACAGACTGGCACTACGCATACAGCACGTCTATGGTGCCCCTCGGCGAAGGTCGAGGGGCTTGGTCTGCCGGGGCCTTGGGCTCCGGCTTCTTCCGGTCCCGACACACCAGATGATGGATCGCATGCAGCACCGACAGCTCTCGATCGCCGCGGACGCCCTGAGGGGCGAGGCCGCGGGGTGCGATCGAGCGGTGGCTTCATGGTCGATCCGGTGGCGGACCGGGGGCTCATCTGCTCCAGGTGGATATGAAGCGCGAGATATTGATCAGCGCGACCCAGCGCGAGATTCGTGTCGCTATCATCGAGGACGAACAGCTCGTTGAATTGCAGGTCGACCGTCCGGAGAACAAGCGGATGGTCGGGGACATCTATCTCGGGAAGGTCGAGGCGGTGCTGCCGGGCATCCAGGCCGCCTTCGTGAACATCGGCACCGAGAAGGCCGCTTTCCTCCATAACGCCGACCTCGTCTACGATGAGGGGGGCGACGATGAGGACGACGACGAAGAAGACGCGT
>JBEGVM010000180.1:0-2664 GCA_041178365.1 Gemmatimonadota bacterium | reverse complement strand
CGACCCCGCTTCCCCCTTCCACATGGTACATCCAGAGTTTGCCAGCGCCGCCGAGTCCGCCGGAGCGGGAGGCGACGACGTATTTCCCATCCGGGGTCCACTCCGGGGAGAGGTAGAGGTTGGTATTCCCTTTGGTCAGCTGCAGCGTGTCCTTCCCGTCGAGGGAGAGGATCCAGAGGTTGTCGCCGCCGCTCCGATCCGAGACGAAGACGATGCGCGAGCCGTCGGGCGAGAAGCGCGGCTGCACGTCGTAGGCCATCCCGCTCGTGAGGCGCGTCGCCTTCCCGCCCGTGATCGGGAGGGTGTAGAGGTCGCCGAGGAGATCGAAGACGATCGTCTTCCCGTCGGGGGAGACGTCGAGGGAGAGCCAGGTCCCCTCGGTCGCGGTGAAGCGATGCGTGCGTTCCACCTTGAGGGGGAGGGTCACCGCCGGCGTAGCGGGGGTCGCGGCCGGCCCCTGCGCGCCAAGCATGGCAGGAAGCACGACCGAGAGCAGGGTGAGGGACGAGAGGAGACGACGCGTCGGGACGAGTGACATGGGCAGGGAACTCGATGAGGCGTGAGTGAGGCGGTGGACCCGTGTGCAAGTTATCGTTGGGGCGATGTCACCCGCGACCGAGCCGATCGTGCTGCCCCCCAGGGAGGGCCCACCCCCCTCTGCCTTCACCGCCGGACGAATCGCCGCCCTGGTGGCGGGACCGGTCCTCGGGATGGCGGTAACGACCCTCCAGATCGGCGGTCTCGAGGGAGCCCAACTCCGTGTCCTCGGCGTGATGGCCTGGATGGCGGTCTGGTGGATCAGTGAGTGTCTCCCCCTCGCGGTCACGGCGCTCCTCCCGATCGCCCTCTTCCCGTTGCTCGGGATCGCGACGCTCCGCGAGGCGGCGGCCCCGTTCGCGAACGACATCATCTATCTGTATCTGGGGGGATTCCTCCTCGCGGCAGCGCTCGAGCATTGGCATGCGCACGAGCGGATCGCCCTCGCGGTGATCGATCGGGTGGGATTGAGTTCGCGTCGCCTCGTGCTCGGGGTGATGCTCGCGACGGCGTTCATCTCGATGTGGATCTCGAACACCGCGACGGCGGCGATGATGTACCCAATCGCGCTGGCGATCGGTGCGCTCTTTGGCGAGGGCACCGCGGCGCGGAGTCAGCGGGTCGCGCTGTTGTTGGGCGTCGCCTTCGCGGCGAGTCTGGGCGGGATGGCGACGCTCATAGGAACGCCACCGAACCTGATTCTCGCCGGCGCCACGAAGGAACTCATCGGGGTGACGCTCGACTTCGCCTCCTTCCTCCGCTACGGCCTCCCGGTCGCGCTGATCACGATCCCCGCGGCGTGGGCGTTGCTCGTCTTCGTCTTTCATCGCGAGCAGCTCTCGCTGGGCGCGGAGGGGAGCGAGCTCCTCGCGGAGCGACGGACGCGGCTGGGGCGACTCGGTGGGGGGGAACGCACCGTGCTGATCGTCTTCGCGCTGACGGCGCTCGCCTGGTTCTTCCGCGAGCCTAAGGAGATCGGATCGCTTGCCATCCCAGGACTGACGCAGCTACTGCCGGGGCTCACCGATGCGGGAATCGCGGTGATCGTCGGGATGACGTTGTTCATCCTGCCAGGACGTCAGCGTCAGGGCAGCGTGCGTCCGCTCCTCACCTGGAGCGAGGCGCGTGGGATCCCATGGGATGTCCTCCTCCTCTTCGGCGGAGGGCTCTCACTCGCCACCGCGATGGAATCGAGCGGACTCGCGACGACGATCGGCGGGTGGATGGTGGGACTGCGCGACTATCCGCTCCCCATCGTGATGCTTGGGATCGCCGCGATGACCGTGCTCGTCTCGGAGCTTGCCTCGAACGCCGCGACCGCGTCGATGGGGATGCCGATCGCCGTCTCGCTCGCGGCTGCCCTCGAGCAACCCCCGCTCCTGCTGATGCTCCTCGTGGGGATGAGCGCCTCGATCGGGTTCGCCCTCCCGATGGCGACCCCGCCGAATGCGATCGTCTTCGGGAGTGGGGAGTTACGAGTCCGCGAGATGATCCGTGCGGGGCTTGCGCTCGATCTCATCGCGATCCTCGTCGTGGTCGGGGTCCTACTCATCGTCTTCTAAGGCGATCGTCTTTAAAGGCGAGACCGCGCCGCGATATCTTTGGCGGCATCATGCGCCGCGACTACCGCTTCATCGCCGACACCGATTCCCTCGACGCCCTCCGCCGCCTCCAACGCGGGTGGGCGGGATGGGAGATGGCCGAAGGCGAGTTCCGGGTGCGACTCCGTGACGGAGGCACGGTCCATGTGCATGTGGACCGGGCCGAGATCGAGACGGCGTTCGAGGTCTCCTGCCTTGTCGCTGATTTTCTCCCCGACGTCGAGACACTCCCAGCGCGTGACTCGGCCTTCACCTCGCATCCCAACGACGTGACGGTCTTCCGCGGGGTGACCTGGCTCGAGATGCGTCCCGACTTAGGCCCCGAGCACAGCATCCAGTACAGTGCCATCGCGGGGTTCGACTTACCGGAGACGGCGGTCGCGATGTGCGACTTCACCGATGCACTCAGCATCACCAGTGCCGCGGGATCGATGGTCGTGCGGCTCGCCCTCAAGCCGGGATGGCTGGAGATCGTCGAGGATCCGGAGGAGGTGGGGAAGTTCCTCCGGTTGCGCGGGATCGTCTA
>JBEGVM010000179.1:0-3314 GCA_041178365.1 Gemmatimonadota bacterium | reverse complement strand
CCCTTGGTTCGCTAGACGAGCATGAAGTTCATCGTGCTCGTCACCTCGACGGCCGGGAGCACGATCGGGTGGTGGGTCGGGGCGCCCTTCGGCCTGTTCACCGCCTTCATCCTCAGTATGGTCGGCCTCGGCTTCGGGATCTGGGGTGGACGGCGGTTAGCACGGGCTTGGGCGCTGGACTAACCATCTCTCACCGCAGGGCGTGTCGTGGGCTACCTTTTCCGGCGCCTTCCCCACTCCCCATCGGGGTCCGTCCATGAGCGATATCGTTGCCCGCCTCACACAGGCGCTCTCTGACCGCTACCGCATCGAACAGGAGCTCGGCGCCGGTGGCATGGCGACGGTGTGGCGCGCCATCGATCTCAAGCACGATCGCGACGTCGCCATCAAGGTGCTCCATCCCGATCTTGGCGCGGCGCTCGGCGCGGAGCGCTTTCTCACGGAGATCAAGACCACCGCGCGGTTGCAGCATCCGCATATCCTCCCGCTGCTCGACTCCGGCGCGGCGGATGGATTGCTCTACTATGTGATGCCGATGGTGCAGGGGGAGACGCTCCGCGCCCGTCTCAATCGCGAGCGCCCCCTCCCGATCGCGGAGGCGCTCCGGATCGCACGCGAGGTCGGGAGCGCACTCGACTACGCGCATCGGCAGGGGATCGTCCATCGTGATGTGAAGCCGGAAAACATCCTGCTGCACGACGGACAGGCGCTCGTGGCTGACTTCGGGATCGCGCTCGCGGTCCAGACCGCCGGGGGTCAGCGGATGACGCAGACCGGACTCTCCCTCGGCACGCCGCAGTACATGAGTCCCGAGCAGGCAATGGGCGAGCGCGCGATCGATGCGCGAAGCGATGTCTACGCCCTTGGCGCCGTCACCTATGAGATGCTGACCGGTGAGGCGCCGTTCAGTGGGTCGAGCGTGCAAGCGATCGTCGCGAAGGTGATGACCGAGCGTCCGACGTCCCTCCACACACTCCGTGATACGGTCCCGCCGCATGTGGAACAGGCGGTGATGGCCGCGCTCGCGAAGCTCCCGGCCGACCGCTTCGCGTCGGCCCAGGCCTTCGTGCAGGCACTTGGTGAGGCGACGAGCCTCTCCGGTGCGACGACGGCCGAGACACAGATCATCAACTCGGGGGGATATCGGTCGGCGACCCCGCCGTCGGTGCCGAAGACGCGGCGCGCCCCATTGATCGCCGCTGTGGCGCTGAATGCGATCCTGGCCGGCGCGTTGGTCGCGGTCTGGACCACCCCGGCTCCGGAACCGGAGACGACGCGTCAGCAGGTGGTCTTCTGGTCGCATCAACTCCCGAATCCGCTCGAGGCGGGGGCGCGTGTGGTCGGCACACAGGTGGCGATCGCCCCCGATGGATCGAGTGTCGTCTACTCCGATTCTGTCGATGGTGAGTGGCTCCTCTTCCGTAAGACGCGGGGAGAGGCGATGCCGCAGCCGCTGGCCGGGACCGAAGGGGCGATCTCCCCGACCTTCTCCCCCGATGGGCAGTGGGTCGCCTACGTCACACGAGATGGGCGACTCCGTAAGCTCCCGGTGGTGGGTGGGACCTCCGTGACGGTCACCCCCGATACCAAGACCGAGGCCAAGTCGATCGGATGGCTCGACGACGGGACGATCCTCTTCACGACCATCGGGCGACAGATCCATCGTGTGCCCGCGACGGGGGGCGCCTCCACGCGCCTCAACATGCCGCTCGCCCTCCGGCTCAATCTGGTCACGATCGCCGGACTCCCAGGGAGCCGCGGTTTCCTCTTCACCGCCTGCAGTGGGAACTGCGCCTTCTCGACCGATCTCTGGGTCTATGATTTCGCAGCGGACAGCGCGCGTCTCGTCCAGGGACAGGCTGCTGGGGTCTGGTTCGCGGGGAAGGGACCCGCCCTCTTCACTAACCGCGAGGGGGGACTCCTCGCCCTTCCCTTCGATCCCGAGACGCTGACTCCCACCGGCGAACCTGTACCGATTATCGATGGGGTGGAGCCGACGACCGTGGCGCTCTCCGCGTCGGGGACGCTGCTGTACGGGTTGGATCCCGCCGCGCGTGGGGAGTCGGAGCTCTTCTGGGTGACTCGTGATGGCCAGGCGACGTCGGTGGATACCACCTGGCGCGGGCGCTTCGAGTATCCCGCGATCTCACCCGATGGGAAATCGATCGCGGTGAGCGTGCGCGAGGGGACGACCGATCTCTGGATCCGACGCGAGGATGGCTCGCGGCAGAAGATCGTCACACCGAGCGTCGCCAACTGGCGTCCCGCATGGTCACCGGATGGGACGACGCTCGGATTCCTCTCGGTGCAGCAACGGGGCGCGGACAACACGGCGGTCGCTTTGCAGGTCCCAGCGACGGGGGGGATGCCGAGTCCTTTGCTGTCGCACGGCGCACCGGTCTGGGAGGTGGAGTTCACGCGCAGTGGGGAGTGGATGGCGTTCCGGACCGACGAGGTCGAGGGCGGCCCCAACATCCGCGTACGCCGCATGACGGGCGACACCGTGACGCTCCCCTTCCTCGTCGACACCACCTCCCAAGTGCAGATCGCGCTCTCCCCAGACGATCGCTGGCTCGCCTACACCTCGAGCGAGACGGGACGGCAGGAGGTCTGGGTCTCCTCCTTCCCCGATCCGAAGGTGCGGCGGTTGGTCTCGCGCGATGGGGGGACGGAGCCACGGTGGTCTAGGTCGGGACGTGAGCTGTTCTATGAGGCGGGAGGGAATCTCGTCGCGGTCCGGGTGCCTCAGGGCCCGAGCTTCGATCCGAGCCCACCGAGAGTGCTCTTCCCCCTCATCGGGTATCGGCGGGCACGCAACCGGCAGCAGTACGACGTGGCGCCGGATGACGCGCGCTTCCTGATGATCAGTGAGCCCAAGGCCCCGCCAGTCCCGACCCTGATCTACGCCGAGCATTGGCTGCCTGAGCTGCAGCGCCGGATGCGCGCGCAGGGCATCGGGCCGACGACGAAGTGATGTCAGGCGCTTTGCGTGGGGGATGGCGATGGATCGGACTGCTCCTGATGGTCGTCCTGACCACTGGGGTGTCGGCCCAGTCCTCCCAGCACCCGTCGCCGATGCGAGAGACCACGCGGCGTCATGACCGGCTGCTCCGCGCCGAGGATCCCGGTCTCCGCTTCACGGTCGATTCGGTCCTCCCAACCCCAGTCGAGATCTTCGTCCCTGACCGGGCGCGCCGTGTGAAAGCGGTTCCCCTTGTGATTCACATCATGGGCGCGCCCTGGCTCCCCGCTCGCGCCATCGCCACGATGCGAGAACCGGTCGTCGTGGCGGCCGTCAACCTCGGGAGTGGATC
>JBEGVM010000178.1:0-8022 GCA_041178365.1 Gemmatimonadota bacterium | reverse complement strand
AAGCCGCAGGGCGGCGCGGATGCCGCGGCGCTGACGGATCGGATCCGGGCGTCGCAGGAGCGCACCCCCTCGTTCGCACGCACCGATTACAGTGGCATCCTCGCGGCGAACAAGGCGGCGGTGGTCTTCATCGCCGTGGAGCTCGAGAATGGTGAGGCGGCGACGGGAACCGGGTTCAACCTGCTCCCTGATGGACTGATCGTCACCAACCGCCACGTGGTGCAGCCGACCAATGGCCAAGGCGCCAAGCGGATCGCCGTGGTCTTCGAGGGGACCAAGGGGGACTGGCGCTTCGCGACCGTGGAATCCGTCAGCCCCACCGATGAGCTTGCCTTCCTCCGCCTGACGCGGCCTGGGCCCTATCCCACGATCACGGGCATCGCGCGCGACAGCGACAAAGTCCGCCTCGGCGACCCCGTGGCGATCCTCGGATTCCCGCTCGGGAACGCGACCGCGGGAATGGAAGGGAGCATCAACACGCTTCGGCCGGCAGCGACGCTCGGCATCGGCACCGTCAGCAAGACCCTCGACGAGAACATCCAACTCGATGCCTACGCCGCGCAGGGATCGAGTGGCTCTCCGGTCTTCGATGCGCGCGGGCTGGTGATCGGTGTCCTCTTCGGCGCGGCGGGTGAGAGCGGTGGGCGGATCGTCTACACCGTCCCATCGGCGCGCCTGGTGGCGCAGCTCCCCGCCGACGCGCGGCGCGTAGTCAAGTAGCGCAGCGCGCCGATAGGGCGCGGGCCGCGCCCTCCTGCATCGCCCGATCCGCACTCCACGCACAGAGCACCTGCGCGCCCACGGGGATGGCCCGTGCGACCTCCGGCGGACCGAACACCACCACGCGGGCGCCCGCCGCATCCAGCGCGACGACCAGCGCCGGTCCGTCGCTGATCCCGTCCGACTCTCCCACGCGCACCTCATGACCCGCCGCCCGCAGGGTCTCGACGAATGGGCGGAGCGAGGCGCGACGCCCACCCATCATGAGGATCGTGAGATCAACCTGAGGGCCGAGCGAGATCCATGGTCCGCGTACCGGATGCACGACGAGGTCCGCGACCTGCCGCGCCCAGAGGAGGTCGTCCAGCGTCGGCTCGCGGGTCTCGCGAGGCACCGCCCACGCCGACCAGAATCGGCGACGCTGCGCACTGGCCTCGATCATCTCGGAGGTGAGCGTCCCATCATCGACCGACACCTGCAGCGCATCGACCGCCCCCTCGAGGTCATCAGACGCCAGGACGAGATCGCACCCCGCGCGCACCGCATCGACCACGGCGAGCACCGCCCCCTCGGGCCCACCCATGCCCGGGCCATCGGCGCGATCACTCACCACCAGTCCATCGAAGCCCAACTCCCCGCGGAGGAGTTCCGAGAGGATCCCCGAGGAGTGGGCGGCCACCCTGCCTTGGCGACCGAGACCCGGGACGGCGACCGCCCCGGCGATCAGACTCGCGACGCCGGCATCGATCGCCCCGCGGAATGGGACGAGATCGGTGCCCCACAGCGTGCGCGCATCCGCATCGATCGTGAGACGCGGCGACGGTCCATCGCCGACCGCGCGCCCGATGCCAGGGAAGTGCCTCGCGCAGGCGAGGACGCTCTGCGACTGACAGGCATCAATCCAGGTCACGACGTCCTCGGCGACCCGCTGCGGCTCCTCCCCAAGGGACCGCGCGTCCTCAGCGAACAGGGCGCCGGGATGTGCGAGATCAGCCACCGGGGCGAGTACCCAGTTCACTCCGAGCGCGCGGAGCTGTCGGGCGGTGAGCAGCGCCGCACGGCGAATCGCCTCCGGGTCGCGGAGCGCGGCGAGGGCTCGGAGCGGTGGGAGCGGGGTGAGCTCAGGCACGAGGTTCCCCACACCGGCCTCCGCGTCCATCGCGATCAACACCGGCTCCGGCGCGCGGCGATGTAAGGTCTCGGTCAAGGCACGCACCGCCTCAGCGGGACCGCCACGCACCTGAAAGGCCTGCACCCCCAACTCGAAGGCATCGTCGATCAACGCATCGAGATGCGAGAACCCCGCGTGGGGATCCCACCACAACTCCGGCACGAGATACGCGCCGAGCCTCGTCATGGCCTCACGCACCGCGCACCACGCTTACGCGGGATACCATGCCCCCAAGACGCGCGGCCCGCGCGCCCCAGTCGCCGATGGGACGTTGCCGGCGCGACCAGCGAGGTGACACCACCCGAGATACGCGAAGGCCACCGCCTCCTTGGCATCGCCATCGAAGTACACCTGCGCGAAGGGACGGACCTGTCGCGGACTCAAGACCATCGCGATCGCTTCACGGAGCACGGGGTGCCTCGTCCCACCGCCGGAGAGGAGCACCTCGTCGACCGGCTCCGGGATGAATCGAGCGAACGCGCGCTCGATACTCCGCGCGGTGAACCAGGCGGCCGTCGCGACGATGTCCTCATCGCGCACCGCAGGGCGCGCCGCGCGGCAGCGCTCGATGAACGCCGCGATGAACGCTGGCGTGTAGCGCTCGCGTCCGGTGCTCTTGGGCGGTGAGAGCTCGAACCAGGGATCCTGGAGCAGCGCCTCGATCACCTCATGCATCGGCTGTCCCGCTTTCGCGAGCGCGCCATCCACATCGTAGGGCAGCGCTGGGCGCAAGAGCCGCGTCACGCCGTCGAGCACGGCGACACCGGGCCCGGTATCAAAAGCACGGACGCCCTCGAGTGCCCCACGTGGGGGAACCACCGTGAGATTCCCGATCCCACCAAGGTTCTGCAGCACACGCCAGTGCCCATCGGCCGAGAAGAGCGCTGCATCGGCGAGCGGGACGAGCGGCGCCCCCTGCCCCCCGGCCGCCAGATCGCGCACCCGGAAATCGGCGATCACCGGGATCCCCGTGCGCTCGGCGATCACCGCCGGTTGCCCGAACTGCCACGTGCCATGCGGTGGTTCATGCCAGACGGTGTGCCCATGCGAGGCGATCGCGGCAATCTCATCCCGCGCGACCCCTGCTTCGGCGACGGCCGCCAACGCGGCATCCGCCAACCACCCGCCGAGCGCGAAGTCGAGCCGTGTATACTCGCTCGGCGTCGCACCCACCAAGGCCGCGGCAAGTCGTTCACGCGTGGCGGTATCGTACGGGTGGTGCACCTGCGCGAGCAACTCGACGCCTAAGCGACCCTCCGTCTCGGGGAAGCGCACCACCACGGCGGTGATCCCGTCGAGCGAGGTCCCCGACATCAGGCCGACGAGCACCTGGCCCCTGACCCCTGTCACCTGGCCCCTGCCCCCTGTCACCTGGCCCCTGCCCCCTGTCACCTGGCCCCTGCCTTACTCGACTGGTGGTGGGGCATCCGGCACGACGCGGCGAATCACCCCGCCGGCGTCAGCCAGACGCGTGCGCGCCTCATCCACCGAGAGCCCGAGCTTCTGCATCGTGATCGCCACCTTCACGCGGCCCTCCGCGGCGGCGAGCGCCTGACGCGCGGCCTCACGCGAGAGCCCGCAGGTGATCATCATCAATCGCTCCGAGCGGTCGCGCAACTTGTCGTTCGTCGCCTGCAGGTCGACCATGAGATTGCCATAGGTCTTCCCGAGCCGCACCATCGCGCCGGTGGTGAGCATATTGAGCACCAGCTTGGTCGCGGTCCCCGCCTTGAGACGGGTCGAGCCCGTCACCACCTCCGGACCGGTGATCGGCAGGATCGCCACATCGACGAGATCGAGAAGCGCCGGCGCGGGCGGGGAGCAGGCGAGGATCACCGTCCGCGCACCCACCGACGCCGCATGCTCGAGCGCCGCCCGCACATAGGGCGTCGTCCCACTCGCAGCGATCCCGACGACCACATCGCCGGCGGAGACCGCCGCCGCCTCGAGATCCATCCGCGCACCATCGGGGCGATCCTCCGCCCCCTCTTGGGCTCGCAGCAGCGCCGCTGGCCCTCCCGCGATGATCCCCTGCACCATCGCCGGATCGCTCCCAAAGGTCGGGGGGCATTCGGAGGCATCGAGCACGCCCAGTCGCCCGCTCGTACCAGCCCCCACATAGAAGAGGCGATGCCCCGCACGAAAGGCCTCCTCAACCAAGGCGATCGCCCGCGCGATCGACTCCCGCTGCGTCGCGACCGCATCAGCGACCCCGCGATCCTCGGCCGTCATCAGATCCACGATCTCGAGCGGCGAGGCGAGGTCGAGGTCGGCGCTGCGGGGGTTCCGGCGCTCCGTGACGCGAGGATCGAGCATCCCCTAACTTACCGAGCATGGGCATCCATCGCACCAGACGCACCCGGCTCATGACCGCGCTCCTCCCGCTCCTCGGAGCGAGCATCGCCGCCACCGCGCAGGGACAGCTCATCAAGGTCCCCGCACCCTCCAGCGCGCGCCGACCGGTCACCCTCTCCGTCAGCTCCGGCTTCCTGCAGACCGAAGGACGCGTCGATGGCACGACCGGGACGGTGTGGGCCCTCGGCGAGGCGGCACAGCATCGGCTGATGGTCGATGTGGGACTCCGGAGCGGGGCCCTCGGTCTCACCGCGTCGACGGCGCGCGTCCCGATCGTACGCCAAGGCGCCCTCGCACCAACGCGCTCCGATGGGACGATCCAACTCCGGCAGCTCCTCGCGACCTTCCGCACCCTCGAACAGGAGGGACCGCACCAGATCGTCGAACTCGGTGGGGGGCTCTCGCAGTGGGCGGGCTACCGCGGGACCGACCAACTCACCGCGGAGGACGGTGCCGCGCGAAACGCTTTCACCCTCGTCGTGGGCTATGGCTTCGGCTTCTCGCTCGGCACCAAGGCCTCTCTGACCCTGGTGCAGGACTACGCGACGCTCTGGGGCCCGAAGGAGGGGCTCTCCGCTGGTCAGAGTCGTTCGCAGCGGCAGTACGTCACTCGCATCGGCCTCCGCTACCGGCTCAGCGGCGCACGTTGACCTCCACGACTCTCCTATGACCCTGCGTCGCCCCGTCTCCCTCGTCCTGCTCGCTGCGCTCACCCTGAGCGCCTGCCGTCCGGCGGTCACACCATCCACGACGCCCACCACCGGGGACGCGCGCTTCTCCGGCACCTTCGCCGAGGGATGGCGGTTCCCAGAGGCGCGTGCGGCGGCGTTCGGATCGGACGCGATGGTCGCGAGTAACTCCGATCTGGCGAGCGAGGCGGGACTCGAGGTCCTGCGCGCCGGCGGCAATGCGGTCGATGCCGCCGTCGCGGTGGGGTTCGCACTCGCGGTGACGTACCCCTTCGCGGGCAATATCGGCGGCGGCGGTTTCATGACGATCCGCATGGCGGATGGCCGCACCGCGGCCCTCGACTATCGCGAGGTCGCCCCACTCGCGGCCACGCGCGACATGTTCGTCGATAGCACGGGCACACTCACCGACCGCAGCGTCCTCGGACATCTCGCTTCCGGTGTGCCGGGGGCCGTCGCCGGCCTCGATGCCGCCCTCCAGCGCTATGGGACGATGTCGCTCGCGCAGGTGATGACCCCAGCGATCCGGCTCGCCCGCGATGGCTTTCTCGTCGATTCCGCCCTCTACCGATCGCTGCGCGGCGCGCAGGATCGCATCTGTCAATTCGCGGGGTGCCCCCTCTTCTATCCGAACGGGGAGGCCGTCGCGCCCGGGGCGCGCCTCGTCCAGGGTGACCTGGCGAAGACCTTGCAGGCGATCGCCGAGCAGGGGCCCCAGGGGTTCTACACCGGGTCCGTCGCCGATGCGCTCGTCGCTGAGATGCGGCGTGGGGGGGGGATCATCACGCACGACGACCTGCGACGCTACGAGCCCAAGTGGCGCGACCCCATCCTCTCGACCTATCGCGGACATACCCTCATCACGATGCCTCCCGCCTCCTCCGGCGGCATCACGATGACCGAGTCATTCAACATCTTGGAGCGCTTTGCCCCGCTCCCCCCCTTCGGCAGCGCCCCCTACCTCCACCTGCTCGCCGAGACCTTCCGTCGCTCATTTCAGGATCGGAACAGCCAACTCGCTGATGCCGACTTCGTCGCCGTCCCACGAGAGACCCTGATCTCCAAGACCTACGCTCAGACGCTGGCGGCGCAGATCGATCTCCGGCGCGCCTCGGTCACCCCGTCCTTCGCCCCCGCCGTCCGCGAGCCCGAGCACACGACGCACTACTCCGTCGTCGACGCCGCCGGCAATGCGGTCGCGGCGACCACGACGATCAACGGAGGCTATGGCTCGGCGGTCTGGATCCCCGGCGGCGGCTTCTTCATGAACAATGAGATGGACGACTTCGCCGCACAGCCGGGGACCGCCAACATGTTCGGGCTCGTGCAGGGCGAGGCCAATGCCGTCCAGCCTGGCAAGCGGATGCTCTCCGCGATGTCCCCGACGATCGCCCTTGATCGCGAGGGTAAGGTCCTGCTCGTCGTCGGTGCGGCCGGCGGTCCGACGATCATCACCGCCGTAGCACAGGTGATCCTCAATGTGATCGAGCACGGGATGCCGCTCGCGGAGGCGATGCGCGCGCCGCGCATGCACCATCAGTCGCTGCCGGACCAGATCCGGCTCGAGTCGCAGGGCTTCAGTGAGACGACCATCACCCAGCTCCGCAGCATGGGGCACAGCATCGCCCTGCAGAACGGGATCGCGAATGTGAACGCCATCATGCGCATCCCCATGGGGTGGCATGGGGTGAAGGAGCCACGCGGCTCCGGCCTCGCGGTCGGGTATTGATCCCGATCCTGGGGCGAGGCTGATGCGGATCCTCTGGCGACTCCTTCCCTGGACACGCCCGTATCGCTGGCGCTTCGCGCTCGGGCTGGGCAGCGTCGTGGTCTCCACGGCGCTCTACAGCCTCATCCCGACCCTCCTGCGACGCGCCATCGATCGGCTCGGCGCGCCGGATCCCTGGGTCCCCGTGCTCAAGATCGCCGGCCTCATGATCCTGCTCACCCTGAGCATGGCGATCTTCCGATTCACCATGCGCGAGATCCTCAACGGCATCTCACGGGTGATCGAGAACGATCTCCGCGATGCCCTCTTCGCGCGGCTCATGTCGCTCGACACCGCCTGGTATGGCCGGATGCGCACCGGGGAGATCATGGCGCGACTCACCAATGATCTCACCGCGGTGCGCATGGCGGTGGGGCCCGCCGTGATGTACCTGACGAACACGATCTTCGGCGGGCTCTTCGCGCTGGGCTTCATGATCGCGATCAGTCCGCGCCTCACGGCACTCGCGCTGATCCCGATGCTCCTCCTGCCGCTCGTGATGTTTCGCTTGGGGAAGGTGACGCACGACCGCTTCGAGCGAGTGCAGGCCACCTTCGGCGACCTCACGACCCTCGTGCAAGAACACCTTGCGGGGATTCGGATCGTGCGCGCCTATGCCCAGGAACAGTCCGAGCGTGCACGCTTCGCCGACGTGAGTGCCGAGTACCTCGACCGCAATCAGGCGCTCGTCCGGTTGAACGGTCTGATGAATCCGGCCTTCACCCTCTTGGCGGGGCTCGGGGCGGCGATCGTCCTCGGGGTCGGCGGGTCGATGGTCCTCCAAGGGGTCCTCACCGTCGGGACCTTCGTCGCCTTCGGGCTCTACCTCAGCAACCTCACCTGGCCCTTGATCGCCCTCGGCTGGGTCACCAATCTCTTCCAGCGTGGGGCGGCCTCCTGGGGACGCATCCTCGAGATCCTGGACGCGCGTCCCACCATCAGCGATCCCGTGGCGCCACGCGCGGCGGCGGCACTGCCCGTGGCGACCGCCGGCCGCACGATCACCTTCGAAGGCGTGCACTTCGCCTACCCCGATGCGTCGGGGGGCACCGGTCGGACCGTCCTGCACGAGATCTCCCTTACCATCCCCGCAGGGACCACGCTCGGCGTGGTCGGGGCGACCGGTAGCGGCAAGTCGGCGCTCCTCGAACTCCTCCCCCGCCTCACCGACCCGACCCGGGGCACCATCCGGCTCGATGGCGTGGATCTCCGCGATCTCCCCCTCGCGACGCTGCGCGCGGAGATCGGCTTCGTCCCGCAAGAAAGCCTGCTCTTCAGCGAGACGATCCTCGACAACCTGCGGTATGGCAGCGACGATG
>JBEGVM010000177.1:0-2528 GCA_041178365.1 Gemmatimonadota bacterium | reverse complement strand
CTGACCGCCGCTCTTCTTCTTCTCGCCCTGCGTCTTCGTGGTCGCCATTGGTCAGTCCTCGGTCAGCGGCTGTGACGGATCGGTTCGCCGCTCTTCACGCTCACGCGCTCCTTCGTCCGTTCCTTCGTCTTCGCGTCCACGTCGATGCGGGCGCGGACACGCGTCGGCTTGCCCGACTTCGGGTCCAGCAACATCAGGTTCGACACCGCGATCGGCGCCGGCATCTCGATGATGCCCGACTGCTCCTCGGCCGTGCGCGCGCGACGATGCTTCTTCACCATGTTCAGCCCCTCGACCGTCACCCGCGACGTCTTGAGGTGCACACGGATCACCTTCCCGTCCTTGCCCTTGTCGTCACCGCGCATCACGCGCACGGTGTCGCCACGGCTGATCTGCATCGCGGTCCGCTCGGCGTTCCGCGCATGGCGCGTCACGTTCTTCTTCCCGCGCGTCTTCCGATGGGTCAGGATACGCATGGTCAGATCACCTCGGGAGCGAGGGACACGATCTTCATGTAGCGCTTCTCGCGGAGCTCGCGGGCCACCGGCCCGAAGATGCGGGTCGCCTTCGGCTCGCCCTTGTCATCGATGATGACGACGGCGTTCTCGTCGAACTTGATGTACGACCCGTCCTTGCGGCGGGTCTCCTTCACGGTGCGGACGACGACGGCCTTCGCCACGTCGCTCTTCTTCACGGTCCCGTTCGGGAGCGCATCCTTGACCGCCACCACGACCTTGTCGCCAAGGCCGGCGTAACGGCGGCGCGTCCCGCCGAGCACGCGGATCACGAGCGCCTTCTTGGCGCCCGAGTTGTCCGCCACCTTCACCACGGATTCCTGCTGGATCATTGGTCGAGATCTCCCTTAGCGCGCGCGCTCGACGATCTCGAGGAGCCGCCAACGCTTGTCCTTTGACAACGGGCGGGTCTCCACGATGCGGACGGTGTCGCCGACCTTCGCGCTGTTGGCCTCGTCGTGCGCCTTCAGCCGCTTGGTCTTGGTCACCATCTTGCCATACACCGGATGCGGGACGCGACGCTCGATCGCGACCACCACGGTCTTGTCCATCTTGTCGCTCACCACCGTCCCCTGGCGCACCTTGCGCGAGGTCCGGCCGGCAGCGGCGTTGTTCACGGTCTCAGCCATTCATTCTCCTCGCGCGCCTTAGCGCGCGGCCTCCGTCGCGCTCGCCTTCTGGGCGAGCACCGTCTGGAGCCGCGCGATGTCGCGGCGGATGGAACGGAGCCGGAGCGGATTGCTCAGCGGCTCGGTGGCGCCACGGAACCGGAGGTTGAAGCGCTCGCGCTCCAGCTCCGCGATGCGGGACATGATCTCGTCCGCACCCAGTTCACGGATATCCTTAGCCTTCATCGTTGTGCGCCTCCTCGCGCGCCACGAACTTCGTCTTCACGCCGAGCTTCGCCGAGGCGAGCCCGAGCGCCTTCTGCGCGATCTCCTTCGACACACCCTCGATCTCGAACAGCATCCGGCCCGGCTTCACCACCGCCACCCAGAGCTCCGGCGATCCCTTGCCCTTGCCCATGCGGGTCTCGGCCGGCTTCTTCGTGACCGGCTTGTCCGGGAAGATCCGGATCCAGACCTTGCCGCCGCGCTTGATGTGGCGCGTCAGCGCCACGCGGGAGGCCTCGATCTGGCGCGCCGTCACCCACCCCGGCTCCAGCGCCTGCAGGCCGAACGTGCCGAACGCCACGGTGGCGCCACGGTGGGCCAGGCCCGTCGTACGACCCTTGAACATCTTGCGGAACTTGACGCGCTTCGGTGCGAGCATTGTTCAGTCCCCCTTACGCGTCGGAGGAGTACGTGGAGTTGCCGCCACGACGCCCCTCGATGATCTCGCCCTTGAAGATCCACACCTTCACACCGATGGTGCCGAAGGTCGTCTTCGCCGTCGAGGTCGCATAGTTGATGTCGGCGCGCAGCGTATGGAGGGGCACCCGACCCTCGTGATAGCCTTCCACGCGCGCGATCTCGGCCCCGCCCAGGCGACCCGAGCACTTCACCTTGATGCCTTCCGCGCCCATGCGCATCGCGCTCTGCACCGCCCGCTTCATCGCGCGGCGGAACGAGATGCGCTGCGCCAGCTGCGCGGCGATGTTGTCGGCGACGAGCTGCGCCTCGATCTCCGGGCGCTTGATCTCCTCGACGTTCACCCCCACGTCCTTCCCGGTCAGCTGCTGGAGCTCGTTCTTGAGCTCCTCCACGGCCTGACCCTTCTTGCCGATCACGACGCCCGGACGGCCGGTGTGGATGGTCACGACGACCTTCCCCGGCTTCCGCTCGATCGTGATCTCCGAGATCGCCGCGCCGCCGAGGCGCGCCTTGAGGTACTTCCGGAGGAGCGCATCCTCCTTCAGCAGCGTCGGGAAGTCCTTCGCGCTCGCGAACCACTTCGAGCTCCAGTCCTTGGAGACGCCGAGGCGGAAGCCGATCGGATGAGTCTTCTGTCCCATTATCGCCCTTCCTTCGAATCCACGACGATCTCGACGTGGCTGGTTCGCTTGATCATCGG
>JBEGVM010000176.1:0-23175 GCA_041178365.1 Gemmatimonadota bacterium | reverse complement strand
CCATGGATCGGTGCAGGCCGCGCCGCGCCGAGAACCGCGGCTCGCCTTCGACCTCAGATAGCGGCGGATTCGTCGAGATCACGGCCTCGCACAGTAATCGGGAGCGGTTTACTTCCCATGTCCCAGGGAGTAGCATGAACGGAGGTTTTCCCCCTCCGCTTCGCCCATGACCACCCATCCGCAACAGATCGATTGGAAGGCTGACGCCCCCGCGTCGATTGTCGTCTTTCTCGTCGCACTGCCGCTCTGCCTGGGGATCGCCCTTGCCTCTGGGGCCCCGCTGTTCGCTGGGATCATCGCGGGGGTGATCGGCGGGCTCGTCGTCGCCCCGATCAGCGGCTCCGCGCTCATGGTCAGCGGCCCGGCCGCCGGACTGACGGCGATCGTGCTCGCGGCGATCACCGACCTCGGCGACTACCGTGCCTTCCTGCTGGCCGTGGTCCTCGGTGGCGTGATCCAGCTCGTGCTCGCGGCCGTTCGTGCCGGCATCATCGGCTACTACTTCCCATCGTCTGTGATCAAGGGGATGCTCTCGGCGATCGGGATCGTGCTGATTCTCAAGCAGCTCCCGCATGCGGTGGGGTATGATCGGGACGTGATGGGGAGCGAGTCCTTTCGCGAACCAGGGGACGCCACGACCTTCTCGGCGATCGCTGACGCCTTCGACGCCATCCAACCAGGCGCGGCCCTCATCGCCGCGCTCTCCTTGGGGATCCTTTTCGGCTGGCCCTCGACGCCGCTGGCGAAGGTCAAGCTCCTCCCTGCCCCCCTCGCCGTCGTCTTGCTCGGCGTCGGGATGAACGCGCTCTTCCCCTCGGTCCTCCCGCAATGGACCATCGATGCCTCACATCTCGTGGCGCTGCCGATGCCGACGAGTGGTTCGGAATGGGCGCAGCAGTTCGCGATGCCGGCCTGGGGGGCGATCACGAACCCCGTGGTCTGGCGCGTGGGGATCACCCTTGGCATCGTCGCCTCGTTGGAGACCCTGCTCTCGCTCGAGGCCACCGACAAGATGGATCCGTACAAGCGCGAGGCCCCACCGAATCGAGAGCTGCTGGCGCAGGGTGTCGGCAACGCGCTGTCGGGCCTGATCGGTGGGCTCCCCCTCACCGGGGTGATCGTTCGGTCGGCGGCGAATGTCTCGGCGGGGGCGAAGACGCGGTGGTCGGCGATCCTGCACTCGATCCTCCTCGCGGGGGCCGTCGTCGCGATCCCGGGGCTCCTGAATCGGATCCCACTCGCCGCGCTCGCCGCGATCCTCTTGCATACCGGCTGGAAGCTGGCGCACCCACGGATCGGACGCGCGCTCTGGGCGCGGGGCCGCTCTCACTTCATCCCGTATGCGACGACGATCGCCGTCGTGCTCGTGACCGACCTCCTCGTCGGGATCGGCGTGGGGATGGCGGTCGGGATCTTCTTCCTGCTCCGCGATATGCTCAAGGCGCCCCCCTTCACCGAGGTGAGTCCCAAGGGGGCAGTCCTGCGACGCTTCGAGTTGCATCCGTACGTCAACTTCTTGAATAAGGGTGCGTTGCTGGCGGTCCTCGAGGAGCTCCCTGAGGGGGCGCGCGTCGAGATCGATGGCCGACAGGTGCAGCGCATCGACCCGGACGCCCTTGAGGTGATCCACAACTTCCGCGATACGGCGATGCTACGTGGTATCGACTATCGCCTGGTGGGGGTACCGGCCCTCTCCAGCGGTGCCGGCGCGCACTGACCCCACTCTCTCGCTCGGAGCGCACAATGCAGCACTACCTACGACTCATCGAGAACAACAAGGCGTGGTCCGCCGAGATGGTCTCACAGGATCCCGACTTCTTCATCAAGCGGGAGGCCAAGCAGACCCCCCACTATCTGGTCATCGGCTGCTCGGATAGCCGCGTCCCGCTTGAACTCATGTCCGGCGCCCTGCCCGGCGAGATGTTCGTGCACCGGAACATCGGGAATCAGGTCTGGGAGACGGATATCAACCTCATCTCGGTGGTGCAGTTCGCCGTCGGGGTGCTCGACGTGGAGCATGTGATCGTCTGCGGGCACTCCAACTGTGGGGCGCTCAAGGCGGCGCAGGGGCCGACGACGAATGGGTTGATCGACAACTGGCTCTCCGATATCCGGAATGTGATCCGCTGGAACGCCTCCGAGCTCCACGCCTGTCCGACGGAAGAGTCCCGGCTCCATCTCCTCTCCCGTCTCAACGTGATGCAGCAGGTCGGGGTGTTGAGCCGGATGCCGATCATCCGCGACTTCTGGGGGCGCGGGAAGCGACCGATGCTCCATGGGTGGGTGTACGACATCGGGTCGGGATTGATCGAGCGCGTGGTCGAACAGATCGATTCGCCTGAGCGGGCGGCGGAGTTGCTCCCGCGGAACTGATTGACGCGCCTGATGTCGTGCGGCGGTCGTGACGACGCCGCACCGTCAGCGAGACACGAGAGGGGCCCCGGTCGCCGAAGCGACCGGGGCCCCTCTCACATCCCGTCGGAGCGGTTTAGTACATCCCGCCCATGCCACCGCCCGGCGCGGCCGGCGCGGAGGTTTCCTTCTCCTTCTTCTCCACGATGAGCGCTTCCGTGGTGAGGAGGAGCGAGGCAATCGACGCCGCGTTCTGCAACGCGGTGCGAGTCACCTTGGTCGGATCGATGACGCCCGCTGCCACCAGGTCCATGTACTCATCCGAGAAGGCGTTGTAGCCGAAGTTCTTATCCTTCGACGCGCGCACCTTCTCCACCACGATCGAGCCCTCGCCCCCGGCGTTGGCGACGATCATGCGGATCGGTTCCTCGACCGCACGACGGATGATGTCGACGCCGATCTGCTCATCGGCCTCGAGCTTGAGGCTCTTGAGCGCGCCCTGCGCGCGGATGAGCGCCACGCCACCGCCTGGGACGATCCCCTCCTCCACGGCGGCACGGGTCGCATGGAGCGCGTCCTCGACGCGGGCCTTCTTCTCCTTCATCTCGCTCTCGGTCGCGGCCCCGACGTTGATCACCGCCACCCCGCCGGCGAGCTTCGCCTTCCGCTCCTGGAGCTTCTCCTTGTCGTAATCGCTGGTCGACTTGTCGATCGCGACCTCGATCTCCTTGATGCGACCCTTGATCTTGTCCTCCTCGCCGTACCCGTCGATGATCGTGGTGTTGTCCTTGTCGATGACGAGGCGCTTGGCGCGGCCGAGTTGATTGAGCCCGGCGTTCTCCAGCTTGAAGCCCATCTCCTCGGAGATGACCTCACCCTTGGTGAGCGTCGCGATGTCCTCGAGCATCGCCTTCCGGCGATCCCCGAAGCCTGGGGCCTTCACGGCGCAGACCCGGAGGGTCCCACGGAGCTTGTTCACGACGAGCGTGGCGAGCGCCTCGCCCTCGATGTCCTCGGAGATGATGAGGAGTGGCTTCCCCGTCTGGGCGACCTTCTCGAGGACCGGGAGGAGGTCCTTCATCGAGGAGATCTTCTTGTCGTGGATGAGGATGTGCGCGTCCTCGAGGACCGCCTCCATCTTCTCCGAATCGGTGATGAAGTAGGGGGAGAGGTACCCGCGGTCGAACTGCATGCCATCGACCGTCTCGAGGGTCGTCTCGAGGCCCTTGGCCTCCTCGACGGTGATGACGCCGTCCTTCCCGACCTTCTCCATCGCCTCGGCGATCAGGTTGCCGATCTCCGGATCGTTGTTCGCCGAGATGGTGCCGACCTGCGCGATCTCCTTCTTCCCCTTGGTCGGGACGGAGAGGCCCTTCAGCTCCTCGACGATCGCCGAGACGGCCTTGTCGATGCCGCGCTTGATGGCCATCGGGTTGGCACCGGCGGTGACGTTCTTGAGCCCTTCACGGAAGATCGCCTGCGCGAGGACGGTCGCCGTGGTGGTGCCGTCGCCCGCGAGGTCGGAGGTCTTGGTCGCGACCTCCTTGACCATCTGGGCGCCCATGTTCTCGATCGGAACCGAGAGCTCGATCTCCTTCGCGACGGTCACGCCGTCCTTGGTGACGGTCGGCGCACCGAACTTCTTGTCGATGACGACGTTGCGGCCCTTGGGACCGAGGGTGACCTTGACGGCTTCGGCGAGCTTATCGACGCCCCGCTTGAGGCCGGCCCGGGCCTCGGTGTTGAAATGCAGTTCCTTCGCTGCCATGTCAGTATGCTCTCAGAGTGAGGAAGTGGAATCAGGAAACGATCGCGAGGATGTCGCTCTCGCGGAGGATGAGGAGCGGCGCACCGTCGATGGTGACCTCGGTGCCGGAGTACTTGCCGTAGAGGATCTTGTCGCCGGCCTTCACTTCCATCGGGACGCGCTTGCCGTCCTCGGTGCGGCCCGGGCCAACGGCGATGACTTCGCCCTGCTGCGGCTTTTCCTTCGCGGTGTCGGGGATGTAGAGGCCGCCGCGCATCTGCTCGGCCTCTTCCATCGCCTTGACGACCACGCGGTCGGACAGCGGCGCGACCTTCTGGGCGGCGTTCTTGGCTGCCATGAGTATCCGATCTCCTGCTGAAAATGGTGGATTGAATAGGCGCGTAGCACTCAGAGACAAAGAGTGCTAACACGAAGGATTATAGTCGCAATCCACGTGCCAGTCAACTCCGCCACTTTGTCAGTTCAGACGCCTAAACCCATGTAGAATAAGGCGTTAATGGCAGATTTATCCTGCCAGTATGCCGTGAGCCATGCTCAACCCGAGGAGCGTCAGATCGGCCTCCACCTGTTCGATCTCCGCGCTGTGCGGCTGGATCAATTCGGCCAGTCCGCCGGTCGCGACCACCTTTGGTACCCCCGCCCGCGGCCACTCCCCCTTGATCCGTCGGACGATCCCGTCGACCGAGGCCGCCGCCCCGAAGACCACCCCGGAGCGAATGCACTCGTCGGTCCGCGTCCCGATGACCTTGGTCGGGGCCACCAGCTCCGTCGCCGCGAGCTTCGCGGTCCGCCGAAACAAGGTCTCCGCGGAGGTGCGGATCCCCGGCTGGATCACCCCGCCCAGGAAGACGCCATCCGCCGTGACGCAGTCGTACGTGGTCGCGGTGCCAAGATCGACGACGATGCAATCGACCCCGTACAATCGGCTCGCCGCGAGCGTATTGATGATCCGGTCGGCGCCCACCGTCATGGGCTCATCAACGGCGAGGGTGATGCCGAGCGGCGACCGCGCATCGACGATCACCGGCGCGCGACCGATCAACCGCGCCATCGACGTCGCCAAGGGGGTGGTGACGGCAGGGACCACCGACCCGATCGCCCCGCCAGCGAGGTGGCGCAGATCGATCCCCGCAGCGCCGAGGAGCCCGTGCAGGAGGAGATGGACCTCGTCGGGGGTGCGCGCCGCCTCGGTGGTCACGCGCCAATGGTGCCGCACCACGCCATCGACGCAGAGCCCCAGGGTGGTCTCGGTGTTCCCCACATCAGCGACGAGTAGCATCTCAGACTCCGTCAGGTGGTGGCAAAGATGAGGGATCCCGCACGGACGGGGGTGATCCCATCCGGCGTGGCGACGAGCAGCTCGCCCAAGGGGGAGAGACCGCGCGCCACTCCGACGACCGGCTCAGCGAGTGCGCGACCCGCCGCGACATCCCGCGCGGCGAAGGCCGAGAGCTCCTCACTCCGCAGCGCGCCAGCGGCGTGGGCGGCCGCCCGGAGGACGGGGATCAGCTCACCGAGGACCTCCACGGGATCCGCGCCCTCGAGCGCCGCGGCCTGTGGGTGATCGATCGGTCGCTCCACGTTGATCCCGATCCCGATCGCGACCCAATCGGGATGCATCCCCCGCCAGCGCGTCTCCACGAGCACACCGGCGAGCTTCCGCTCCTCGACCCAGAGGTCGTTGGGCCACTTGAGCCGCACGGTGGTCGAGGTCCAGCGGTCCAGCACGGGGGCGAGCTTCAACCCGACACGCACCGAGAGCACATCGAGTGCCGTCACATCGCCACGTGGCCGTTCGAGGAGGGTCATCCAGATCCCGGCACGTGGGGGGGAGGTCCAGACCTTCCCGTTCCGCCCGCGCCCGCCCGCCTGGGACTCCGTGAGCACCAGCGTCCCCGCGGGAGCGCCTGCCGCCGCGAGTTCGTGCGCGCGATCCATCGTGCTGTGGCAGACACGATGCGTCTCCACCTGCGGAAGGCGCAATGAGGCGGCGAGCGCCTCCCCCGTCCACCCGAACCAGCTCACCAGGCCCCTCGCGTCCCGAGCAGGACGAGGATGAGCGCCCCGAGCGCGAAGCGATACACCGCGAAGATCCCATAGCCGCGATGCGAGACGAACTTGAGGAGGACCGCGATCGCGATCCAGCTCGACACCGCCGCCGCCGCGATCCCGACGATGATCGGGAGGGAGAGCCCCGTCGCACGCACGGCATCCGGCACCTTGAGGATCGCCGCCGCCAAGATGATCGGCATCGACATCACGAAGGAGAAGACGGCCGCCGCGCTCCGATCGAACCCCAGCGCCCGCCCTGCGGTGATCGTCGACCCCGAGCGGGAGACCCCAGGCACCAGCGCGAGCACCTGCGCGCATCCGATCAGCAGGGCATCACGCCAGCGCATGGTGTCTCGGGCGCGGCGCGGCGCGACCTTCGCATCCACCGCCCAGAGCACCCCACCCATGACGATGAGGGCGACCGCCGTGACGATCGGCGCGCGGAAGACGGTCTCCGCCAGATCCTCCAACAGGAGTCCGCCGATGCCGGCCGGGATGGTCGCGATGATGATGAACCAGGCGCGCTGTGAGGCATCGTCCACCGGACGCCGATGCCGGAGCAAGGTGAGGCCCCCCAGGGCGACGGCACGCCACTCGGCCCGGAAGTACCACGCCAGGGTGATCAGCGTCCCAATGTGCAGTGCGAGATCGAAGCCGAGCCCCGCCGGCGCCCAGCCGAAGACCCAGGGGGCCAAGGAGAGATGCGCCGAACTCGAGACGGGGAGGAACTCGGTCAGCCCTTGGAGGAGACCGAGGATGAGTGCCTGGAAGACCGTGGGTTCCTGCATCGCGGGAAAGCTATCCAGAGATCAGCGCCCCTGCGCGCGGTGCGGTGCACTCCCCTGCGCCCGCACCTCCGTCATCGCCTCAGCGTAGAGTCGCTCGTACTGGGCGACCACATCACTCGTCGCGAAGCGCGCCCGGGCATCGGCGGCCGCCGCAGCGCTTGCCTCACGCCACCGATCCGGGGCGAGGAAGCGCACCACCGCCTGCGCCATCCCCTCGACGTCCCCCAGGGGGAGGAGCGCACCGGTGACGCCATGCCGGACCACTTCCGGTAGCCCACCAACCTGCGCCGCGACCACGGGGACCCCGCTGGCGAGCGCCTCGAGAGCGCTCAGCCCGAAGCTCTCGCTCTCCGACGGGAAGACATAGACATCCGCGGCGGCGAAGAGCGGGGCCACGGTGTCGATCTTCCCGAGGAAGCGGACATGCGCCCCGACGCCGAGCCGGCGCGCCTCCTCCTCAGCGGCATGCCGGTCTGGGCCATCCCCGACCATGACGAGGACGCAGGGAACCTCGGTCCGCACCCGCGCGAAGACGCGGATCGCGTCGACCACCCGCTTCACGGGGCGGAAGTTCGAGATGTGCATCAGGATCGGCAGCCCGCCGCCGAGCTCTCGGCGCAACTCATCGCCATACCGGGCGCGATCGAAGACGGTGGGATCGACGAAGTTGGGGATCACCTCGATCGGACAATCCGAACAGCCGAAGGCCCGGGTCGTCTCATCCTTGAGCCACTGCGAGACCGCGGTGATCCGATCGGAGCGCTCGATGGAGAACTTGGTGATCGCCTGATACGAGTGATCCTGACCGACGATCGTGATGTCCGTACCGTGCAACGTGGTCACGACGGGGAGGACCCGCCCCTGTTCGCGAAGCATCTCCTTGGCGATCCACGCACTCGTCGCATGCGGGATGGCGTAGTGCACGTGCAGGAGATCGAGCTCGTGCGCCAACACCACGTCATGCATGCGCACCGCGAGGGCGAGGTCGTACGGGGGATACTCGAAGAGCGGATAGTTCCCGATGCTGACTTCGTGGAAGTAGACGCGCGGGAGGAAGTGCGGGAGTCGGAAGGGGTGCTCGTAGGAGATGAAGTGCACCTCGTGGCCGCGGGCGGCGAGGGCGATCCCGAGCTCGGTCGCGACGGCGCCCGAGCCTCCATAGGTCGGATAACAGGTGATCCCGATCTTCACGATGCTCCTCCTGCCATGAACCAACGTTCCGCCTGCGCCTCGGCGTCCCCAGCGGTGGGATCGAGCCGAGTGACCTCATCAGCGGACGTCAGCTGATGCCGAAACCAGGTGCGCTGCCGCTTGGCGTACTGCCGAGTGGAGATGAGGACCGCCTCACGTGCGGACGCCCACGTGCGCTGCCCCTCGACCCTCTCCCGTACCTCACGATAACCACAGGCGTTCCATGCTGGCGCCTCCGGTGGCACCACCGATATCAGGGATCGGACCTCCTCCTCCCACCCCGCGGCGAACATCGCCTCGATACGCGAGGCGAGTCGGTCGTGCAGCACGGGGCCTGGATCGACGATCAGCCACTGCGCGCGGTACCGTGGCGGCGATTGTTCGCTGAAGGCCTCGCTCAGCCGTCTCCCCGTGAGGAGCGCGACCTCGAGCGCGCGCCGGAGCTGGGTGCGCCCAAGTGCGGCGCGTGACGGATCGAGGACCGACACCCACCGCCGGAGGGTGTCGGTGTCCACCGTCGCGAGCGCGGCATCGAGCGCCGCGCGGCGTGCGGGATCGAGCGGGGGCTGCGGCGCGAGGGGATGCACGAGGGCCTTGAGCCAGAGCCCGGTTCCGCCGCAGAGGATCACCGGCTGCCCACGTGCGCTCGCCGCGGCGATCCACCCCTCGGCCGCCTCGGCCCACCGCGCGGCAGACCAGCGCTCCGTGGGATCCGCGATATCCACTCCTTCATGCGGCACGCGTGCGCGCTCCTCACGCGTCGGCTTGGCCGTTCCGATGTCGAAGCCACGATAGATCTGTCGGGAATCCGCCGAGAGGATCACCGCGCCATGCCGTGCCGCGAGCCGCAGGGCGATGGCGGACTTCCCCGCTCCGGTCGGGCCGGCGATGATGCGCAGCATGGAGGGCGGATTCCCCGGCGCGTCAGGCGCGCCCGAAGCGCCGATCGAGCTCATCCCACGTGAGCTGCAGGATCGTCGCTCGCCCATGCACATCGTGGGCGGGCAAGGTCGTGCGCGCGAGCGCGGCGAAGAGCGCCCGCATCTCCTCCGGGGCGAGGAGATCCCCCGCCTTCACCGCGGCCTTGCACGCCACCGTCGCTGCGAGCCGCTCGTGGCGCGCGATGGTGGAGGGGAGACGATCCCCGGTGAGCGCAGCCAACGTCTCACGCAGGCACCGCTCGGCATCGAAGCGCGGATGGGGGTTGGGGACGGCGTGCACGAGCACACTATGGCCCCCGAACGCCTCCGCCTCGAACCCCAGCCCCGCGAAGAGGGGCTGATGTGCCTCGAACGCCTCGGCCTCCTGTGGGGAGAGATGCAGGGTCAACGGAAAGAGTAGCCGCTGCGAGGGCGCGTCACCGCGCTCGAGCGCCCCCATGAATCGCTCGTAGAGCACTCGCTCATGGGCCGCGTGCTGATCGATGAGGACGAGGGCATCGCCCCGCTCGAAGGCGATGTAGGTGCGATGGAACTGGATCAGCGGCGGGATGATCAGTGCGGTGTCGCCAGCCGGCGGCGGTGCCGTCGGTGTGGGGGCTCCGGGCCTCTCCGTATCCCCTGGATCTCCATCGCCTGGGGCGTCCGCTGCCGCCTCGAAGAGTGGTGCGGGCGCGCCCGGTGCCGACTGCCGGAGGACCTCCACCGGGAGTGGCGTACCGAGGAGGGCCGCTGACATCTCGTGGCGCGGCACCACCCCGATCGATGCCATGGCCTCATCGGTGCCGAGGGCGCGGCGGACGGCGCGCTCCACGGCACGTTCCACGGTCCACCGATCGACGAAGCGCACCTCGGCCTTGGTGGGGTGCACATTCACATCGACCTCACGGCCTGGGAGGGTGACCTCGAGGATGAGGCTGGGCCGCGTGCCAGAGGGAATGGTGGACTTGTACGCCGCCTCCGCTGCGCGGACGAGGCCGATGTCCCGGATGGCGCGTCCATTCACGAGGACCAACACCTGCCGGCTTGAGCTGCCCACGTCACTGGGACGCTCAACGAGCCCGGCGACGTGGATCGCCCCCTGCACGTCGTCCACCGCGACGAGGCGTTCCGCGACCTCGCCACCCCAGAGTGGGCCCAGGCGTGCGCGGAGGGACGCGGCGGCAGGGAGCTGCCATTGCTCCTTGCCATCATGCACCAGCCGGAACCGCACCTCGCGGCGCACGAGGGCGAGGGTCGCCATCAGGTCGACGATGGCGCGCCACTCGCTACGTGCGCCGCGCAGGAATTTCTGGCGGGCCGGGGTGTTGTAGAAGAGCGCCTCCACCGAGACCGTCGTGCCGCGTCGTCGCGCGATCGAGGTGACGCCGGTCAGCGTTCCCCCCGAGACCGCGACGGCGACTCCCGCCCCATCCTCGGTCGCGGTCTCGATCCGCAGATGCGAGACCGACCCGATCGCGGGAAGGGCCTCGCCGCGAAAGCCGAAGCTCCCGACCCCCACGAGGTCCTCGGCGTCACGGATCTTGCTGGTGGCGTGTCGCGCGATCGCGAGTTGGGCATCGTCGGGGGGCATCCCCTGCCCATCATCACTCACGCGGATGAGGGCGCGCCCCCCATCGCGGATCTCGACGTCGATGGCGGTGGCTCCGGCGTCGAGGGCGTTCTCGACGAGCTCCTTCACCACCGAGGCGGGGCGTTCGACGACCTCACCGGCCGCGATGCGATCCGCGACATCGGCGGGGAGGATCGCGACGGCGGCGCGGGCCACCGTCACCGGCGGTTCCCCGAGGTCCGCCCCCCGCGGGTCGGCAACTCGGTGGCGGGCGTCTCGGTCCCTCGGTCCGCGCCGATCGCGTCGAGCACCGCGAGCTCCTTCCCTGTCAGCGCGCGCATCGCGCCGGAGGCGAGCCCACCGAGCCGCACCGGACCGAACGAGGTGCGCACGAGGCGCAGCACCTCGAGTCCCACCGCCTCACAGAGGCGACGCACCTCGCGGTGTCGTCCCTCGCGAATGGTGAGGGTGAGGTCCCAGGTGCGGCCCTGCTCGCCTTCGGTGACGTCGACCTGCTCGGGACGCACCATCCCGTCCTCGAGCTCGACCCCCGCACGGAGCGCCGCCGCCGCGACCTTCACCGGTCCGCGCACCGTCGCCACGTAGGTCCGCTCGACCCCGGCACTCGGATGCGTGAGGCGGTGCGCTGCCTCGCCATCGGTGGTGAGGAGGAGCACCCCCTCGGTCATGTAGTCGAGCCGCCCCACATAGGTGAGCCCCGGCTGCGGCGGGACGAGATCGAAGACGGTGCGCCGCCCCTCGGGATCGTGCGCGGTGGTGATCACCCCCGCCGGCTTGTGCAGCACGACCCAGGTGACGGCCTTGGGCATGACGATCCGACGTCCATCGACGGTGATCACATCGCGCGCGGGATCGACCGACTGCCCGGTCTTGGCGACCGCCTCGTTGATGCGGACGCGCCCCGCGGCGACCAGCTCCTCGGCCTTCCGTCGCGACGCGACCCCCGCCCGCGCGAGGGCGCGGTGGATGCGCATCGCCTCGTCGGTCATGACGTGGCCGCGGGCTCCGCGGCCTCAGTGTCCGACGCAACCACCACCGGTTCCGCCTCCACCGCCGTGTGGCCGGCCGGCAGTCCGGAGCGACGCAGCGCGATCTCGAGTTCATCGACGCGCGGCAGTTCCTCGAGGTGTCGCAAGCCGAACTGTTCGAGGAACATCGTCGTCGTGCCATACAGGAGTGGACGCCCGAGTCCCTCCGCACGACCGATCACGTCGATCAACCCGCGCTCGTGGAGCGACTTGATGATCGCGCCCGCATCGACCCCGCGAATCTCCGCGATCTCGGCGCGCCCGATCGGCTGCCGGTACGCGATGATCGCCAAGGTCTCGAGTGCCGCCGCGGAGAGCCGCTGCGGCCGCACCGCCATCTGCGCCCGCTCGATCGCCTCGGTGTATTCGGGGCGGGTCAGGATCTGCCAGCCATCGCCCAGGGCGACGAGGGCGACGCCGTGCCCGTCCACGTCATAGTGCTCGCGGAGCTCCTCGAGCGCGGCGTGGACCGCCGCGGGGGAGGCTTCGGGGTCGAGCGCCGCGAGCTCCTCACCCGGGATGGGGCGAGGGCTCGCGAAGAGAGCGGCCTCAAGCAGCTTGGCCAGCGAGTTCACGGCGGATCTCCACGTCGGCGAATGGCCGGAGTTGGGTCAGGTAGAGCTCGCTGCGCTTCGCGAGCTCGAGCAGGGCGAGGAGGCCCGACAGCACCTCCCACGGTTCCGCACCAGAGCGGACGACATCGCGCCAGCGGGCGTGCTCGCGGAGGGCGAGCACGGCGCGCACTGCCCCGATCGCACCATCCACGTCGAGGGCGCGCGGTACGACCTCGTGCACCGTCGGACGACTGGCGGTGCGCAACACGCGATCGACCGCGATGAGGAGGTCGGAGAGGGAGAGGGCGAGCGGGGCCGGCGGTGGGGCCGCGGCCTGCTGCACGAACGCGCGACTGAATTGATTGCGACGATCGTCGCCCAAGTGCTCGAGGACATCGACCACCTCGCGCATCTGCTGGTACTCCAGCAGGCGACGCACGAGTTCGGCGCGCGGATCCTCCCACCCCTCGTCCCCCTCCTTCCGAGGGAGCAGCATCTGCGCCTTGATGCGGATGAGTCGCGCGGCCATCTCGAGATACTCGGCGGCCTCGTTCAGCTGGAGCGCATGCATGCGATCGACGAACTGCTGACAGACGCGCGCGACCGGGATATCGTAGACGTCGAGCTGCTCATCGCGGATCAGCGAGAGGAGGAGATCGAGCGGGCCGTTGAATCCGTCGACATCGACGACGAAGGCACCCTCGTGGGGCGCGTGCGCAGGTGCGGTCACCGCGGGAAGGTAGGCCCCTCCCCCGGCAGAGTCAAAGCGGGGACCTCCCTTGACGTAACCCGTTGCCGAGCATAGGCTTCAAGGCTACGGCGCCGGAAGGCCGGTGCCGCGAACTTCCCTTTGGAGAGATGTCCGTGCCGAGAATCGCGTCCGCGAAGAAGAACATGCGCAAGACCGAGGCAGCGACCGCGCGCAACCGGTCGCAGCGGGCCGCGCTGCGGACCGCCCTCAAGCTGGCGAAGGATCCCGCCGCGAACCCGTCGGCGAAGCGGAAGGCGACGCAGCTGCTCGACCGCGCCGCGCGGAAGGGGCTCGTCCACCGCAACACCGCCGCCCGTCAGAAGTCGTCGATCGCGAAGGCGAAGTAAGTCGGCCGCGGTACGTCTGAGGCGCCGCTGCCCTTCGGGGCGGCGGCGCCTCATTGTCTTCAGTCCGCTGCGAGCTCTCCCCCGCACCGTTCACAGTACCACTCGGTCGGGAAGTTGAAGGTCCCGCAGTCATGACATTTGAGCGACTTCGCATCGCTCCCCCCATGATCCATTGGCTCCGTCTGCTCAGGCAGCGACGCCGTGGCGACCGGGGACGACTCGGTGGGCCGCAGCAGGTCGAGATCGTCGAAGAGACCACCCGCGGCGGCCATCGCCCCCGTGGCCACGGGGGCCGCGGGGGGGACCGGCGGGAGTCCCTGCGCGCCCACGGTCCGCGTCGCGCGGGGTAACGGCGACTCGGGCACCTCCCCTCCGAATGCCGGAGAGGCAAACGAGACGCGGGGCGGCAGCTCGGATACCACCGCGGCACCCCGTTGCCCCTGCACCTCCTCGAGCAGCGCCCGGCGATGGGCGAGCGCGGCGACGAGCGCATCACGCTCCGCGCCGATCGAGGTGACTTGTGCATTCAACCCATTCAACCGCTTGGCCCAGACGCGTGAATCGAGTTCCCCGACCGCCGCACGTAACTCCCCCTCCGCGCGCTCCTCCTCCACCGCGATGAGCCGCGCCTCCGCATCCTGCACTGCCGCCTCATCCTCGGCCAACCCATCCGCGAGGGCCTCGGCCTCGACCTCGGCCCGAAGGCGGAGGTCGGCGAGCCGGGTCTCATACTCCTCGCGCAACCGCGAAAAGAGCTGGGGCGGCGTCCCCTCTCGCCGCTCCTCGAGCTTGTCGAGATACCCCGCATAGCGGCGCGTCTCGGCGAGCAGCTCGTCGAGGGTCTCCGAGGGGGGCGTAGGGGGCTGGGTCATGGCGATTCTGTGCGTGGTGAACGACGCGCGATCACCGGCTCAGCTGATGGACGACTCGCCCCCCGACGACGGTACAGACCGCCTGACCGGTGAGGGTCTGGCCGCCGTAGGGGGTGTTCCGCCCCTTCGACTTGAACTGCGCCGGGTCCACCGGCCACCGGCGCGCTGGGTCGAAGAGCGTCACATCACCCACGCTCCCCTTGGCCAGCGTGCCACCCGGCAGATGGAAGACCTTGGCCGGGAGGCAGCTCATCCGATCGACCAGCTGCGGGATCGTGAGGACCCCGCGCTCCACGAGCCAGGTGATGTTCACGCCGAGCGCGGTCTCGAGCCCGACGATCCCGTTGGGGGCATCGGGAAACTCCCGTTCCTTCTCGTCGTAGTGATGCGGCGCATGATCGGTGACCAAGAGATCGATCGTCCCATCCTTGAGACCTTGCTGCAGCGCGGCGACATCCTCCGCCGTGCGGAGCGGCGGATTCATCTTGGCGTTCGTGTTGTAGCCCTCCACCGCCTCATGCGTCAGGGAGATGTGATGACTGCAGACCTCAGCCGTCACGTTCACCCCCTGATCCTTCCCCCACCGCACGAGATCGACCGAGCCCTTGGTGCTCAGGTGGCAGAGATGGATGTGCCCCTTGGTCAGCTTGGCGAGGAGGATGCACCGGATGACATCGATCTCCTCCGCCTCGCCGGGGATCCCTTTGAGCCCAAGTCGCGCCGAGACGGTGCCCTCGTGCATGGCCCCACCATGGGCGAGCGCCATCACCTCGCAGTGTTCGACCACTGGGATGCCGAAGGTCTGCGCGTACTCGAGCGCCGTGCGCATGATGTGGGAGTTCTCGACGGGCTTGCCGTCGTCGCTCACCGCCACCGCCCCGGCGGCCACCATCTCACCGAACTCGGCGAGGGTCTCCCCCATCTGCCCGACGGTGATGGCACCGTAGGGATAGACGCGGGCGAAGCCCGCGGCCTCCCCCTGCCGCTTCACGAAGCCGACCGTCGCCTGATTGTCGGTGACGGGCTTGGTGTTGGGCATCGCGCAGACCGCGGTGAATCCCCCAGCGACGGCGGCGTGCGCACCGGTCGCCACGGTCTCCACCTCTTCGCGGCCCGGCTCACGCAGGTGCACGTGCACATCGATGAGGCCCGGTGCGACGACCAACCCCTTCGCGTCGATGCGCTGCGCGCCATCGGGGCCGGCGATCGGTCCACCGATCGCGGCGACCTTCCCATCGACCAGGAGGAGGTCCCCTACGGCGTCGAGGCCCTGCGAGGGATCGACGAGACGTCCCCCGGTGATCAGCAGTGGCGCACTCATGCGGACGCTCCCTTGGCGGCATCAGCCAACGCGGGGGAGTTCCCCGCCAAGAGGTAGAGGACCGCCATGCGCACGGCGACGCCGTTGGTGACCTGTTCGAGGATCACACTGTGCGGGCCGTCGGCCACATCGGAATCGATCTCAACGCCGCGGTTCATGGGACCGGGATGGAGGATGATGAGGTCGCGTGGGGCGCGCTCGAGCCGAGCGCGGGACACGCCGAAGACACGGTTGTACTCGCGGAGCGAGGGGATGTAGCCGAGCTGCATCCGCTCGAGTTGGAGCCGAAGGACGTTGAGCGCATCGGCCCACTCGATGGCCGCCTCGATGCGATCGAAGACCTCGACGCCGAGCTCGCGGATCGCGCCGGGGAGGAGGGAGCGCGGGCCGCAGACGGCGACCTCCGCCCCCATCGCCTTGAGCCCCCAGATGTTGGAGCGGGCGACCCGCGAGTGGAGCACGTCACCCACGATGCAGATCCGCTTCCCCTCGAGCCCGCCGAGCTTCTCGCGAAGGGTGAGGAGATCGAGCAACCCTTGCGTGGGATGCTCGTGCGTCCCATCGCCGGCGTTGATCACATTCGACTCGATCCGCTCGGCCAAGAAGCGTGCCGCCCCGGAGTGCGGATGGCGGATGACGACCATGTCGATCCGCATCGCCTCGAGATTCCGTGCGGTATCGACGAGGGTCTCCCCCTTGGAGACGCTCGATGCCGAGGTGGCGACGTTCACCGTGTCGGCGGACATCCGCTTCTCGGCGAATTCGAACGAGATGCG
Organism: Gemmatimonadota bacterium; assembly: GCA_041178365.1. Taxonomy (GTDB): domain Bacteria; phylum Gemmatimonadota; class Gemmatimonadetes; order Gemmatimonadales; family Gemmatimonadaceae; genus Pseudogemmatithrix. The sequence goes on along the minus strand of JBEGVM010000176.1, from coordinate 6,864 downwards.
GGTGCGGGTGGAGGGCTCGAAGAAGAGGTTCACCACCGTCATCCCGCGCAACGTCGGGACCTTCTTGATCGCGCGCTCCGAGATGGCACGGAGTGGCTCAGCGACATCGAGGATGGCGGTCACCTGCTCACGGGAGAGACCCGCGAGCCCCAGCAGGTCCTTCCCGAGTATCGTCACGCGAGGCCTCCGGAGACGATGACCTCATCACGGCCATCGAGAGTGGGGACGAAGACATCGACCCGCCCGCCGGGGCCGACATCGATGCGCTTGCCGACGACATCGGCGTGGATGGGGAGCTCACGCCCCCCACGGTCGACGAGGACGGCGAGCATGATGCGCGCGGGGCGCCCGAAATCCGCGAGCTCGTCGAGGGCGGCGCGGATGGTGCGGCCGGTGAAGAGCACGTCGTCGACGATCACGATGACCTGATCGTCGATATCCACGGGGAGTTGGGTGTTCCCGACGACGGGACGGGGGCCCACGGTCTGGAGGTCGTCGCGGTACAGCGTGATGTCGAGGGCTCCGCGTGGGACATCGCTCCCCTCGCGATCCCGGATCACGTCGGCGATACGATCGGCGATCTGGACACCGCGTCGCTGGATCCCCACGATCACCAAACGGTCGGACCCGGCATTCAGCTCGAGGATCTCATCCGCCATGCGGGAGATCGTCCGGGCGACGGCCTTGCTGTTCAGGGCGACCTGGGGGGCGTCGGGCATTCCAAAGGAGAAAGATACACCGGCACCGATCGGCCGGGGCCCATCGGCAGGGACGGACAGGGCGGGATTCGAACCCGCGATTGGCTATTAACCAATACACGCTTTCCAGGCGTGCGCCTTCAACCGCTCGTCCACCTGTCCTTCGTCGATCCCTCACTGCGCCGAGGGGCCGACACACGACGGCGCGCTGGAGGAGACCCTTCAGCGCGCCAGCTCGTGCGAGCGGACAGAGTGAGATTCGAACTCACGATACCGTTGCCGGTATGCCGGTTTTCGAGACCGGTGCCTTCAACCACTCGGCCATCTGTCCAGACCCGCAAAATACCCTGTACGAGACGGGAGGGTCAACGGTCGGGAACCGGCACGCGGCCCGTTGGGTTCGAGAGGGCATGTCCATCGTCCGCCCTGCCCTTCTCGCCCTCGTCGTCCTTGGCCTTGTCCCCCCGCTCGCCCGTGGTCAGGGTGCGGGGGCGGGGACGCGCGCTGACTCCTTCCCCCTCCCCACCCGTCCCGTGTCACGGATCGTCGCGCCGCGGTGGATCGCCGAGGAGGAGCGCGACGGATATGGCGAGGCCGAGCGGGTCCTTCGGGTCCTGCAGATCGGGCCGGGATCGCGCGTCGCGGATATCGGCGCCGGCGATGGGTACTACGTGGCGGCGTTGGCGGCGCGGGTCGGGCCCACAGGGATGGTCTACGGTGAAGACATCGAGCCGCGCTATCTCCGGCTCCTGCGGAATCGCCAGGCGGATGAGGGGTGGAAGAACGTCCAGGTGATCGAGGGGACCCCAGGCGATCCCATGCTCCCGCCGGCGAGCATCGATGTGGCGGTGATGATCCACATGTATCACGAGATCAGCGCGCCCTTCGAGTTACTGCATCGTCTCGCGCCGGCCTTCCGCGCCGGCGGGCGCCTCGCGATCCTCGACGTCGACGGCCCTACCGACCGCCATGGCACCCCGCCCCGCCTCCTGGTCTGTGAATTACAGGCGATGGGGTACCTGCGGGTACGACGCGAGGAGATGGCGGATGGCGCCTACCTGATGATCTTCAGCGCGCCGGATGCGGTGCGGCGCACGACGAGCGCGGCGGATGTGCGTGCGCGGGTGACGAAGGCGAACTGCCGGCCGTAGCGACGACGGTTCGCGGTCAGGGCTCGAGGTCGCGGTCGTGGTCGCGCCGCGCCGCGAAGAACTGCTGGAGCAGCGCCCCGCACTCGTCAGCGCGCACCCCACCCTGCACCTCGGGACGATGATTGAGCCGCGGGTGCCGCAGGAGATCAGCGACCGACCCCGCCATCCCCGCTTTGTCGTCCCAGGCGCCGAAGACCACGCGCCCCACGCGCGCGAGGACGATCGCCCCTGCGCACATCGCGCAGGGTTCGAGCGTCACGTAGAGCGTCGCCCCCGTGAGCCGAGACTCACGTAAGGCATAGGCGGCGGCACGGAGCACGCGGAGCTCCGCGTGTTGCGTAGCATCATGCCCGGACACCATCGCGTTGGAGCCTCGCGCGACGATCGTCCCACTCTGCACGACGACCGCCCCGACGGGGACCTCCCCCGCCGCGGCGGCGCGCTGCGCCTCAAGAAGTGCCTGGCCCATCCACCAGGCATCCTCCTCGGCCCGGTTCGCGAAGACGATCGGAGCCGTCATGCGGGGACCCACCCATAGTGGTCGCGGAGGTAGGCGAGCATCGCGGTCACAAAGACCTCAGCGAACCCCGCCCGATTCGCGGCGGTATCGCGCAGGCCGGTGTAGTGACTCTCGATCTGAATCGCATCGACGGGGCCCGCGACAAGCGACCCATGGCGCACGGTATTGAACCCGCCGTTGAAGTAGTCCTGCCCCTCCAGTGGCGCGGGATCGGCATCGGACGGCACGGCCGGGATACCGAGCGCCGCGAATCGGCTCCCGAGACTCCTCGCCCCACGGAGAAGGACCACGCCGGAATCCCGCGAGACCGCGACCCGGCTCAGCTGCGCGACCGAGCTCGTCGGCATCAACGCGGTGATCGCCGCGTCGGTGAGGCGCAGCTCGCTCGCCGAGAGGAGATAGCCCAGCTCGAGCCGCTGGATCGCATGGCCATGCCCATGCAAGTCGATCACGAGGGCCCGCGGATGGAGGCGGTGGGCTCGCACCTTCGCCGAGTCGACCTCCGCTTGGAACCGTGACCACATCGGCGCGAGCGGCGCATAGCCCGCCGTCGCTTCCTGGAGGTCACGATTCGCATCGAACTTCCGCCGATGCAGACGATTGATCACCAGATAGGGGCGTTTCCCGATGCGACCGGAGAAGGCATCGCTGATCGCCCGTGCGAGCGCCTGGGTATTGAGATCGTTCCCTGTGACGCAGCCCGTGCAGACACGATCTGGGAGCTCGGCCGGCGCGAGGTCCCCCCCATGCGGGGCGATGATCACGAGCGGGATCTGCCCATCGATCCCTTCGACCCAGTCCGCGACCGGGAGGGGCGCGGCGGGTGCGGTCGGCGTCGTGGGGGTGGTCGGCGCCGTCGGGGCAACAGACGAGGACGCCCCCCCACAGCCGACGGCGCCGAGGATCGCGAGGATCCCCAGCGCCGTCCGTACCACCCGATGCGGACCGCGACGGTTCATGCAGACTCGAAGACGAGATGGCCACCCGCGGCGCGCGCCACGATGGCGTCGCCGTCCTTGAACTTGCCCTCCAGCAGCGCCATCGCCAATGGGTTCTGCACCAACCGCTGGATGGCCCGCTTGAGGGGGCGGGCGCCGAAGGCAGGATCATACCCCTCCATCGCGAGGAGTTGCTTGGCCTCGTCAGTCACCGTGAGGGTGATCTTCTTCTCCGCGAGGAGCTTCGCCATCCGAATCAGCTGAAGGTCGACGATCGTCGCGATCTGTGCCTCGCCGAGGGGCCGGAAGATGACGATGTCATCCACCCGGTTGAGGAACTCGGGCCGGAAGTGCTGCCGCAGCGCCCCCGTCACCTGGGTCTCGACCAGGGCCCAGTCGCTCGTCCCCGTCTCGAGGATCCACTGTGACCCGAGGTTCGAGGTCATGATGATGACGGTATTCCGGAAGTCGACGGTGCGGCCCTGTGAATCGGTGAGCCGGCCGTCATCGAGGATCTGCAGCAGGATGTTGAAGACATCAGGATGCGCCTTCTCGATCTCATCGAAGAGGATCACACTGTACGGCCGCCGACGGATCGCCTCGGTGAGCTGCCCTCCCTCCTCGAAGCCGACATAGCCCGGCGGCGCACCGATCAGCCGCGCGACCGCGTGCTTCTCCATGTACTCCGACATATCGATACGCACCATCGCCTGCTCGTCGTCGAACAGGAACTCGGCCAACGCACGCGCGGTCTCCGTCTTCCCGACGCCCGTGGGGCCGAGGAAGATGAAGGAACCCACCGGGCGATTGGGGTCCTGCAGCCCGGCGCGCGAGCGCCGGACCGCATTCGCCACCGCCTGGACCGCCTCCAGTTGGCCGACGACGCGCTTGGCGAGCTCCTGATCGAGGGCGGCGAGCCGCTCCCGCTCCGACTCGAGCATCCGCGTCACCGGGATCCCCGTCCACCGCGCGACGATCTCGGCGATGTCATCGGCGCCGACCTCCTCCTTGAGGAACTGGGTGCCGGTCGCCGTCTGCGCGTGCAGCCGCTCCTCGATCTGCTTGAGCTCGGCTTCGAGTTGCGGGACGCGGCCATACTGCGTCTCTGCGGCCTTGCCCAGATCGCCAGCGCGCGTCGCGCGCTCGACTTCGGTGCGCGCCTCGTCGATCTGCTGCTTCACGCGCCCCACCTCGCCCAGCGCATCCTTTTCGAGCTGCCACTGCGCCTTCATGGCGCCGGCACGCTCCTTGAGCTGGGCCAATTCCTGCTCGAGCGCGGTCCGCCGCTCGACCGTCGCCGCGTCCTTCTCCTTAGCGAGAGCCTGTCGCTCGATCTCGAGCTGCACCACGCGCCGCTCGACTTCATCGATCTCCTGCGGGAGGGAGTCGATCTCGATGCGCAGCCGTGAGGCGGCCTCGTCCATGAGGTCGATCGCCTTGTCCGGGAGGAATCGGTCGCCGATGTAGCGGTTGGAGAGCGTCGCCGCGGCCACCACCGCACCGTCGGTGATCCGCACGCCATGGTGTGACTCGTAGCGCTCCTTCAGGCCGCGCAGGATCGCGATGGTACTCTCCACCGTCGGCTCGCCGACGAAGACGGGCTGGAAGCGCCGCTCGAGCGCGGGATCCTTCTCCACCTGCTGGCGGTACTCGTCGAGGGTCGTCGCGCCGACCACGCGCAGCTCCCCACGCGCCAGCATCGGCTTGAGCATGTTCCCCGCGTCCATCGAGCCCTCGGCCTTCCCCGCCCCGACGAGCGTATGCAGCTCGTCGATGAAGACCACGTAGCGCCCCTCGCTGGCGGTGATCTCCTTGAGGACCGCCTTGAGCCGCTCTTCGAATTCACCGCGGAACTTGGCGCCTGCGATGAGCGAGCCAAGGTCGAGGGAGACAAGCTGCTTGTCGCGCAACGACTCCGGCACGTCCCCATTCACGATGCGCTGGGCGAGCCCCTCGGCGATTGCCGTCTTGCCGACACCGGGCTCCCCGATGAGGACGGGGTTGTTCTTGGTGCGACGCGAGAGGACCTGGATCACCCGACGGATCTCCTCGTCACGACCGATCACGGGGTCGAGCTTTCCCTTGCGGGCGTCAGCGGTGAGGTCTCGCGTGTACTTCTCGATCGCCTGGTACTGATTCTCCGGTGACTGATCGGTCACGCGATGCGCCCCACGGACGGCGGTGAGGGCCTCGCGGAGGGCGGCAGTGGTCGCGCGCTGCGCCTTGAGGAGATTCGTGGATTCGGCGCCCTTGGTATCGGCGAGCGCGATCAGGAGGTGCTCGGTGGAGACGTAGGCGTCGCCAAGGGACTTCGCTTCACGCTCCGCGGCATCGAGCACGGCGGAGAGTTCGCGCGAGGCGGTCGGCTGGGCCTCAGACTGCTTGGGATAGCGTGCGAGCTCGCGGGCGAGCGCGTCTTGAAGCGCGGGCACCGAGAGGCCGAGCTTTTGGAGAATGGGGACGACGATCCCTTCGTCCTGCGCGAGGAGCGCCGCGAGGAGATGCGTGTCGTGGACCTGCGGATTCCCTGCCACGCGCGCGCGATTCGCGGCGTCGGCGAGGGCCTCTTGGGACTTCATGGTCAGACGATCTTGAGAGAGCATGAGCGGAGGGGTCAGGCGTGAGCTGCGGAGCGCGCCGAAGTCCAGTTTACGGACCCTAGGAGTGGCGATCTCTGTTCTACCCCTTTGCCGCGCATATCGCGGGCCATCGGGCACCCGCCGAAACGGCGGAGTTTCCGAAAGGGTGGCAGGCCGGTCCGACGAAACGGCGGGTCAGGGCGCCGTGGGCACCACGGGGAAGCGGCGCCCCGCGTCCGAGCGGCGGGAGATTCCGCGCGCGTCACACCACTCCAGAAAAGGGATCAACCACTTCCGCGTGATCCCCAGGGCCTCACGGAGCTCTGATGGGGCGTAGGTCACCTCAGGACGGACGTGGGCCGCCAGACGTGCGAGCAGGGTCACGACCGCCTCGCGCGCGAACCACCACTCGAGCCCGACCTGCACGACGAGCCCCTCCTTCTGCAGGAGCTTCAAGACCGCGACCACCTCGTTCCCCCACTGCGTCTTGAGCTCGCTGAGTGATGGGGGTTCGACGCCAGCGGAGCGGAGGCGCTCGAGGAGTTCGTCTCTCGCCGAGCGTGCCGTGCTTCCGGAGCCGGCGATGAAACCGGGGAGGCGCAGGGTCGCTCCCTCGATCACGATCACCTGCGCCCGCTCGGCGCGTCGCATCACCTCATCCGCGATGTCCTGTTGCGCGCTGAGGAGCTGCCGCGCCTCTTGGCGATCGAGGCCGGGGGCCAGCGGATTCTCCTGGTGCGCCCGCTCGAGGCGCGTGAGGAGTCGCTGCCGAAGGCGCTCGAGCACAGCCGTACGCACGAGCCGGTCTCCGATCCGTGTGACCTTTGGCAGATCCTTGAGGAGCCGCTCGACCTGCGTAAGGCGAAGCCCGAGGCGCTGTGGGAGCGCCGCAAGATCGAGACCGACCGCGCCCGCTTCGTCGAGCATCCATCCGAGGCGTGCCGTGTGGGTCGCACCGGGTTCCGGCCAGGGTCGCGC
>JBEGVM010000175.1:0-5985 GCA_041178365.1 Gemmatimonadota bacterium | reverse complement strand
GTCACCTGACGCGGCGCGATGCGGCGCACCAGATCGCGCTGCCAATAGTTCGGCGCCTCGGTGACCGACTCGCGCCGCGTGAGGAGGCGCTCCCCCTTCTCATCGAGAAGGGCATCGACCGTCTCGTAATACGGGGCGGTGGAGCGGAAGAGGCGCTCGGTCTTACCCAAAGCGAGATCGATCTTGTCGAGGAAGGGACGATCTCCTTCAGGGGAGGCGCCGGTCCCGCGCAGGAACGCCGACTTCCCATCGGGGGTGAGATGGAGCACCTGTCGCCCACGGACGTCACGCATCGTGACGAAGGCGCCCGGGTCGTTGTAGCGATCTTCAGACGAGCGCTCCCAGAGGAGACGCGGGGCGTTGCGCCCGCTGGGGTCGATCACCCAGGTGCGGTTCTTGCGCGCGCGGCTCGATCCCTCGGTCGCGATAGCGAGATCGCCGCGCCCCCAGGTGATCCCCCGCGCGCGCCACTCCGTCTCCACCATGGTGACCGGCGCTCCAGTGAAGGGCGCACTGAGTGCGAGGATCCGATCGCGCTTCGGCGCCGGCGTGGCGGGATTCCCACCATCGAGCGCTTCGATCCAGGCGAGGGTCGCGGCGGCATCGCTTCGCCAGGAGGGTGAGCGCGGCCCGACCTGCGCACCGTCACCACCCCAGGAGACGCGCTCGATGAGTGGTCGCGTGGCGAGGGTCCGTGCCACGGTCCCATCGAGGGACCAGATGGCGATCGTCGTCGGGAAGTAGGTGAGCGGCACCGAATAGGAGAAGGGACGCGCGAGCGTGGTGACGAGCAGCCAGCGCCCGTCGGGGCTCGAGTTCACCGCACTGACGATTCCAGCGGGACCGATCGGGGTCACCGTGCCGTCGAGCGAGACGCGCGCCAGCTGGCTCGTGGCGTAGTGCGCGAAGATCGCTTCGTCGTGCGGGTTCTTGAGAAGATCCTGATAGGTCGCAGCGCGATCCTCACGTCCGGTGAGCGCCTCCTGCGCGATCGGTCCTGAGGGAACCGGCGTCGCCTGCGGCTCGGCGCCGCGATCCTGCGGGACGAAGGTGCAGACGAGCGCCTCGTCGCCCGCCCAATCGCAGGGGGCGCCGAGCACGGCGTTGAGGCGGCGCGTCGAGAGTTGCTTCGCACTCCGGGTGCGGAGATCGCCGACCCAGAGGGTGAGTGCATCGCTGGTGCTCACCACGAAGGCGAAGCGCGCCCCATTCGGCGACCAGGTGACGTTCCCGACGCCCGCGCCTGCGGGAAGGGACATCGCGATCGGGGTCGAGGGGCCGCCATCGATCGACATGATCGAGAGGCCACGCGCCGGATTCTGACGTGAGGGGCCGCTCGTGCGCGGGTCGAGCCGGATCCCTGCCACGCGGTACTCCGGCGCCGCGATCTCCGCGATCGAGGGGAGCCCCGGGCGGTCGAGCAGCAGCAGGTGCTTCCGATCCGGTGTCACGACGACGCTTGGGAGCGCCGGTGCATCGAGGATCTGCGCGACCGCGGTGGGCGGTTGGCGATAGCCGTCCTGCGCGTGTGCGGAGGAGATGAAGACCAGGGAGGCGACGCTCACCAGCGTCGCGAGGGCGACGCACGATCCCGCGCGTAGAGCGATCAATCGACGACCGAACATTCGGGGGACTCCTGTGAGGAGGATGCATGGACCTACGACCTGTCACCTACCACCTGATACCTGCTACCTGACCCCTGCTACTTGTTTCCATTCTCGATGAACCCGCGCGTCCAGTACATCACGAGCGCGCAGGGCTTGTCCTGCCCCGTCGGCCAGGCGAGACGCTTGTATGCCGCGGGGACTTTTTCATAACTGTCGTAGTGTTCCACGCCGACGATGTCGCGTGGACGAGCCGCCTGATCGGCCGCGGTCTTGTGCCGTCCATTCCATCCTTCCATCAGGCAGCGCCATCCCGTCGTGGACTCCACCTGCCAGTCGCGCCCCAAAAGGGAATCGGCGATGGGATAGCGTCGGAACCCCGGAAGCTCGTCGAACATGTCGGCCCAATAGATCGGGCGCAGGGCGGCGATCTCCGACTCCCCGCGGAACTGTCCGATCCCGGCGCGTCGTCGGCAATCGAATCCCGCGAAGTTGTACGCCGCGCACCCATCGTGTGAGACGATGCGCACGGTATCGAGCGCGACCACCACGCGACGCAGTTGGAAGCTCATCTCTGGGACCGCTTCGTCGAGCATGTTCACGGCGCGGTCGGCGGGCTGATATCCCGGGAGCCGCGCGAGGATCAGCTGCTGACCAAACGGAAGCTTCGCCAAGGTGAACCGCCCACTCGCATCGGTGCGGGTCGAGCGCTTGGCATTCACCGAGAGTACTTCCACGTTGGGCAATGGCCGCCCCGTGGTGTCGGTGACCGTCCCGCGGAGGATGCCGGCTTGCGCCTCCGCGAGACGCAGGGGGAACGTGCTCGCCACCATGGCCACCACGAGACAGATGAGACGCCACCTCATCGCGTGAGCCGCTCGAGGAATGTCGACCGCGCCTTCGCGACCTTCGGCGCCACCACCACCGCACAGTAGGGATTCTGCGGGTTCCGCGCGAAGTAATCGTCGTGATACGACTCCGCGGGCCAGAAGCGATCCAGCGGCCGCACCTCGGTCACGATCGGATCACCCCAGTGCGCCTGCGCCTCGGCGAGTGCCGCGCGGGCGACCCCCTCCTGCTCGGCGTCATGCGTGAAGATGGCTGATCGATACTGTGGGCCGACGTCATTCCCCTGACGGTCCCGCGTCGTCGGATCGTGGATCGTGAAGAACACATCGAGCAGGTCGCGATAGCTGATCTCTCGCGGATCGAAGGTGATCTGCACGACCTCCGCATGACCGGTCTGCTTCCCGCACACCTGCTCATAGGTTGGGTTCGCGACATGCCCACCGGCGTAGCCGCTCTTCACGGTCCGCACACCGCGCAGCATCACATAGACCGCCTCGAGACACCAGAAGCAGCCACCAGCGAGAGTGGCAGTGGCCAGGTAGGAGGTGTCAGGGGTCAGGGAGGTCATTGCTGATCCCCCCCGTTGTGCCCATCGAACAGATGGAGAAAGGCGTCATAGCCTTCAGCCTTCAGCTGCTCCACCGGGACGAATCGGAGCGCTGCCGAATTGATGCAATACCGCATCCCTGAAGGGCCGGGGCCATCGGGGAAGAGGTGGCCCAAGTGTGAGTCGGCCTGCGCGGAGCGGACCTCGACGCGAGTCATTCCATAGGTGCGATCGGTGTGCTGGTTGACGTTCGCGGGGACGATCGGCTGTGTGAACGACGGCCACCCGGTACCGGAATCGAACTTGTGCACCGAGGCGAAGAGCGGCTCGCCGGAGATGACATCCACATAGAGCCCGGGCTCGTGGTGATCCCAGAACTCATTGCGGAACGGGGGCTCGGTCGCGCTGCACTGCGTGACCTGGTACTGGAGGGGGGAGAGCCGCGCGGCGAGGGCGGCTGCCTGGGCGGGATCGTCGGGGTTCTGCTTGGCCATATCAGAAAGATGCGGGGGAAGGACGGAACTTCTGCAGGGTGGGTTGTGTTTGATGCAAGCACTCGCTTGCTTTCGCTGCAAGCAACCACTTGCAACATCTATGTCAGAACCGACCAGACACCAGATTCTCGACGCCGCTGCCAAGGTCTACGCCGAGGCGGGGTTCCGCGGCGCGACCACCCGCCGGATCTCCGAAGTCGCTGGGGTGAATGAGGTTACCCTCTTCCGCCTCTTCGGGTCCAAGGCCAACCTCATCGATGAGGTCATTCGCTCCTGCCGCCAGGGGGACCAGATCCCCCTCGCCGAGCACCCGGCAGATCCCGAGGCCGAGCTGACCGCCTGGGCCGCGGCGAGTCACGCCTTCATGGTCGAACGGCGCGGGATGCTGCGCTCCGCGATCGCCGAGTTGCACGAGCACCCCGAGCACTCCGCTGACGCCGCGGATCATCCGATCACCTCCTTCCGCGAACTCCGCGCCTACGTGGACCGTCTGCACACGGCCGGCCGCCTGAGCTCGACCCGCGATGCGAACACGGCGTGCACGATGCTCCTCGGCACGCTCTTCACCGATGCGCTCCACCGCGACATGATGCCCTCGATGTTCCCCCCCGTGGCCGAGGCGCCGCGCGCCTACGTACGACTCTTCCTCCGCGCCCTCGGTGCGACGGCCGCGCTCGTCCTGCTGATGCTCGGCGCCCTCATGAGCGCACCGTCGGCGGCGATCGCGCAGCAGACGAGCGCTGTCGCAGTCGTGCCGACCGCCCTCTCGCTCGCCGACGCGCTCAAGATGGCGGAGCGCCGGAACGAGGGCGTCGCCATCGCAGCGGCCGGTGTGCAGCGCGCCCTCGGTCAGCAGACGCAGGTCGATGCGCAACGCAAGCCGCAGGTCGCCGGCACCGTCGCCTATCAGCGCGCGATCCAGAATCAGTTCGCGGAGATCACGCAACGGTTCTCCGATCCGAACGATTCGTCGAGTGGCGGGGGCGGCGGCTTCACCGATAGCCCCATCGCTAGGATCTTCGCCGCACCGACCACGGCGATCTTCGCACTGAACGCCACACAGAACCTCTACTCCGCCGGTCGTATCCCCGCTGCCCGTGCGGGGGCTCGCGCCGGACGCTCGGCCGCGGAGATCGCCTACACCGCCGCCAAGTCGCAGGCGGCGCTCGACGTCGCGCAGGCGTACTTCGATGCCGTCGCCTCTGACCAGTTCGTCGCGATCGCCGAGAGTTCGCTCGTGCTGGTCGATCGGACCCTCTCGCAGGTGCGGTTGGCGCGTGAGGTCGGGACCGCCGCGGAGTTCGATCTGCTGCGCGCGACCGTCGCGCGCGACAACCAGCGGCCCGTGGTGATCCGCGCCGAAGGGGCGCGTACGGCGGCGTATCTGCGACTCAAGCAGCTGCTCGATCTGCCGCTCGGTGCACCACTCACGCTGACCACCCCGATCCGGGATGACGCCAGCGCGCGGGTGAATCCCACGGGACCGTTGACCCTCGCCGATGATCGCACCCTTGTCCCGGATACCGCGGTGGCGTCCCGCGCCCCGGTGCGGCAGGCTGAGGCGGCGGTGCGTGCGCAGGAGAGCGCGGTCCGCGCGGCGAGGCTAGCGCGACTTCCGGCGTTGCAGTTGAGCTCCACCTATCAGCGCTTCGCCTATCCCCCCGATGGGAGCTTCCTCCCCTCGGCGCTCGATCTCTACTTCCCGAACTGGAACGTCGCGGTCGGGCTCTCCGTCCCGGTGCTCGCCGGTGGCCGCTTGAAGGGCGAGCGGATGGTGGCGGAGGCGAATCTCGCAGAGGCGCAACAGCGACTCCAGCAGAGCCGCGAAGGGGCGGCGCTCGATGCGCTGCTCGCGTTGAATCAGTTCGCACAGGCCGAGGCGGCGTATCTCGCCTCCGTGGGCACTGATGCGCAGGCCGCCAAGGCGTACCAGATCGCCGAGGTGCGATTCAAGGAAGGGGTCTCCACGACCCTCGAACTCACTGAGGTGCGGGTACAACTCGAGCAGGCGCGTCTGCAGCGCGTGAATGCCGCGCGCGATCTCGAGGTCGCGCGACTCCGCCTCGCCCTCCTGAAGGACCTCCCGTTGCCGATCGCGGGAGTGCGCTGACCATGTCGATTCATCTCCATTCGTTGAGGAAGTCACCGATGTCCCGCCGTCTCGTCGCCTCCGTCCTCGTCTCCTCCGTCATCGTCGCGGCCTGTGGGGGCGCGCCAGAGGCCGATGCCTCGGCCACGGCCGTCACCATCCAGCTCGGACCCGAGGGAATCACCGTGGCGGAGCGCACGACGCTCGCGTCCGGGCCGATCCTCTCCGGTGCCCTCGTCGCCGACCGCACCGCGCAGATCCGCGCGGAGATCCCCGGCTCAGTCCTGCAAGTGTTTCGTGATCCGGGCGCCGTCGTCGCGGCCGGCACCTCGCTCGCCAAGATCGATGACCGTGCGATCGCCGATCAGTTCCTCTCGGCGCGCTCCGGCGTGGCCGCCTCGG
>JBEGVM010000174.1:0-3338 GCA_041178365.1 Gemmatimonadota bacterium | reverse complement strand
AGCAAGAGCGCCAGATGTTCGAGCGTCTCGACGTCGAGTCGCTCGGGATCGCTCCAGTAGCGAACCAGGAGGGCGAAGGTGTCACGGAACTCCGCCGGGGCACTGCCATGCAGGAGCGCGTTCCCAACCGAGGCATGGGCAACCGACCAAGTGGTGTCGCGCGAGATGACCCATCCTAACCGCTCCAACTGTCGCAGCGCGGGCCCGACCACCGCTGCCTCGAGACGGTCGTCCATCAGCCGGGCCATCGCATCGAGATCGCGTTCCTCCACGGGCCGCTGCCACTGGACGAGGAGCATCAGGAGCCGCCGGGCGAGGGGGGAGAGCGAGGCGAGCCCACCCTCCGAACCCAGTCGGTCCGTGATCCCGCTGAGGAGCCCGGCCGCGTCATCGCAGATCCACGACCGCTCGCCGATGCGGAGCAGGCCTGCGTCCGCCACCGCTCGGATGATCTCCAGTGCGACCTGCGGGATCCCCCGAGAACGCTCGAGCAGGCGGGCGAGGAACGGGTCGACCCACGCGGCCTCGGGGAGCGGGGCGACCCCCTCCAACAGGGTGCGCAACTCACCGACCTCGAGGGGATGGAGCGTCACGGTCCGATGCGTCACGAGGCCAGTGACCTCCGACCCCGGTCGTGCCACCAGGACGTCCAGGAGATGGAGCCCAGGCGCGCGCATCACGCTGGCGAGGATGCGGAGCGAACGCGCATCCACCCCCGCGAGGTCGTCGACCATCAGCACGACCAGTCGCTCCTCCGCCACGGCGGCGAGCAACTCGCCGAGCGCCTCCCGCAGGAGGTTGGCTTGGCGATCCTCTTCGCCGGTCGGTCGGGGTGCCGTGTTGGGGAAGCGCGCCGCGAGCTCAGGGACGAGGGCCACGAGCTCATGCGCCGCCCCCTCAGGGATGCCGAGCGATCCGGGAAGTTTGGCGAGCGCACGCACCAGATCGGCCAAGGCGGCGTACGGCACCTCCTGCATCGCCGGGAGGAGGCGAACGCGGACGACACGGGCGCCGCGGAGGCGGAGGCGCGCCTCCACCTCATCGAGGAGCCGCGTCTTCCCGATCCCCATCGGTCCCGTGAGGAGGAGCCGTCGCGGCCCGCCGAACCGCGCCCGTTCCGCCTCCACCAGGAGCTGCTGCGCCGCCCCCTCCCGTCCGACCATCTGATGCCCCAGCGCGTCGATGGTCCCCGCGCGCGGCGCCGCGCCGACCTCCCATCGGTCGAGACGCCGCTCCAGATCACGCAGGGAGGCGGGGATCGGCTCACCCCCCGACCGGTGGAGGGCGATGGCGGAGACGACCCGTTCCCGCGCCTCGTTGATCGCCCCCGCGGCGATCAACGCGTCGACCAACATCCCCACCGCCTCGGGATCGTCCGGCTCGAGGTCGTGGAGCCGACGGGCGAGGGTGAGCGCCGTCGCGATGGGCCCCGTCCGGAGCAGGACCGGCAGGGAGCGCGTAGCGACATCCTGGAGGAGATGCCGCAGCCGGCGGCGCTCCTCCTCCATCCACTCGTGGAACCGTCGCGCCTCGCCGACCTCGAGCTGCGCACAGAACGGGCCGTGGTAGACCGCGAGCATCTGCGCGAGGTCGCCGACGCGCGCGCCCGCGATGCACTCCGCGCCATCGAACTCGAGCGCGCCGTCAGCGAGGGCCACCCCCTGGCGATCCCCCCCGACGATCGACTCCCCCAGTAATCGGCGGAGGGCATAGAGTGCCTGTCGCAGGGACGCCCGCGCATGGTCGGGAGACTCATCCCCCCACAGGAGGTCGGCGAGCACCTCGCGGGGGACGGCGCGTCCCTCCTGACTGGCGAGGTAGATCAGGAGGGCGATGACCTTCCCGCCACGAAGCAGGTCCTCCGTCACTCCATCGTCGCCAGTCCGTTGGAGCAACGTCATCCCAAGAGCCAGGAGACGAATGCGCGCGCGCGGTTGCTGCGACGGTGGCTGAATCACGCGCCACAGTAGCAGTGATTACGTCAACTTCTCGTCAATTTTATTATTGGGAATAACTTACGGACACAAAACAGAGCGTTACTGAGCGTTAATAACGGCTCGATATTCGGGAACAGACATCTTCGATCCTCGGCGTCACACCCCTCCGATGATCTGATCTCGACGCGTCCCGACACTCACGTACTGCGCCTGACACTCCACCAACTCCTGAATGCGATCTAAATAGGTGCGCGCTGCCGCAGGCAGATGGGCAAGCGTGCGTGCCCCCGCCGTCGAGGTCCGCCAGCCATCGAACCATTCATAGACCGGTTCGATCCCTTCCAGATCCGCAAGATCACCGGGGAATTCGGTCATGACCTCACCGGCCAACCGATACCCGGTGCAGAGCCCGATCCGGTCCATCGTGTCGAGCACATCGAGCTTGGTGATGGCAAGCCCCGTCAGCCCATTGACGCGTACCGCATAGCGCACCACCACGGCATCGAACCACCCGCAGCGGCGAGGCCGACCCGTGGTCGCCCCGAATTCATTGCCCAGGGCACGAACATGCTGCGACATCGCCTCGTCGTACTCGGTGGGGAGGGGCCCCGCCCCGACCCGCGTGGTGTAGGCCTTCACCACCCCCAGCGCGGCATCGATGCTCCGCGGTGAGATCCCCACGCCGATCGCCGCCCCCCCCGCCGTCGTGCTGGACGAGGTCACATAGGGGTACGTGCCATGGTCGACATCGAGGAGGGAGCCCTGCGCCCCCTCGAGCAACACGGCCGCCCCCTGCTTCTGCGCGCGACTGATCGCGAGCCCCACATCCTCCGCCACCGCCAAGAGCCGCGGGGCGATCCGCTCGAGCGCCGCCAAGGTGAATTCCGGGTCCGCCCGCTTGCTCGAGCCAAACCCTGCGAGGATCTGATTCGCGTGTTCGGTCCCCTTCTCCACGAGCGCCCGCAGACGCGCCGGATGCCGGAGATCGAGCACGCGAATGCCGCGGCGGGCCACCTTGTCCTCGTACGCCGGTCCGATCCCGCGCCCCGTCGTCCCGATCGCCTTGCTCGCCGCGCTCTCCTTGTCCACGAGCTTGTGATACGGCATCACCAGGTGCGCACGGTCCGAGAGATAGAGGCGCCCCGCCACGTCCACCCCGGTGGCCACGAGCCCATCGACCTCCTCGAACATCCCCTCGGGATCGAGCACAACCCCATTGCCGATGGCACACCGCACCCCCGGATGAAGGATCCCGCTCGGGACCTGATGCAACACCGTCGACTCATCCCCGACATGGACCGTGTGGCCGGCATTGGCGCCCCCCTGATAGCGCACCACCCAATCCGCCCGCTCCGCCAAGACATCCACCAGCTTCCCCTTCCCCTCGTCCCCCCATTGGGC
>JBEGVM010000173.1:0-3744 GCA_041178365.1 Gemmatimonadota bacterium | reverse complement strand
GGGAGGCGCATGACCTCACGATGGATCACGGCCCATGCGCAGGAGGTGCCCCCGGCGCTGGTTGCGCGCGTACAGGGGCTGGTGCCTGAGGCGGATGGGGTGCCGGTCGAGCGATTGATCGATACCGCCACCGACCTCCTCCGGACGATCGTGCAGGCGGGAGAAGGGGAGGGCGCGCGTGCCGTCGCACTCGACTTGCTCGCCGCCGATGCCTGCGTCACCTGGGCCTTCGAGGCGATCACCGATCCGGCCTCCCTTCCCGCTGTCGCGGATGCCGCGATGCAGCGGATCACCGACGCGCTCCCGTAGCGCGCCCCCACGAGCATCGTGATGACCGCCATCGATCCCGTCTCCCACCTGACCGAGCTCGCCGAGACCGCTACCCGAGCGGCCACGGCCCTTGGCGCTGGCCTCCGTGAGGCGACCACCCTCGTGCGCGACACGCTCGCCGGCGGCGGCACCCTCCTCTTCTGCGGCAATGGGGGGAGCGCCGCCGATGCCCAGCACATGGCGACCGAGTACATGGTGCGCTATCGGCGGAACCGGGCACCGCTCCGCGCGCTCGCCCTCACCACGGACACCTCGAACCTCACCGCCTGCGGGAACGATTTCTCCTTTGATGAGATCTTCAGTCGACAGGTCGAGGGACTCGGACGCGCGGGGGATCTCCTGATCGTCCACACGACGAGCGGGAATTCACCGAACTGCCTGCGCGCCGTCGAGGTGGCGCGCCAGATGGAGATCCGAACCTTGGTGCTCACGGCGAAGGATGGCGGGAAGATCCGGGCGATGGCCGATTGCTGCCTCGTCGTCCCGACGGACCGCACCGACCGCGCGCAAGAGATCCATCTCGCGATCCAACACGCCATCTGCGATGCGGTGGAGTCCTCGGGGCTCGGAGCGGACCGCCCCGCGGCGACGTGAGTCGCGCGGATCGCCGCGTGCGACTCGGCGCGATGCTCGCCGAGCGTACGGTGGACGCGATGCTCGTCTCCGCGCTCCCGAACATCCGCTACCTCACCGGCTTCTCTGGCTCGAACGCGCTCGCGCTCGTCACCGCAGACACCACGGTCTTACTCACCGACTTCCGCTACGCGACGCAGGTCAAGCAGGAGGTCGATCCCGCCGTCGAGGTGATCATCGCGCCGGCGTCACTCTGGGCTGAGCTCTGGCGTCTCCTGGGGACCCGGGGCCAGGTGATGCGCATCGCCTTTGAGGCGGCCCATCTCCTCCACCAGGACGCCCAGCGGTTCCTCGCCGAAGGGTCGGAGGGGGCCCGATGGCCGTGGGAGCCGGTCGTCGATCTGGTGGAGGGGCTGCGGGAGGCGAAGGATGCGGACGAGGTGGCGGCGATACGCGCCGCCGTGGGGATCGCGGAGGCCGCGCTGCGGGCGACGCTGCCAACCATCCATGTGGGGATGACCGAGCTGGCGGTGGCGGGGGAGTTGGAGCGGGCGCTTCGCGCTGCGGGGAGCGAGGGCTTTCCCTTCGAGACGATCGTCGCGTCCGGCCCTCGCTCCGCCCTGCCACATGCGCGGGCCTCCGCGCGGGTGATCGAGCGGGGGGACCTGCTGCTGATCGACTTCGGCGCGATCCATGCCGGCTACTGTTCCGACCTCACGCGCACCTTCGTCATGGGGGCCGCGCCGACCGATCGCCAGCGAGAGATTCACGCCCTGGTTCGGGAAAGTAACGGGAGCGCTTCGGCCCTTGTTCGGCATGGCATGCGTGGCCGAGATGCCGATGCGATCGCGCGGGACTACATTGCGCGGGCCGGGTTCGGGGAGGCGTTTGGTCACTCCCTGGGACATGGTATCGGGCTCGAGGTCCACGAGGCGCCACGCCTCGCGAAGACCGCGGAGGCCCCGCTCCCGGTGGGGGCGGTGGTCACCATCGAGCCCGGGGTGTACCTCGAGGGGTGGGGCGGCGTCCGGATCGAGGACGATGTCCTGCTCACCGCCGAGGGACCCGATGTCCTGACGTCGTTCCCACGCGATCTCGTGCCGCTGTAACGCACGAGCGCCCTGCCTCTCCACGCTCCACGCTGACCCTCATGATCGACCTTCGCTACGTCAAGAAGCTCCTGGAGATGCTCGACGAGTCCACGGTGGACTCGATGGAGATCTCCTCGGACAAGGGGATGCGCATCCGCCTCAGCAAGACGGCGGCGGTCCGCCCAGGGGCGGTCTATGCCGCACCGGTGGCGGCTCCCGCGCCGGTGGCCTCTGCGCCCTCGCCCGCTGCGGCGCCGACGGCGCCGGTCAGTGAGGCCGCGCCAGCCGCTGGAGGCAATAGCACCGATGTGAAGTCCCCCATGGTGGGGACGTACTACGGGGCCCCCGAGCCCGGGGCCAAGCCGTATGTGAGCGTCGGCCAGCAGGTGAAGCAGGGGCAGGTCCTCTGTATCATCGAGGCGATGAAGATCATGAATGAGATCGAATCCGAGGTCTCGGGTACGATCGTCGAGGTCTGCGCCGCTGACGCGCACCCGGTCGAGTACGGGCAGGTGCTCTTCCGTGTCCGCCCGAATGGCTGAGCCCGGTTCGGGCTTCGACCTCCGACCGCTCCTCGTCACCCTGCTGCAGCAGGGGGGCTCCGACCTGCATCTCAAGTTGGGCCGTCCCCCGATGCTCCGTGTCCACGGGGAGCTCGTGCCGGTCAGTCGGCCGCCGATGACGACGGATGAGCTGAAATCGATCGCCGAGCAGATCATGGCGCCCCGGCACCGCACGGAGTTCGAGGAGCTCCGGGACGTGGACTTCGCGATCGGGATCCAGGGGGTCGGGCGGTTTCGCGTGAATGCGTACCAGCAGCGGGGCTCCCTCGCGTTCGCCTTCCGCACCGTGATGACGCAGGTCAGCTCGGTCGAGGAATTGAACCTCCCGCCGGTGCTCAGCACCCTCGCCCTTCGGACGCGCGGGATGATCCTCGTCACCGGGGTCACCGGGTCGGGGAAGTCGACCGCCCTCGCCGCGATGCTCCATCAGGTGAATGCGCAGCGGGCGGTCAACATCATCACCATCGAGGACCCGATCGAGTTCTGGCATCGGGACCTGAAGGCCAACATCAGCCAACGCGAGGTCGGTGCCGACACGGTGAGTTTCGCGCACGCCCTGCGACGGGTGCTCCGGCAGGACCCCGATGTCATCATGGTGGGGGAGATCCGGGATCTGGAGACCCTCGAGGTCGCGATGAAGGCCGCCGACACGGGCCATCTCGTCTTCTCGACGCTGCATACGATGGATGCCGCGCACACCATCGAGCGCCTGCTCTCGTTCTACCCACCGGACCAGCAGGCGAATATCCGCTTCCAGCTCGCGTCGACGTTGCAAGCGGTGATCAGTCTCCGCCTCGTCCCCCGGAGTGACCGACCGGGCCGGGTCCCTGCCTGCGAGATCCTCGTCAACAGCGCCGCCGTCGCCGACAACATGCGGGATCCCTCCAAGGCCCTCGAGATCCCGCGGCTCATCCGCGAGGGGACGGTGCAGTACGGGATGCAGTCCTTCGACCAATCGCTCCGGCAGTGGCAGACGCAGGGCATCATCGCCTACGAGACCGCCCTGCACCACGCCACCAACCCCGGGGAGTTCGCCCTCGCCGCGCAGGGGATCGCCGGCGCCTCGGACCAGACCTGGAATCAACTCTCTCAGGATATGCGCTGATGTTTCGGAAGATCTTGATCGCCAATCGTGGGGAGATCGCGTTGCGCGTCGTCCGCGCCTGTCGTGAGCTCGGCGTGGAGAC
>JBEGVM010000172.1:0-24218 GCA_041178365.1 Gemmatimonadota bacterium | reverse complement strand
CGGGCAGCGGCGAGATCACGATCGACCCCGTCTCCGTCTGCCACCAGGTGTCGACGATCGGACAGCGTCCCCCGCCGATCACCTCGTGATACCAGATCCAGGCCTCGGGGTTGATCGGTTCCCCCACCGAGCCCAAGAGGCGGAGGCGGGAGAGATCATGCCGCTTGGGGTGCTCGTCCCCCCACTTCATGAAAGCGCGGATCGCGGTCGGGGCGGTGTAGAGGATCGTCACGCCATGGCGCGCGCAGACATCCCAGAACCGATCCCGCTCGGGCCAATCGGGGGCCCCTTCGTACATGAGCACCGTCGCGCCGTTGGCGAGCGGGCCATACACCAGGTAGGTATGCCCCGTGATCCACCCCACGTCGGCGGTGCACCAGTACACATCATCGGGACGCAGGTCGAACACCATGCGGGTGGAGCTCGCGGCACCGACGAGGTAGCCCCCCGTCGTGTGCACGATCCCTTTCGGCTTCCCCGTGGTCCCCGAGGTGTAGAGGATGAAGAGCACATCCTCCGCCTCCATCGCCTCGGGGGGGCAGAGGTCAGAGACCTGATGCCGGAGGTCATGGTACCAGTGATCGCGCCCCTCCTGCATCTCGCTGTGCGCCTCCCCGATCGGCCCGGAGGCACGGCGCTGGATCACGACGCAGTGCGCCACACTCGGACATTCAGCGATCGCCTTGTCGGTGTTCCGCTTGAGCGGGACGATCTGCCCGCGGCGGTAGCCCCCATCCGCGGTGATCACCACCTTGGCCTCCGCATCGTTCAGGCGGTCGCGGAGCGCCTCGGCGGAGAAGCCCCCGAAGACGACGGAGTGGATCGCGCCAATCCGCGCGCAGGCCAGCATCGCGATCGCCGCCTCGGGGATCAGTGGGAGATAGATCCCCACGCGGTCCCCCTTTTGCACGCCGAGGTGCTTCAGGACGTTCGCGAAGCATCGGACCTCGCGGGCGAGCTCCCAATACGTGAGCGTGCGCTGATCGCCAGGTTCCCCTTCCCAGATGATCGCCGCCTTGTTGCCGAGCCCCGCGGCGATGTGCCGGTCGAGGCAGTTCTCCGCCACATTGAGCTGGCCACCGACGAACCACTTCGCATGGGGCGGCGTCCAGTCGAGCGCCTGGTCCCACTCGCGCTGCCACTGGAGGGTCCGCGCCTGATCGGCCCAGTAGCTGATGCGGTCCGACCCTGCGCGATCATGGAGGGTCCGGTCGCGCACGACGGCGGCATCGCGAAAGGCGGGTGGGGGCGGGAAGACCCGCGTCTCGGTCAGGAGGACGTCGATGTCGGTCATGGACGAAATCCTACGGGAAGAGGGGAGGGGGCGGCAGGGGCAGGGGCGGGGGTGCGGCTCGGGGGCGCGACATCGAGGGCAGGCTTGTATCTTTCGTGCTGGCAGCAACCCCCGTCTTCCTGACATGAGCCCATCCGACCACCTGAAGGACATCCTCGTCGCGCCGGTGCAGATGACTGTCGGCTCGCTCGACGATTTCCGTCTCGAGGTGATCGGCGCGGCCACCAGTGCGACGGTAGAGACCACCCCGCATCTCTCAGTGGATCTGCGGGGCACGCAGATCATCGATGCGACGGGCCTCGGCGTGCTCCTCCTCCTGCACAAGCGGGCGCGAGAGAAGGGATTGAAGGTGCGCCTGCTTGGTCCATCGCCCACGGTGCTCGAGGTGTTACGGAACACCCGCGTTCATCTCCTGTTCGATATCATCGCCCCAGCGGAGGTCGGCCAGCTGTTCAGGGGGACGTCCGCCGCTCCGGCGACCGCCCCGCCGCCGGCTCCCCCGTCGCTCGATGAGATCGATCCGCACCCCTCGGTGAACTATCCGGGACTGTCGAGTCCGTTCGAGGCCGCGTCGGCGGAGGCCAGGGTGTCGGAGCCTGAGCCGACAGATGAGCCCGCCGCCGAGAGTGAGCCGATCGTGGAGCCCGATGCTGAGGCGCCACCCCTCGCGCTTGCCGAGCAGGCCGCGCCGCCGGTGTCTGACGAGCGGCGTTGTCCCGATTGTGGGCGCGTGCTCCCAGGCGATCGCGAGGTGCAGTTCTGCCCCTGGTGTGGGACGGGGGATCAGCCCTCTGCCGCTCCAGAGGCCGCCTCAGCGTCGGTGCGTCCTCCACGCACGCCCCGCCTCCCCACGTCTCGCACCGTGGTCCCCGCTGTCGTCGTGCCACCTGTCGTCGTGCCATCCGCGGTCACGCCGTCCGCCGTCCCCCCATCGCATCCCGCGACACTCCCGAGGAGAGATCTCATGTCCCAGCCGTCCGACGATTTCCGCGCCCTGCTCGACGCGACCCAGCTCTATCACCGCATCGATGAGGACGGGGATGCCCGCATCATCTTCCCGTTGGAGAGCGGCCGGACCCAGACCGCATGGATCACGCGCAACGTCGACGCGATCGGCGAGTACGCGTTTCGCTACGTCATGAGCTTCGTCGCGGACGCCGGGGAGATCGCGGGGAACTTCGGGCTCATGGCGTCGCTGCTCGAGCAGGTGAGCGCCAAGAAGGGTGGTGGTCTCGTCACCCGTGGCACCATGATGCTGTATCGCATTCCGGTCTCCACGCAGGCCTCGCCCGAGAGCTTGGCCGGTGCGGTGGCCCTCGCCGCCGGCATCGCTGATGAACTCGAGAGTGCGATCACCGGTGAGGCGTAAGCCCGCGGATCCATTCGTATCACGTTCGTCATGACCCCACTCCTCGAGGCTCGCGACCTGGTCCGGGCCTTCGGTGGGCGTCGAGCGGTGGATGGGATCGAGTGTTCGCTTCGGGCCGGAGAGTGCTTGGCACTCTTCGGCCCGAATGGCGCCGGCAAGACCACCACCCTGCGCTTGTTGGCGGGGCTCCTCTCCCCGAGCGCCGGGTCCGCACGGATTGCCGGGATCCGGCTCCCTGCCCCCGAGGCCCGTCACCGCATCGGGCTCATCTCGCACCGGTCGATGCTCTACGAGGCCCTCACCGGGCGCGAGAACATCGCCTTCACCGCGCGGCTCTATGGGCTCGCGGATCCCGACGGCGCGACGGACCGTGCGCTGCGCGCCCTGCGTGTCGCGGATCGCGCCGATGTCCCGGTGCGGCAGCTCTCGCGCGGGATGCAACAGCGCGTCGCGATCGCGCGCGCCATCGTCCATGGGCCGGATGTCCTCTTGGCCGACGAACCGTACACCGGGCTCGACGAGCAGGGCGCCACCGCGCTCACCGCGCTCCTGCGCGAGCGGCGCGAGGCGGGGGCCGCCATCGTGGTGGTCACGCACCACCTCCACGAAGGGCTCGCCCTCGCCACGCACGCCGCCATCATGCAGGCGGGGCGCTTCACGCGGTATGAGCCCGCGGAGGGGCTCGATCCCTCCGCCTACGCCTCCACCTACCGGGCCCTCGTGGCATGAGCCCCCCCGCGTTGCTCACCTCGGCCTGGCTGATCGCCCGCAAGGACCTCGCGATCGAAGTCCGGACCCGCAGTGCCTTCCTCTCGGCACTCGTGCTCTCGTTGCTCGCGATCGTGATCTTCTACTTCGCCTGGGATCCCACCGCCGTCGGGGCGGGGGACCTCGCGCCCGGTGTCCTCTGGGTGACCTTCACCTTCTCCGGCCTCCTCGGCTTGCATCGTTCCTTCGGGGTCGAGGCGCAGGACGGGGCGATGGATGCACTGCTGATCGCCCCCATCCCGCGACAGGCGATCTTCCTCGGGAAGGCGCTCGCGAATCTCGCGTTCGTCTTGGGGGTGCAGGCCGTCACGCTCCCTGCGATGGTCCTCTTCTACGGCGTGGGCGTCGGGCCGGCATGGCCTGCGTTGATTGGGGTGATGGTCCTCGCGGCGGTCGGACTCGTCGCCGTCGGGACCCTCTTCGCCGGACTCACCGCGAATACGCGACTCGCCGAGTTGCTCCTCCCGGTGCTCGCCCTCCCCTTCTTCGTCCCGATCGTGATGCCGGCGGCGCAGGCCACCGCCAAACTCCTCGCGGGGCGCCCCCTCGCCGAAACGTTCGCGTGGTTGCGTATCTTGTTGGCATTCGATCTCGTCTTCGCGTACGCCTGTATGCTCGTCTTCCCTGCGACCCTCGATGACTGACGTCTCGCTCACCGCGCCGGCCTCGCGCCGCCTGGACCCCGTCGCCCTGGTGGCCGTGGTGGCGGTCGCCCTCGCCTATGGGCGCGCGATCTGGTTCACTCCGCCGGAGGCCACACAGGGCTTCGCGCAGAAGATCCTCTACGTGCATGCCCCCGCCGCCTGGGTCGCCTTCCTCGCCTTCGGGGTGACCGCGCTCTCCGGGGCCTTCTGGCTCTTCCTCAAGGATCAGCGCCTCGACCGCCTCGCTGAGAGCTCGGCCGAGGTCGGGGTCATCTTCACCACGGCGGTGCTCGTCACGGGCCCACTCTGGGGGAAGCCCGTCTGGGGAACCTGGTGGACCTGGGATGCACGGCTCACCCTCACGCTCTTCCTCTGGTTCATCTACGTGGGCTATCTCGTGCTCCGCGGGGTGATCCCTGGTCGCGAGCAGCGCGCCCGCTACGCGGCGGTGGTCGGGATCCTCGGCGCGCTCCTGATCCCCTTCATCCATCTCAGCGTCTACCTCTTCCGGACCTTGCATCCGCTGCCGGTCGTGGCACGGCCGGAGGGACCCTCGATGCCCCCGGTGATGGTGAAGACCTTCTTCCTCGCCTTCTTCGCCTTCACCCTCCTCTACGTGGCCTTCGTGCGGGTGCGGATCGCGCTCGCCGTGCAGCGCGATGCGTTAGACGATGCGACGGTGGGGGGCTGATGCCGGACAACGCGCTGTACTACCGGCTCGCCTACGCGGCGACGCTCCTGCTCTACCTCGGCTACGCGCTCTCGCTCTACCTCCGGGGACGGGCCCTCTCGCGTCGTGAACAGCGTCAGCGGGATGGGCGCACGTGATCCATCCCTGGCGGGATCTCGAGCCAGGCCGGACCCCACCGGAGGTCGTCACGGCGGTGATCGAGATCCCGCAGGGGGCGCGGAACAAGTATGAGTTGGATAAGGAGTCGGGACTCTTCCGACTCGATCGGGTGCTCTACTCCGCGGTGCACTACCCCGGCGACTATGGGCTCGTCCCACGCACGCTGCACGAGGACAATGATCCGCTGGATGTCCTGGTGATGATCAAGGAGCCGACCTTCACCGGATGTCTCATCGATGTGCGTCCCGTGGGCGTGCTCAAGATGCTCGACAAGGGGGAGCCGGACGACAAGATCCTCGCGGTGCCGGTGGATGATCCCGCGCATGGCGAGTACTTCGACATCGCCGACCTTCCGCAGCACACCCTCCGTGAGATTGAGCACTTCTTCGCGATCTACAAGGACCTCGAGGGGAAGCGCGTCGAGATCCTGGGGTGGGGGAAGAGCGAGGAGGCGGTGCGGATCATCCGCGAGAGCATCGATCGTTATGCGGCGATGTATCTCTCACAGGGGCCCTGAGCCCCCCGCTCACCTGCCGTTCAGGGCGTCTGCGCCAGCCGCCCGTAGCGCCCGCGGAAATAGAGCAGGGGCTCGCCGATCGAGGCGACGGTGACCCGATCGGGTCGGGCGACGAGGATGTGATGATCTCCGCCGGGGTGCCGCGCGACGACCGCACACTCCATCCGCATCAACGTGTCCGGGAGGAGGGGTGTCCCCTCAGGGGACCGCTGGAGCGCGAGGTTCGCGAAGCGATCCCCCGTGGTCGCGGCGAAGCGGCGCGAGAGGTGCTCCTGATCCTCGCGGAGGACATGCACGGCGAAGGCGGTTCCCACCACCAACGGCGCGGCCATCGTCGCCTTCGCGTCGACACAGACGAGGATCAGCGCGGGATCGAGTGAGAGCGAGGTGAAGGCGGTCGCCGTCATCCCGAGGTCGGTCCCCGCGCCATCCCGCATGGTGAGCACGGTGATGCCGGAGGCGAATCGGGAGAGGGCCGCGCGAAACTGGGTGGGATCGATCGGTGTGGACATGGAGACGTCGTCAGGCGTTCGGTCGCTCCGCATCGCGGTGCAGGACGGCGCGGATGCGATCGCGGAGCTCGAGTGGGGCGACCACGGCCTCGCCGAGGCGCTGCATCATCCGGCGGTAGGCATGGCGCGCGGTCACCCAGGCGAGACAGGCGGGACAGCGGCGGAGATGCGGGGCCGAGCGGGTGGATCGGAGCGCATCGGATGTTCCATCAAGCTGCTCGTCGGTCGACGCGCGAAAGGCGCGGCACGGCACATCGGGCACAGGAGGAGAGAGGGTCACAGGCGATGGTCGGAAGGGGGGGGGGAGACCGGAGGCCAGATGCCCGCGAGCACGATGCCCGCCGGGATGTGGAGCGGTCCTTCCGAGGGGTCTAACGCCGGGTCCGTCGATTTCGTGCCGTGCAACCCTCCGTGCAACCCTCCGTGCGCCCCGCGCACGTCGCGGTTAGCTTGCCGCCAGCGCTGGAACGCCCCTCGTCCCCCTTATGTCCACCACCGTCGACCCCCTCGTCCCCCTCATCCTCCTCGAGGCTGTTCGCACCGTCGATCTCCCCGATGATGCCTTTGAGGCGGAGTTCGTGGAGGAGCTCCGGCTCAAGCGCTTCGGGCTCAGCGAGACGGTACGGGCCCAGATCATCCGGTACCGGGAGGCGGTGAAGCGCGGGCAGCCCCTGCCGTTTGACGAAGCGGCTGGGATCGCACGGTTGATCGGGCGCCGCCCAGATGCGGAGGCGGTCTTTCGTGAGGCGGGGCGTCAACTCGCGCGCGTCACGTACGGACGGATCCTCACGTTCAATCGAAGCACCATCCGGATCATGCCCGCCTTTCTCGCGCGTCCGCTGGCCCTGGGACACCTCCGGCGCATCGCGTCGCGCTATGCACGCGGGACGGTCCGACGCGTCGGGGCCACCGTGACCCTCGAGGTCCGCCACTCCGTGACCGTCGACACCGCGCCCAAGTCGGCGGGCTGCGCCTTCTATGAAGCGATACTCGCCGAACTCATGCGCCAGTTCGTCGGGGCGGTCGGGATGGTCGATCACGTCCGCTGCGCGAGCCGACAGGAAGGGACCTGCGAATGGCGCGCCGAATGGAGCAAGGTCCGTCGCTGAACCGGAGTCGTCATGACGCTGCTCACCCCGCACACCCTCCCCGCGCTGCAGGCGGCGCTCCATGACGCCGGCCTCGATGGCTGGCTGCTCTACGACTTCCGCGGATTGAACCCCGTCGCCACCGCGCTCACCGGCTTCGAGGGGATGGCGACCCGCCGCTTCTTCGCCTGGATTCCCACGCAGGGCGCCCCGGTCGCCATCACCCATGCCATCGAGCAGGGGCCATGGACGCACTGGCCGGCAGACTGGCAGAAGATCGTCTACAGCGCCTGGGGGGAGATGGAATCCGCCCTCGCGTCGCTGGTCCGTGGGAAGCGCATCGCCATGGAATACTCCCCGGGTGATGCCGTCCCCGTCGTCGATCGCGTCCCCGCCGGGATCCTCGATCTCGTGCGCGCGAGCGGTGCGACCGTCGAGACGAGTGCTGAGCTCGTCACGCGGTTCTTCGCCCTCTGGTCCCCGGCGGAGATCGCCTCACACGAGCGGAACGCGGAGACGCTGCGCGCGATCGCCCTCGAGGCCTTCACGCGGATCGGTGCCGCCGCGCGGACCGCTACCCCGCTACATGAGCATGAGGTCGCCGCCTGGATCCGCGAGCGCTTCGCCGCCGAGGGGTTAGTGGTCGACCACGGCCCGATCGTGGCCGCCACGGAGAACGCCGCCAACCCGCACTACGAACCCTCAGCGGCGCACCCGCGCGCCTTCCGCGAAGGGGATGCGGTGCTCATCGATCTCTTCGCGACGAGCACCGGCGCCGGCGCGATGTGGGCCGATCAGACCTGGATGGCACACCTCGGCGCGCCTTCGGCGCGTGCGCTCGAGGTCTGGGGCGCCGTGCGCGACGCCCGTGATGCCGCGATCGCCGTGCTCCGCGAGCGGCTGGCGAGCGGCGCCCCCGTCGTCGGCGCCGAGGCCGATGATGCGGCGCGCGGGGGGGTCACCGCGCGTGGGTTCGGGCCCGCCTTCACCCATCGCACGGGGCACGCGATCGACGCCCGCGGCCTCCATGGGATGGGGCCCAATATCGACAACCTCGAGACCCGCGAGACGCGGCGCCTCCTCCCCGGGGTCGGCTTCTCGATCGAGCCCGGCGTCTACCTCACCGGGGAGATCGGGATGCGCTCCGAGGTGAATGCGTACCTCGCCGCCGATGGGAGGCTTGTCGTCACCCCTCGCGAGATCCAGCGCGATCTGTTTGTGATCTGACCACGGGCGAACACGCTTTCAGCCTCCAGCCTCCAGCCTTCAGCCTCACACCGCGTGGTCGACCACCATCGCGACGAAGAGCAACGCGAGGTAGAGGAGCGAGTAGCCGTACACCCACCAGGCGGGCTTCACGTAGTCCTGCGCCGTCCGCACCTGCCAGACGCCGCGGAGCAGGAGTCCGCCCAGGAGGAGCGCGAGGGCGAGATACACGACCCCGAAGGCGCCGAAGGCGACGGGGATCACGGTGAGCCCCACCAAGAGGATCGTGTACCACCACATCTGGTCGATCGTCTCGCGCTCCCCCCAGACGAGCGGGGCCATCGGCACGCCTGCATTGCCGTAGTCGCGCTGCTTGTTGAGTGCGAGCGCCCAGAAGTGCGGGGGCGTCCAATAGAAGACGATCAGAAAGAGGAAGAGCGCGGTGAGGTTGAGTGACCCGGTGGCCGCCGCCCACCCGACGAGCGGGGGAAAGGCACCCGCCGCGCCCCCGATCACGATGTTCTGCGGCGAGCTGCGCTTGAGCCACCGCGTATAGATGAACACGTAGAAGTAGAACCCCCCAAGCGCGAGCGCGGCCGTCAGCACGTTCACGAAGGTCGCGAGCATCCAGGTCGCCGCCGTCGCGATCCCCACGCCGAACGCGATCACCGCGCGCGCCTGCATCCGTCCACTCGGGATCGGCCGCAGCTTGGTGCGCGTCATCACGTCATCGATATCCTGATCGAGATACATGTTCACCGCGTTCGCCCCCCCCGCCATGAGGTAGCCGCCCAGGGCGACCAGCAACACCGTGCCGAGGGAGGGACGCCCCGCCACGAACATCGGGGCGATCGTCGTGACCAGGAGGAGCGAGATGATCCGCGGCTTGGTGAGCGAGATGAGATCGCGCCAGAGGCTCCGAGGGGCCTCGGCCACCGGGATGGTCGGGGTCAGGCTCATGACCGGATCTCCCCCGGCGCGGCCGGCACGGAGAACTCGAGGACGGGGGGACGTACCGCGGCGCGCCAACTTGCCACCAGGACGATGACCAACAGGAGGGCAGGGACGAGCGCGAACCCCCACTCCAGCGCCGGACGGGCCGGGGCAGCTGCCCGGAGCACGCGCCGCGTGGAGCGGAGGATCATCACCTGCGCGAACAGCACGGCCGCCACAGCGACCCAGAAGACGAGGGCGATCAACGAAGAGGGCATGATGGGGAATGATCGCCGCTTGCCCCTCGCTGACGGGAGTCCTCTGGCGTAGCTTCGGCGCATGTCCGCGACTCCCACCTCTGGCCTCGAGCGCCGCATCGGCCTCTGGAGCGCCATCGCCGTCGTCATCGGTTCCACCGTCGGCTCCGGGATCTTCCGGTCCCCCGCCGGCATCGCCGACAAGCTCCCCGGCCCCGTCCCGATGCTCATGTCCTGGGTCGCCGGTGGGATCTTCGCCCTCTGTGGCGCACTCACGCTGGCCGAGGTGGCGAGTGCCCTCCCGCAGACGGGTGGCATCTATGTGTTCCTGCGTCAGGGCTGGGGGCGGATGACCGCCTTCGTCTTCGGCTGGGGGCAGCTCGCGATGATCCGCGCCGCCTCGCTGGGGGCGATCTCGATCACCTTCGCGGAGTACTTCTGGCGCGTGAGCCGCGGGGCCGAAGCCACGCCAGATGAGGCGATGACGGTGCGGTTGATCGCGGCGGGGGCGATCCTCCTGACGGGGACCTTCAACATCGTCGGGGTCAAGGTGGGGGCGGCCTTCACCAACCTCACCGTGCTCGCCAAGTACGGGGGGCTCCTCTTCATCGTACTGGTCGCCTTCGCCGTCGGGCTCCCGAAGACCGGTGGGTTCTACACCCCTGCCATTCCCTCGGGTTCGCTCACGATCTCGGCCTTCGGCTTGGCCCTGGTGAGCACGCTCTGGGCGTTCGATGGGTGGGCCGACATCGTCTACAACGGGGGGGAGGTCAAAGACCCAGGTCGGAATCTCCCGCGCTCCCTGATCGGGGGGACCCTCCTCGTCATCGCCATCTATCTGTTGGCGAATCTGGCCTATCTCGCGGTCCTCCCGATCGAGGAGATCCGTGTCTCCAAACTCGTCGCCGCCGACGTCGCGCAGCGGGTGATCGGTCCGGTCGGGGTGGTTTTCGTCTCCGTCACGGTGATGATCTCGACCTTCGGGACCCTGAACACCGTGCTCTTCACGAGCCCACGCATCTTCTTCGCGATGGCGGAGGATGGGCTCCTCTTCCGCGGGGTGGGGGCGGTGCACCCCCGGTTTGGCACCCCCTATGTGGCGATCGCCCTGACGGCCACGTTGGGGGCGGTCTTCGTGCTGCTCCGGAGCTTCGAACAGCTGGCCGATGCCTTCGTGACGGCCTTTCTCCCATTCTACTTCTTGGCGGTGGCGTCGATCTTCCGGCTCCGGGGGCGCCCCGACTACCGCCCGACCTTCCGGTGCCCCGGGTTCCCGGTGGTCCCCCTCCTCTTCATGGCCGCAGTCCTCTACCTCCTCGGGAACGCCCTGATCGATCCGGGGAGCCGGTGGCAGACCATGGGAGTGCTTGGGGCCTGTCTGGTGGGGGTCCCCCTGTACTATCTGACCGTAGGCCGGCCCGGCCGTCCGAGCGTGTAACGGTCCGGTCGCAGGGCACCTTTTTCCCGCCCCCCACGTTGGACTCTGAGGTCCAGCTGTAGTACTTTTTCCGTGCTGTACCCCCGTAGATACCCCTACAGAGGATCATCCATGCTCCGTAGTCTCCGTTCACTGGCCATCGCTGGGGCACTCGCCCTCGTCGGGGCTCTCTGGACCGCCGACGTCTCGGCCCAGGTCACCACCGGCTCGATGCGTGGCTCGGTGGTCGATTCGGCTGGGAACCCGATCCAGAGCGCCCGGGTCACCGCGACCCACACCCCCTCGGGTACCATCTATCAGTCGACGACGCGTGCGGATGGTGGATTCATCATCCCCGGCCTCCGCGTCGGCGGCCCGTACACGGTCGAGGCGACCCGGATCGGGTTCGCGCGGCAGTCGCGGAGCGGCCTCAACGTCGGCCTCGGTGTCTCGACCGACGTGACCTTCCGTCTCGGGGCGCTGGCGACCCAGCTGAGCGCGGTCACCGTCACCTCGACGGGCTCGGAGATCTCGCAGACGCGCACCGGCGCGGCGACCTCGGTGCCGTTGCAGGCGCTCGAGCAGTTGCCGACCATCTCGCGTCGCATCGACGACTTCACCCGCCTCACCCCGCAGGCGAGTGGGTCGTCGTTCGCCGGTGTCGACAACCGCCTGAACAACATCATGGTGGACGGCGCCTACTTCAATAACTCGTTCGGCCTCGGCGGACAGCCGGGCGACCGGACGGGCGTCGCCCCGATCTCGCTCGACGCGATCGAGGCGGTGCAGGTGAGCATCGCCCCGTTCGACGTGCGGCAGGGCAACTTCGTCGGCGCCGCGGTGAACACCGTGACCAAGTCGGGCACGAATGACTTCTCGGGCTCGGTCTACTATCTGCAGCGCGACAACGACATGGTCGGGAAGAAGATCGGCGGTCGGGCCTTCAATCCCGGCACCTTCGACTTCAGCCAGGTCGGGGCGCGCATCGGTGGCCCGCTCATCAAGAACAAGCTCTTCTTCTTCGCCTCGTTCGAGAGCGATGGCATCACGGAGCCGGGGACCACGTTCCAGGCGCTCCAGCCCGGTGGCACGCAGGGCGGGCAGGTGACGCGCGTCCGCGCGACCTCGCTCGACTCGCTGAGCAACTACCTCTCGCAGAACTTCGGCTACACCGCGGGCCCGTACGAGGGCTACGATCACGAGACCCCGTCGCTCCGTCTCACCGCGAAGCTCGACTACGCGATGAACGACAAGAACAAGTTCAGCCTCCGCTACACCAAGCTGGACTCCAAGACGGACGTACTCCTCTCGAATTCGTCGTCGTTGGGCTTCGGGAACCGCCGGACCAGCCTCCTCGGCCTCAACTTCCAGAACTCGAACTACCAGATCCTCGAGAACATCGAGTCGGTGGTCGGCGAGTGGAATGCGGTGGTCGGGTCGAACATGTCGAACAACATGATCGTCGGCTACACGAAGAACGATGAGAGCCGCGATGTGCGCGGCGGCCTGACCGGGGGGAAGCCCTTCCCCTTCGTCGACATCCTGGACGCCAGTGCCGTGTACACCTCGTTCGGCTTCGAGCCCTTCACGCCGAACAACGAGCTCCGCTACAACAGCCAGCAGTTCCAGAACAACTTCACGATCTACGGCGACCGGAACGACTTCACCCTCGGCGTGAGCGTCGAGCGGTACGAGTCGGAGAACATCTTCTTCCCGGGTTCGCAGAGCGTGTACGTCTACAACTCGCTCAACGATTTCTACACGGACGCGAACGACTACCTCGCGAACCCCAACCGGACCACCTCGCCGATCTCGCTGCGCCGCTTCCAGGTGCGCTACGCGAACCAGCCCGGGATGGAGAAGCCGGTGCAGCCGCTCGAGGTGCTCTTCGCGGGCGTCTATGCGCAGAACGAGTTCCGTCCCACGCGCAACCTGACCACGACCTTCGGGCTCCGCGTCGAGCAGGCGCGCTTCGGCGACACCGGGTTCGAGAACCCGCTCGCCAACGCGATGGTCTTCCGCGATGAGAACGGCGTGGCGCAGCAGTACGAGACGCAGGCGCTCCCGAAGCCCTCGCTCCTCTTCTCGCCGCGCTTCGGCTTCAACTGGGATGTCGCGGGTGAGGGGACGACCCAGGTCCGCGGCGGCACCGGTGTCTTCACTGGGCGTCCCGCCTACGTCTGGATCTCCAACCAGATCGGCAACAACGGCGTGCTCACGGGCTTCGAGCAGTTCGATAACGTGAACACCCGGCCTTTCCACCCCGATCCGGACAAGTACAAGCCGGCGAACGTCACCGGGGCGCCGGCGGCGTCGTACGAGCTCGCGCTCACCGACAAGAACTTCAAGTTCCCGCAGATCCTTCGCACGAACCTCGCCGTCGACCGGAAGCTTCCGTTTGGGACGACCGGCACCCTCGAGCTCCTGCTCGCGCAGGACATCAACGGCATCTACTACATCGACGGCAACCTCTCGACGGCCGACGGGAAGTTCAACGGCCCCGACCAGCGTCCACGGTGGTCGGTCGACGATTGCCCGACCGTCAGCGGCGTCCAGCAGCGCATCAATTGCAGCGTGACGAGTGCGGTGGTCCTCAAGAACCAGGACGTGGGTCGCTCCTGGAACCTCTCGGCCTCGCTGGAGAAGGCGTTCACGAACGGCTTCTTTGCCAAGGCGGCGTACAGCTACGGCCTGGCCCGCAACACCGTCGACCCGGGCTCGATTGCCTTCGGGTCGTGGAACGGCAATGCGCAGGTCAACGGCCCGAACAATCCGGGGCTCGGGTTCTCCGGCGCGTCGCAGGGGCACCGCTACTTCCTGACCGCCGCGTACACCAAGAAGCTCCTCCCGATCGGTCCCACCGGGATCTCGTTCTTCCTCAACAGCTTCCAGGGGAACGGGTCGTATGTGTATGGCGGTGACTTCAACGGCGACGGCGGCACATCGAACGACCTGCTCTATGTGCCGAAGGATGCGAGCGAGATGCGCTTCCTCCCGATCACCGGCTCGGCGCCGTTCTCCGTCGCCCAGCAGATCGAGGCCTTCGAGAAGTTCATCCAGCAGGATCGCTATCTGCGCAACAACCGTGGCGAGTATGTGAAGCGCGGGGGGATCTTCACCCCGATGACGGCCCGGATGGACGTCAGCCTCACGCAGGATATCGTGCAGAACGTCATGGGCAAGCCGAACAAGCTCCAGGTCCGCATGGATCTCCTGAACTTCACCAACATGTTCAACTCGGACTGGGGCCGGAGCTGGAGCTTTACCTCCTCCACCCCGCTCGTGCCGGCTGGTGTGGACGCCTCAGGGGTGCCGCAGTTCCGGATGCGGACGATCGGGAGCTCGCTCCTCGATCGCTCCTTCCAGCGGAACTTCGGTATCGGCGATGTCTGGCGGATGCAGCTGGGTGTGCGCTACACCTTCAACTAAGGTCCGCGCACCGTAGGATGGACGAAGCCCCGGGGCGCTCAGGCGCCCCGGGGCTTCGTCGTCTCCGTCACGCCACCGCCGTGGCGCTCGTCGCGCCGAGCGATCAGAACACCTTCACATTGATGTACTTCTTTGGGTTCTTCTGGAAATCCGCGGTGAGGGAATCGAGCCGCTGCACGAGGGCTCGGACATCGGTGTAGAGCCCCGGGTCGTTCACCAACTTCGCCGCCGAGCCCTCCCCGCTCTCGAGCTTCTGGAGCACGCCGTTCAAGCGTGCCGTCGTCCCTTGCAAGTCACTCGTGAGGGTGGTGAGGCTGCTCGCCATGGCGCCCACCGCCTGCACCGTCGAGTCCACCTGCGCCGGGTCCACCGCATCGGCGAGTCGCCGGAAGGAGCGCTGCGTCTGCGTCAGCTCGCGCGATTGCTCTGTTGCCACCTTCTCGAGCACGGTGATCAGCGATTGGGCCGAGCCGATCGTGCGACGCAGGTCCTCGAGTCCCGCCTCATCGACGAGGGTACGGCGCAGGGTGGTGGTGAGCAGTTGGACGTCGCGGCTGATCGAGTCGACCTTGCCCAGGATGTCCGCGACCCCGACCGAGGGCGGGCCGGCGGGGACCGTGTCCCCCGCCGCGAAGTAGTCGTCGGTGGCCTTGGAGGGATGCAGCGTCACCATCATGTCGCCGAAGACCCCGTTCGGCGCGACCTTCGAGGTGGTCCCGTGAGGGACGCGGTACTTGTTGTAGATGCGCATCTCGACGATCAGCTTCCCGTCGCGCCGGATATCGACGTTCCCGACATAGCCGACGGAGACCCCGGAGAGCATCACGGGTTGGCCCTGGCGCAGCCCCGCCCCCCAATCGTAGACGCTGTACATCTCGTAACCGGGGAGGAGCCCCCCACGGGCCAGATAGAGGGAGCCGACCACGGCGAATCCGACCGCCGCGGTGGCCACGAGTCCGACGAGCACTTCATCGCGTCGCTTCATGCCTGAAGATAGGGTGCGAGGAGGATAGCGGTGGTCGCGTCGAGGATCAGGATCGCGATCGAGGTGATGACGACGGCGCGCGCGGTGCTCTTGCCGACCCCTTCGGCCCCACCGAAGGTCATGTACCCCTCGAAGGTGCAGAGGAAGGCGATCGCCGCGCCGAAGAGCGTCGCCTTGATCAGGCTGTACGTCACCTGGAACTGGTCGTAGCCGAGGCGCACCCCCTCGAGGAACTGCGCCAACGGCACATCCGCGACGAGGACCGAGGAGAGCATCCCGGCGGTCACGCCCGCGACATCGGCGAAGATGGTCAGCAGGGGGAGCATGATCGTCGCGGCGATGAGTCGCGGCACCACGAGATAGGCCACCGGGTCGAACGAGAGCGTCTCCAAGGCATCGATCTGCTCCGTCACGCGCATCGTCGCGATCTCCGCCGTCATCTTGGCGCCGACCCGCCCCGCGAGGACGAGTCCCGTCAGCAGGGGGCCGGTCTCCAGGATCACGATCTGTCGCGTCGAGAGCCCGACGATGGAGAGTTGGATCCCCGGGAAGAGCTGGTAGCGGATCTGGATCGCGATCACCCCACCGATGAAGGCGGCCACCATGAGGGTGAGGGGAAGGGAATTGACCCCGATCTCCCGCATCTGGTGGATCACCTGCCCGCGCCAGGTAGGTCCCTCGCGCAGCGCCCGCCGGATATCCCCGACGAAGAGCACGCGGGCGCCGATCCCCCCGATCAGGGCCATCGCCTGGCGCCCCATCATCCGGAAGAATTGGAGCCCGCTCCGTTGGACGATCGGGAAGGTCTCGGTGGGGCGTGATGACGAGGTCATGTGCGCACCCGATAGAGGAGGGTCGTGCCGAGGATGCCGAAGAGGATCCCTGGGAGCCAGGCGGCGAGCTCCGGTTGCACGAGCCCGCCGGCCCCGATCGCCTGGGTGAGCTGGATCAGCATCAGGAAGACGACGGTGATCGCGAGACTGATCCCGATCCCGTAGGCCGTGCCGCCGCGCTGAGTGCTCGTCGCGAGAGGCGCACCGATCAACATGATGATCACGGAGGTGAAGGGGATCGCGATCTTGAGCATCCGTTCCACGCGCAGCTTGTTCACATTCGTCCCCGAGCGCTCCATCGCCTCGATGAAGCGTCCCAGATCGCGATACCCCATCTCCGCCGGGGCCTTCGGGTTTGCCATCAGGCTGGCCGGTGGCTCACGGAATCCCGCATCGCGGAGCGAGTCGAAGTGATAGGTGAGGTTGGAGAGGGAATCCGGGAGGAGGTGGACCACGCCCTCACGCAGGGTCCATCCCCGTTCCTCTGCCCACTCGCCCTTCCCCGCGGCGATCACATACGTGGGGTAGTCGGGACCAGTGCCGCGTCGCTCGATCTCGATCCCCTCCACCGTGCCCCCGGTCACCGAGGCCTGGCTGATGCGATAGACGCGGCCCGTCTCAGACGCATAGGCGAAGTTCGTGCGCTGGTCGGTGTTGCGGAACGCCTTCTCCTGGAGGAGCTCCAAGCGCCGCGCGTTGAGGGGGGGGACGATCTCCGCGAGGAGGAGCCCGAACAGGGTGACGCCGACCGCCCCGAGGGCGATCGGCGCGATGAAGCGATGGAAGCTGATCCCTGAGGCCTTGGCGGCCGTGATCTCGCTGTGCCGCGTGAAGTTCCCGATCGTGAAGACCGTCGCGAAGAGCACCGCGGCCGGGAGGATGAGGAACATCGTATCGGCGATCCCGAAGAGATAGGCGAGGGCGATGTCGGCCGGCGGGAGCTCACGCGCCAGATAGGAATCGAGTTTCTCACTCAGGTCGATGATGATGACGAGGAGCGGGAACCCGAGGGCGGTCGCAACCAGCACGCGCCAGAATTCGTGGAGGACATACCGGTCCAAGGGACGCAGGCGAGGCCTCATGCGGCGACCCCGCGCGCGGTCCGTCGCTGCCGCCGCTTCGCCGACCAGCGCGCCTTCCACCGATGCCAGCGCTCCGACGTCTCGCTCCCGCGCGAGGTCGCCCCCTCCGATCCGAGCCGGAGGGTGAGCCAGATCCCGACGACCCCGAGCAGGAGGTCCGCCCCCCACATCGCGAGTGTCGGACTCAGGATCGCTCGGTCGGCGAGCGCCTCCCCACCGAGGAGGCCGATGTAGTACAGCGCGAAGACGCCGAGGCTCACACCGATGGTGAGCCCCACGCCCCCACGCGGGAAGCGCAGCGCGATCGGGGCACCGAGCAGGACGAAGACCGTGCAGGCCACGGCGATCGCGAACTTCTTCTCGATCTCGACGCGGTACTGGTCGATGGTATGCTGTGCCACCTGTAACTCGAATCGCATCCCCTCGAGCAGGACGGCGCTGGCGGAGGTGGTGAGGTCCGGCACGGGGGTGAGCGTCTCGGGCACCACGCGTGGGGGCTGGGCGGCATGCGCGGGATCGGGCGTGATCCAGCGCAGGACCTGTGCGAAGGCGGCGCAGTAGAGGGCGCCCGCACCACCGGGCACACCCGGGACCCGTCGAGCGGCCAGCGAATCCCCCTCCGCGCGGCGGATCCGCGCCCACGCACTATCCCGCTGGACCGAGGCATCGGCCACGCGCATCTGGAGCTCGCAGACACTGAGCTCGCGGTCGGACTTGTACATGCCGCGGTCCGACCCTCGGTCGAGGCGCGCCGAGACCCCGCGCACCATGATCACATCCTCTCGAAAGAAGCTCCGCTGGAGCCGGGCGCGTTGCGCCGGGTCGATCGACGTCGAGGTCCCGTCGTACAGCGTGAGGATCAGATCCTCACCGCTCGGCGAGAGGGCAAGATGCCCGCTGTCGGCGAGGATCGTCCGCCGGTTCGTCGGATCGGCGAGGTCGTAGATGGTCACGTCCTGCATCCGGTTCGATCCGGACGCGATGCGTGCCGCCCGCAGATAGAGCTGGCGCGGGACCACCTCGTTGATCACCTGCTCGTTCAGGGCGAGGGTCGGTTTGACCCGCGCGATATCCGCCTGTAAGGTGGCGAGTCGATGGTTCGCCCGCGGGAGCACCTGATCGTTGAAGAGGATCATCGCGAGTGTCAGCCCGACCGAGGCGAGGATCACCGGGATCACGAGGCGCTGCATGCTCACCCCGCTCGCCTTGAAGGCGGTGATCTCGTTCTCCGAGGCGAAGCGGGAGAAGGCGTGCATCGTGGCGACCAAGACCGCCATCGGCAGCGTCATCGCCAGGGTGAAGGGGATCGAGAGGAGGAGGAACTCGGTGATCACCGTCCAGGGGAGCCCCTTGCCGACGAGGTCCCCGAACCGCTTGGCGACGAAGTTGAGCAGGAGGAGCGAGGTCAGGGCCGAGACCGCGAAGGCCAGCGGACCGAGATGCTCCTTCAGCACATAGCGTGTGACGATTCGCACTCGGCGGCAACTCGGGACAGAGGACAGGGGTAACCTTCTATATTGCTAGGAACCGAGGTGTCCGGGCAAGCGTGGCGTGCAGGATCCCCGGCTCGGATCGCTCTGACTGCTACCCCGGAGGAGTCCGCTGATGTCCCCGAAACGTCAACGCATCGCCGGTGCGCTCCTCGTGGGCGCGGCCCTCAGCACGGGGACCGCCTGTGGGGGAGAGCGCGCCGATGCCGCCGGGCGGGAGGCGGCGTCGGCAGGCGCGGCGACCGAGTTCGATGGAGCCGCCGCCCTCGAGGCGGTCCGTGCGCAGGTCGCCTTTGGGCCCCGCGTCCCGGGGACCGAAGCGCACCGACGTGCCGCCGACTGGCTGGAGGCCGAACTCCGGCGCCGGGCCGACACCGTGATCGTGCAACGGTGGACGCATACCACCGCCGATGGCCGGCAGCTCCCCATGCGGAACCTCCTGGCCCGGTTCCGTCCAGCGGACCCGCGCCGGGTCCTCTATCTCGCGCACTGGGATTCCCGCCCCGTCGCCGACAGCGATCCGGATCCCACCAAGCGAGGGGAGGCGGTGTTGGGCGCGAACGACGGGGGCTCTGGCGTCGCGATCCTGCTGGGGGTCGCCGAGGCGTTGGCGCGTCGCGCGCCGGAGGTCGGGGTCGATCTCCTCCTCGTCGATGGGGAGGACTATGGGGATTTCGACACCAACACCGATGTGCTGATCGGGTCGCGATACTTCGCCGACCGGCTCCCGGAGCCGGGCTACGCCCCGCTCTTCGGGGTGCTCTGGGACATGGTGGGGGACGAGGAGCCAGTGTTCAAGCAGGAGGGGTATTCGGTGCGCGGGGCGCCGGAGGTCGTCCAGCGCGTCTGGTCCACCGCCCAGCGCCTCGGGCATGGCGCGGTCTTCAGCAATCTCACCGTGCTGGGCATCACCGATGACCATGTCCCCCTCTTGGCGAAGGGGCTCCGGGTGATCGACGTGATCGACCTCGACTATCCCTGGCACCATACCGTTGATGACACCGTGGACAAGGTGTCGCAGCGGTCGCTGCAGATCGTCGGGGATGTCGCGGTCGCGCTGATCCGGGACCTCACGCGGGACGCGGCGTCGCGATAGGGGTCGCGTTGGGGTGATGCGGGCGATCGCCCCTCCGACCGTCAGGGTAGGGGATGCCCACCCCATCGGAGCGCCACGCCCTCCTCTTCCTCGCTCTGGTCCTCGCGCTCGGGACGGGGGTGCGCGTCGTTCGCTGGCGCTCCCCCGCGCCCTCCCCGTCTGCGCGACAGGCGCTTGCGGGGCACTTGGCTGCCGTGGACAGTGCGATAGCGACGCGGGGTCGGAATCCGCGCCGCAACAAGACGACCGCTCCGCTGGCCTCTACGGCGGTCCAGCCTCGGTCGGCCGTCCAGCCTCGGTCGGCCGTCCCAGTCCCCGTGGATCTCGACACGGCACCGGAGTCCTTGCTCATCACCCTGCCGGGGATCGGGCCGGCGCTGGCGCAGCGGATCGTCAAGGATCGCGAACGAGCCGGGGCCTTCGGGGCGTTACCGGCATTAACGCGCGTGCCGGGGATCGGGGAGAAGACGGCGGCTCGACTCGCCCCCCATGTGACCTTCTCCGGTACGCCTCGTCACCCTCGGTGATGCTCGCCGGGAGCGGTGGACGGTCATCCTTGACGGGTTCGCAGGCCCCCGGCAGGTTCCATTTTGTTCCTTTCCGCTGTGCGCCCGATCGATCGATTGGTCCGCACGGGCGTTCCCTTCTGTCCGGATCATGGCCGTTCCCGTCTCGCTGAGCCCTACCCGTATCGGTGATCTGCTCCTCGCGGAGGGGAAGATCACGCGCGAGCAGTTGGATCGGGCGCAGGCCGAGCAGAAGGAGCATGGGACGCGGGTCGGCTACAATCTGGTCAAGCTCGGGTTCATCCCGGAGAACGAGCTCACACGCATCTTGGCTCGGCAATACAAGATGCCGGCCGTCGACCTCTCCAAGTTCGAGGTCGATCCCAAGATCGTGAAGCTGGTGCCCGGCGATCTGGCGACCAAGCATCTCGTGCTTCCGCTCAAGCGGGATGGCCGGACCCTGACGGTCGCGATGGTCGATCCGACCGATCTCGGGGTGATCGAAGACCTCAAGTTCATCACGCGCTACGACATCTTCCCGGTCATTGCGGGGGAGTTCACGCTCAAGAACGTCATCGACAAGCACTACGAGACGAAGGACGAGGAGCAGATGTCCGCGCTCCTCACCGAGCTCGAGGAGCTGGATGTCGAGACTGATATCGAGATCATGGAGGCCGGGGCGGAGGAGGCCTCCGCGGCCGCGATGGCGGCCGCCGTCGATGACGCCCCGGTCGTCAAGCTGATCAATGCGATCCTCACCGACGCGGTGAAGCGTGGGGCCTCGGATATCCATTTCGAATGCTTCGAGCATGACCTCCGGGTCCGCTACCGGATCGATGGCGCGCTCATCGAGGTGATGAAGCCCCCTAAGAAGATGCAGCCGGCGGTGATCTCCCGGTTCAAGATCATGGCGGCGCTCAACATCGCCGAGCGGCGTGTCCCGCAGGATGGGCGCATCAAGCTCAAGATGGGGAAGAAGGTCATCGATTATCGCGTATCGACCCTCCCGACCCTCTTCGGTGAGAAGGTGGTGCTCCGGATCCTCGACAAGGGGAATCTCACGCTCGAGCTCGAGAAGTTCGGGATCGAGCCGCGCGCCGAGAAGGAGCTGATGGATGCGGTCTCGAACCCGTATGGGATGGTGCTGGTCACCGGACCGACGGGCTCGGGCAAGACGACGACGCTGTACAGTTGCCTCAGCAAGGTCAACGCGATCGATACGAACATCATGACCGCAGAAGACCCGGTCGAGTACAATCTGTACGGGGTCAATCAGGTCCTGGTACGGACTGAGATCGGGATGACCTTCGCCGCGGCGCTCAAGGCG
Source organism: Gemmatimonadota bacterium (assembly GCA_041178365.1). Lineage (GTDB taxonomy): Bacteria > Gemmatimonadota > Gemmatimonadetes > Gemmatimonadales > Gemmatimonadaceae > Pseudogemmatithrix. The sequence continues at coordinate 2,615 of JBEGVM010000172.1, read as the reverse complement.
TTCCTGCGTCAGGATCCGAACATCATCATGGTCGGCGAGATCCGCGACCTCGAGACGGGTGGGATCGCGATCAAGGCCGCGCTCACGGGGCACCTCGTGCTCTCGACCCTCCACACGAACTCCGCGGCGGAGACGGTCACGCGTCTCCTCGATATGGGGCTGGAGCCCTTCAACGTGAGCTCGGCGCTCAACCTGGTGTTGGCCCAGCGGCTCCTGCGCCGCATCTGCTCGGGGTGTAAGACGGTGGTCACCCCAGACCCGTTTGAGTTCGAGGCCGCGAAGATCGGGCCGGATACCACCCTGCGCGACCTCCGCTTCACCGAGCAGTCGATCCGTGACATGATCGCCCGGGCGCCGAAGGAGTCGGCGTCTCTCTTGGCGCCGGTGACGCTCGAGACCAAGGTGCGTGCGATGCCGTACTTCCGGGGGCGCGGGTGCGAGGCCTGCGGTGGCTCGGGGCTCAAGGGGCGTCAGGGGGCCTATGAGGTGATGTTCATGACGCCCGCCCTCCGTAAATTGATCCTGCAGAACGTCGGCGCGGCGGAGATCCGTGATGTGGCCATCGCCGACGGCATGTTGACCCTCCGGATGGACGGCCTGATCAAGGTCTGGAAGGGGATCACCACCATGGAACAGGTGGTCCGCGAGACCAGCGCCTAACCCTCCCCGTCTTCCATCTCCTCTCTCTCCTCCTCTTGTCATGACTGTGCCCCCGGTGTCGCGCGAGGCGATCGCCCCCTCCGTCCTCAATCTCCGTACCTTGCTCGAAGAGATGATCGAGCGTGGGGCTTCGGATCTGCATCTGACGGCGGGGAACCGCCCGAAGCTGCGGATCGACGGCGATATGCAGCACTCACGGGTGGAGGCGGTGCTCCAACCCAAGGACACGACGCAGCTCGCCTACTCGGTGCTCACCGAGAACCAGAAGAAGCGCTTCGAGCAGGAGGATGAGCTCGACTTCTCGTTCGGGATCCAGAATCTCGCGCGCTTCCGGGCGAACTGTTTCCGTCAGCGGGGCTGTGTCGCGATGGTCCTGCGCCAGATCCCCCATCTCATTCAGACCTTCGAGCAGCTCGGGCTCCCCGCGGTGATCGCCCGCTTGGCGGAGCGTCCACGCGGGCTCGTCCTCGTGACGGGTCCTACGGGTTCTGGGAAGTCGACCACCCTCGCCGCGATGATCGACAAGATCAACAAAGAGCGGAAGGGACATATCCTCACGGTCGAGGATCCGATCGAGTTCGTGCATAAGCATCAGGGATGCATCATCAATCAGCGCGAGGTGGGCTCGGACACGCGGTCGTTCGCGAGTGCGCTCAAGTACGCCTTGCGTGAGGATCCGGATGTGGTGTTGGTAGGTGAGATGCGGGACTATGAGACGATCCATGCGGGGCTGACGATCGCCGAGACGGGTCACCTCGCCTTCGCGACGCTCCACACGAATAGTGCGGCGGAGGCGATCAACCGGATCATCGACGTCTTCCCGAGCCATCAACAGCAGCAGGTCCGGACGCAGCTCGCCTTCGTGCTCGAGGGGGTCGTCACGCAGGCCCTGATCCCGAAGAAGAATGGCAAGGGACGGGTCGCGGCGACGGAGATCCTCGTGGCGACGCCGGCGATCCGTGCCCTCATCCGCGACGACAAGGTCCATCAGATCTACGGGATGATGCAGTCGGGGAAGAAGTTCGGGATGCAGACGCTCAATGACTCGCTCGTCCAGCTCTTCCAGGCGAATCTCGTGGCCGAGGAGGATTGTCTGCGGGTGAGTCAGGACGCGAACGAATTCCTGCGGATGATCGGGCGCGGGAGCGCGGATGACTCGACCGGTGGTGGCGCTGGGGCGTCGCGTGCCTCGACCTCCGCGACGGGCCTGCGTCGATGAGCCGGAGCGCCGGATCGGGTGTCACCCTGGTCGCCGTCGATCCGGTCAGAGGTTAATACTTCGTCATGCCGAATTTCACGTACACTGCCAGAACCGCGCAGGGCGAGGTCCGCTCCGCAACCATCGAGGCGGCGAATAAGGATGATGCCGCTGCGCAGCTCAAGCGGCTGCGCCTGACCGTCGTCAAGCTGGACGAGGTGACAAAGAAGAAGACTACGGGGAAGGTCTCGATGCGTGATATCGTGATCTTCACCCGGCAGTTCTCGACGATGATCAATTCGGGGCTCCCCTTGGTGCAGGCGTTGGATATCCTCTCCAAGCAGTCGGAGAACCCGGTCCTGCAGTCGGTGACACGCCAGATCGTCTTTGATGTCGAATCGGGGAACACGGTGGCGGATGCCCTGGGCAAACACCCCAATGCCTTCACCGACCTGTATGTGAACATGGTCGCGGCAGGGGAGGCGGGAGGTATCCTGGACACCATCCTCCTCCGCCTCGCGACCTTCATGGAGAAGAACGACGCCCTCGTCCGCAAGGTGAAAGGCGCGATGATCTACCCGGGCGTCATCATGGGCGTGGCCGCGGCCGCGATCGCGGTGCTGCTCATCGTCGTGATCCCGACCTTCGAGACGATGTTCGCCCAGGTGGGCGTGCCGCTCCCGCTTCCCACGCGCATCGTCATCGCGATGTCGAAGTTCCTCACCGGCTACTGGTGGGCGCTGATCATCTTCGGCGT
>JBEGVM010000171.1:0-5181 GCA_041178365.1 Gemmatimonadota bacterium | reverse complement strand
GAACTCGGGCTCGGCGATGACGATCCGCGTGTGAATCCCAATGGGGGCGCGATCGCGCTCGGACATCCGCTCGGGATGAGTGGAGCGAGACTGGCACTCACGGCGGCCCGCGAGCTCCAGCATCGCGGGGGGCGCTATGCGCTCTGCACGATGTGTATCGGTGTGGGGCAGGGGTACGCGCTCATCCTGGAGCGGGTGTGAGCATCTACGCCTTTGAGGATTTCATCCCCGTGGTGCACGAGAGCGCTTTCGTGCATCCGAAGGCTACGGTCACCGGGAATGTGATCATCGGCAAGGATGTCTACATCGGCCCGGGCGCCGCGATCCGCGGGGACTGGGGCGGGATCATCATCGGCGATGGATGTAATGTGCAGGAGAACTGCACGGTGCACATGTTCCCAGGGGTCACGGTGGTGCTTGAGCCGGGGGCACACATCGGTCACGGGGCCGTCGTGCATGGGGCGCATATCGGGGCGAATGTGCTCATCGGGATGAACGCCGTGGTGATGGACCGAGCGACGGTTGGCGCAGGCAGCATCGTCGGGGCGCTCTGTTTCGTCCCGGCGGAGATGCAGATCCCTGAGCGGAGCGTTGTTGTCGGGAATCCGGCGAAGATCGTGAAGGAGGTGAGCGACGAGATGCTCACCTGGAAGAGCGAAGGTACCGCCCTGTATCAGCGCCTCCCCGCCGCGATGCAGGCGGGGTGGCGTGAGGTCGAGCCGCTGCGTGAGGTCCCCGCTGACCGTCCAACACAGGCCGCCATCCTCAAGACCTGGAAGGAGACGCAACCGCGATGATCAACCGTCTGCAGAACTACGCCCTCGGGGAGTGGGTGGCTGGCACCGGGAGTGCGACCGCCTTGTACCACGCGGTGACCGGCGAGATGATCGCTGAGGCGTCCAGCAGTGGGCTCGATTTCCGGGAGATGCTCAGGTACGCGCGCCGAGTCGGTGGACCCACGCTGCGACGGATGACCTTCCATGCGCGCGCACGGATGCTCAAGGCGCTGGCGCAGCATCTCATGGCGCGCAAGGAGCTCTTCTATGCGCTCTCCTCTGCGACCGGGGCGACGCGAGGTGATGGCTGGGTCGACATCGAGGGTGGGATCGGGACGCTCTTCGCCTACGCGAGTCGCGGACGCCGTGAGTTTCCCGACGAGACGTACTTCGTCGAGGGGCCGCAGGAACTGTTGGGTAAGGGGGGGACCTTCGCCGGGCGACATATCTGCGTCCCGCTCGAAGGGGTCGCGATCCACATCAACGCTTTCAACTTTCCCTGCTGGGGGATGCTCGAGAAGCTCGCGCCAGCGCTCCTCGCCGGCGTGCCCTGCATCGTGAAGCCAGCGACGGCGACGAGTTATCTCACCGAACTCATGTTCCGTGAGATGATCGCTGCGAACGTCCTCCCGGCCGGTGCGGTGCAGTTGATCTGTGGGTCCGCGGGAGATCTCCTCTCGCACGTCGAGGAGCAGGACGCGGTGGCCTTCACGGGGAGCGCGGCCACGGGGCAGATGCTCAAGGAGAGCCCCGCGCTCGTGCAGCACTCGGTGCGCTTCAACATGGAAGCCGACTCCCTCAATTGCTGCATCTTGGGACCCGATGCCGCCCCCGGTACCGAGGAATTCGATCTCTTCGTGAAGGAGGTCGTGCGCGAGATGACGACCAAGGCGGGGCAGAAGTGCACCGCCATCCGTCGCACCATCGTCCCCCGGGGGATGGAGGAGGCCGTCGTCACCGCGCTCACCAAGCGGCTGGCGAGCACCACCATCGGCGATCCGCGTCTCGACGGGGTGCGGATGGGGCCGCTCGCCAGCCGTGGGCAGGTGCGCGATGTGGGCGCGGCCGCCGCACGGATCCGTGAAGCTGGTGAGATGGTGTTCGGGAGCAGTGACTTCGAGGTGCGTGGCGCCGACCGCGAGGCGGGGTGCTTCTTCGGGCCACAGCTCATGGTCTGCGATGCCCCATTCACGCACGCGGAGCCACATGACATCGAGGCGTTCGGGCCGGTGAACACCGTGATGCCCTACGAGACCCTCGATGAGGCGATCGCGCTCGCCAAGCGTGGCAAGGGATCTCTCGTCGGCTCGCTGATCACGGCGAGTCCGAAGGTCGCGCGCGAGGTCGTCCTCGGCGTGGCCTCATATCATGGGCGCCTCCTCGTGCTCGATCGCACGAGCGCCAAGGAGAGCACGGGGCACGGGTCCCCACTGCCGAATCTCGTGCATGGTGGCCCCGGCCGCGCCGGGGGCGGAGAGGAGATGGGGGGCGCCCGGGGCGTATTGCACTACATGCAGCGCACCGCAGTGCAGGGAAGCCCGACGATGCTCACCGCGATCACCCATGAGTGGAGCGCGGGGGCGGCGCAGCGGACGGAGGGATCGCATCTCTTCACCCGCACCTTCGAACAGCTCGAGGTGGGAGACACCCTCGTCACCAAGACGCGCACGATCACGCTCGAGGACATCGAGGCGTTCGCGCGACTCAGCGGTGACACCTTCTATGCGCACATGGATGACGACGCAGCCAAGGCACATGGCGTCTTCGAAGGCCGCGTCGCGCATGGCTACTTCATCGTCTCGGCGGCCGCCGGGCTCTTCGTGGAGCCCGCACTCGGCCCCGTGATGGCGAATTACGGACTCGAACGGCTCCGCTTCACCAAGCCGGTCTATCCCGGGGACACCATCCAGGTGCGGCTCACCGTCAAGCAGAAGACGGTCAAAGAGACGCCAGTGGACGGGGTCCCGCAGGGGGTCGTCGAGTGGGATGTCGATGTGCGGAACCAGCGCGACGAGTCGGTCGCGCTCTACTCGATCCTCACCCTCGTCCGACGAGATACCCCGCCGCGCTGACGCTCGCGGTGAGGACGGTGCCCCAGACCAGGTCGACCATGACCGCCGGCACGGGGAACCCCTTCAGTAGCGCGAGGCCCGTCAGGTCGAAGGCGGCGTAGGCGGCGAGGCCGAAGACCGCGCCGAGGGCGATCGCGCGGCCGAGGGACTGCTTCTCGATCGCGGGGAGGACACAGAGGATGACGATCGCGCCGAGGTAGATGAGGTAGAAGGCGAGCGCGGCGGGCCACTGCACGTCATCCCGCATGAGGTGGCCGAGGTGCTTCTGGTAGAACCCCTTCGCGATGACCCCGAGCCAGAGGAGGTCGAGGGTGAAGAAGGCGGCGAAGCAGGCGGCGTAGACCTTGAGGAAGAGGGGCATCGGGCGGGGAGTCGGAGGTGAGTCTGACGAGGGGTGAAGGGGCGGCCAGCTGGGAACCCCTCCCTTCCAAGGCGAACGGCATCATACCTTGAGAGGGTTCCGTCACACCTTAGCCCGCCTTGCCCATGCCTGCCCTCTCTCTTGTGGTTCTCGTGGCGCAGCTCGCCGTGTCCTCTCCTGGAGATTCCACCCCAGAGGTCAGCCGGTCTGGGGCCCCGGTGCCGATCTCGCGGTTCGCCCTCCCCCCGATCCCGCGGGATTCGGTCGTCGAGTATTCGGCCGCGTATTATCGGCGCCTCGATATCCATCGATACGGGAGCTACGCCATGCTCCCGCTCTTCGCCTTCCAGTACTGGGCGGGGAGTCAGCTCCTCGACAAGAGTTCGGACGCCTCCGACGTCGTGAAGACCGGCCATGCCGTGGCGGCGACGGGGGTCGCCGCGATCTTCACGGTCAATACGGTGACGGGGGTCTGGAACCTCGTGGAGGGGTGGAACGATCCGAATGAGCGGACGCGCAAACGGGTCCATGCGCTGCTGATGCTCGCGGCCGACGCCGGCTTCGTCGCGACGGGATTGCTCGCCAACGAGGCGGAGGGGTCGGCCAGCGCTCGGAACCGACACCGGAACGTAGCCGTTGGCTCCATAGGCCTTGCCACCGCGGGGTGGCTCACGATGCTCGATCTCTTCCGATGAGGTGATCCATGACCGACTGCATGCACCCCTGTCCGCTCCGCGACGGCGTCGTCGACCCTGAGCGGCGACGGTTCCTTTCGGCGGCGCTTGCCGCCTCCGTGCTCGGCATCCTCACGGCCTGCGGCGACGGGAATATCGGCGGGGTGACCGGAAGCGGTCCTGACACCGGCACGGGCGGAGGTGGGGGGGGCGGAACGACGGGGCTCGTGGTCACCCTCGCCAACTTCTCGGCGCTGGCGTCGAATGGAGGGATCGCGCGCGTCGACGGTGGGGTGGGGACACCGACCGCCGTCGTCCGCATCTCGGCGACGAGTTACCGCGCCTTCAGCATGGTCTGTCCCCATGCGGGGACGACGGTGAACATCGTCTCCGGTGGCTTCAGCTGCCCGAACCATGGGGCGACCTTCGCCGCGACCGGGGATGTGACGAATGGGCCGGCCACCCGCGGGCTCACCGAACGCAGTGTCACCCTGAACGCGGCAGCGGGGACCCTGACCATCGCCTAAGGGCTACTGGCTGCGGCGGTGTAGCTCATCTCTCACCTTTCACCTCTGAGTCCTGCTGATGTCACATCCCCGATCGCTCCTCACGACCGCCCTCCTGCTGCCCATCCTCCTCTTCGGAGGAGGGCTCCCGGCGCAAGAGACCCCCTTCATCGGCGTCCGTGTCGACGCGGATCGGAACAAGCTCCTGCTCGAGGTACCCGCCGAGCGTATCGGGAGGGACTTCATGCACCAGATCGTGTTGGCGACTGGTGCTGGCGTCTCATCGCTCGGGCTCGATCGTGGACAGTTGGGCGACGGCACCATCGTCCGCCTCGAGCGGCGTGGCAAGCGTCTCGTCCTCATGACCGACAACTGGGGTGTCCGGGCCCCTGGGGCCTCAGCGGCGTCGCAGCGCGCGGCCGCCGAAGCGTTTCCCACGGGGGTGATCGCGGCCTTCCCGATCGAGGGAGAAGCCAATGGCACGGTGACCGTCGATGCGACCTCGCTCTTCTTGTCCGATGCGTACGGGATCGGCGAGACGATGCGTCGTGCGCAGCAGGGGACGGCGCGGGTGGATGCGAACCGAAGCTGGTTCGAGCCCGCTCGCACGAAGGCCTTCCCCAAGAACACCGAGATCCACGCCGTGTTGACCTTCGCGGTGGACAACCCGGGGCCGGCGCTCCGTCGCAGTGCCCCGGTCGCCTCCTCGCCCACCTTCGAGCTGCATCACTCGCTCGTCGCCCTTCCGGAATCGAATGGGTTTCGTGGGCGTGTGACCGACCCGCGTTCGGG
>JBEGVM010000170.1:0-7620 GCA_041178365.1 Gemmatimonadota bacterium | reverse complement strand
GCCGCCGTCGCGACGATCGCGGGAGCGTCGAGCAGGGCCGTCGCGCCGTCGGCAGCGCGCGGCTCGGTCGCATGACCTCCGCGAGCCCCGAGGTGACTCCCAGCCTCTCCGAACTCGAAGTCCTCGCTGAACATCGTGATCAGATGCTCCTCGAGCCCCATCATCAAGGGATGGACCCAGGCATCGAAGATCACATTCGCCCCTTCCCACCCCATCTGCGGGCTGTACCGTGCGGGCACATCCTGCACGTGGAAGGGACCAGAGATCACGGCACAGGGGATGTGGAGCCGCTTCGCGATATGACGCTCCATCTGGGTCCCGAGCACCAGCTCCGGCGTCGCCGCGGTGATCGCCTGCTCGACGGCCAGATAGTCGTCACAGATCAGCGCCTCGAGCCCATACTGCTGCGCGGCCTCACGGACCTCACGCGCCATCTCGCGCGAATAGGTCCCGAGCCCGACCACCTCGAACCCGAGCTCATCGCGCGCGATCCGTGCCGCCGCGATCGCATGCGTGGCATCGCCGAAGACGAAGACCCGCTTCCCGGTCAGGTAGGTGGAATCGACCGAGCGTGAATACCAGGGCAGACGGGCGGCGGGAGACTCGAGGGCGGCCTGCACCTCGATGCCCAACACGGTCCCGACCTCGGTCAGGAAATCGCGGGTCGCGCCGATCCCGATCGGGACGGTGCGGATCATCGGCATCTGATGCACCCGCTGGAGCCAGGCCGCCGTCGTGTAGGCGATCTCGCCATACATCACGACGTTGGCATCGGCGTCCGTGAGGGTCATCACCGACTCGGGGGTCGCATCGAGGGGCGCGACCACATGCACATCCACCCCGACCGTCCCCAGGAGCTCGCGCAGTTCGCGCACATCGTCGCGGGAACGGAATCCGAGCGCGGTGGCCCCAAGGAGATTCACGCGGGGACGACGCCCAGCCCGCTCCGGCCGCGGACGTGCCACCGATCCGATCAGCGTCCGCACCAGATGATAGAAGGTCTCCGATGCCCCCCAGTTCTCCTTCTTGGAGTACGAGGGGAGCTCCAGCGGCACCACCGGGATCGGAAGCTGCATCCCCATCGCGAGCGCTCCCGCCTGATCCTGGATCAACTCCGCGGTGCACGACTCGCCGACCAGCATCGCCCGCGGCTTGAATCGCTCGTAGGCTTCGCGCACCGCAGTCACGACCAGATTCGCGGTATCCCCACCGAGGTCACGCGCCTGGAAGGTGGTGTACGTCACCGGTGGACGGGTGGAGCGACGCTCGATCATCGTGAAGAGGAGATCAGCGTAGGTATCGCCCTGCGGTGCATGGAGCACGTAGTGCACGCCCTCCATCGACGTCGCGACGCGCATCGCACCCACATGGGGCGGGCCTTCATAGGTCCAAAGCGTGAGTTGCATCGGCTAGACCTTCAGCCGCGCCATGCGCTGTAGCGGACGGGCGAAGAGCTCGGCGAGATCCCCCGCCTGATCGAAGCCATGGATCGGTGAGAAGACGAGCTCGATGCTCCACTTGGTGCGCAGCCCCTCCGCCTCGAGGGGATTCGCGAGCCCCAGCCCACAGATCGTGAGGTCGGGCCGCGCCGCGAGACACCGATCGAGCTGCTTCTCGACATCCTGTCCCTCGGAGAGCTGCGTCTTTGGAATGAGTGGAAGCTCGCCGGCCACCAGCGCGCGATCGAGGTAGGGCGTCCCCACCTCGATCAACTCCACCCCAAGCTCACGCGCCAAGAAGCGCGCGAGCGGGATCTCGAGCTGCGAATCCGGGAAGAAGAAGAGGCGCTTCCCCTCGAGCGTCGCCCGATGGCGCGCGACCGCGGTCCGCGCACGCTGAGCCGGCGCCGCGATCGCACTCGCGAAGCGCTCTGGGGCGACACCGAACGCCTCGGCAGCCGTGCGTAACCAAGCGGTCGTCCCCTCCACCCCAAAGGGATAGGGCGCGGAGAGGAGCGTCGCTCCGCGGCTCTGCAGCGCGCGGGCGGTCTCATTGAGGAAGGGCTGCGCCAGCAGCAGCCGCGTCCCTGGCCCGATGGAGGGCAGCTGGGTCGCACGGCGCGGCGGGAAGAACTGCACTGGGATCCCCAGCTCGGCGAAGAGTCGGCTGAACTGATCCTCGACCACATCGGCGAGCGTCCCGCAGACGAGTACACTGTCCTGTGTAGCCGGTGCCTCGGGCAGCACAGGGACGAGCGCCTTGAGACAGGCATCCTCCCCCTGCGTGAACGTCGTCTCGATCCCGCTCCCCGAGTAGTTGAGGATGCGCACCCGCCCCGCATACTCACCCCCAAGACGTTGGGCGGCGCGCGCGAGATCGAGCTTGATCACCTCGCTCGGGCAGGACCCGACGAGGAAGAGGGTCGAGATGTCGGGGCGACGCACCAAGAGCTCACGGACCACGCGATCGAGTTCTTCATTACAGTCTGCCATCCCGGCGAGATCTCGATCGCCAAGGATCGCCGTCGCGAAGCGTGGCTCCGCGAAGATCATCACCCCGGCGGCGGATTGGATCAGATGCGCACAGGTACGGGAGCCGACGACGAGGAAGAAAGCGTCCTGCATCTTGCGATGGAGCCAGACGATCCCCGTGAGGCCGCAGAAGACCTCGCGCTGCCCACGCTCCCGGAGCACCGGCGCGTCGACGCAGCCGGTGGCGGGGTTCATCACAGGGAGTGCGGTGCCGGTCATGCCGCGGCCCCTACTATAGAAGGGGCCGCGGATGGCGCACTGGCACGCTGCGTCGCTTCCTGCAGCCGCGCGGCGCGCAGCTTGAGGACGAACTGGATGGCATTGATCACGTACGCCGCATAGGCCACGAGGGCGAGGAGCATCCGCCCACGCACCGAGAGGGACTCCGTGAAGAGCGCCGTGACGTAGGCGAGATGGAGGGCGATCACCCCCATCGAGACGACATCTTCCCAGAAGAAGGGCGCCGCGAAGAGCCATTCATCAAAGACGACCTTCTCCCAGATCGAGCCGGTGACCATGATGAGGAGGAGCACACCGGTCTTGATGAGGACCGAGAGATTGGCGATCTCGAGCCCCTGCCCTGTGGCGAGGTAGCGAACGACGAGCACCGCCGAGGCGATGCAGATGAGGAACTGGAGGGGGGCAAGGATCCCCTGGATGAGGGTCCACCGCGTCGCATCGCGCCGTGCGCGCTGCTCCGGAGTGTACAGTCCGATTGACGGTGCGGGTGCTGACACGTCGATCCCACAGGTGAGCGGTGAGGCCGGGCGACTGGACATCAACCGGACCACGAATCCATCCTCAGGGATATTTGGTGAATTTCCCTCCGCCTGTCAATACAAGTTTACGTCAATCGCTCTTGACAGGCTGACAGTGCGGTGCCACTATGGAAGGGCAGTCGCCGGGGTTTCGCCCCCCTACCTGGTGGTTCTCATGACGCAGCAGTCGAGTACGACGGAGGCGCTGATCTCCGAGTTCACCCTCGCCCTTCTCTCATCGGAGGAGGGAGCGGCCGGTGACGTAATGCGAGGTCTCCTCGCGCGTGGTGCTTCCCGGGAAGAGGTCTTCGAAGACCTCTTCGCTCCGGCTGCCCGCCGGTTGGGGGAGATGTGGGAGAACGACGATTGCTCCTTCTATGAAGTGACGATCGGGTCGGGACGTATCCAGTGCCTGATGCGGGAGCTCGCCTCTGGCCTCATGAACCCGAGCCTGACCGGGGGCACCGGACGGATCATCATCTCCCTCGCGCCCGGGGAGCAGCACGCCCTGGGCACCATGATCGTCGCCGAGCACCTCCTCCGCGATGGCTGGGATGTCCACTTCTTGTCCAGCTATAACGATGAGTATTTGCTGGACAAGGTACAAGAAACACATTACGACTGTGTCGGATTCTCTGTTTCATGCACCAAACACCTCGCCGGACTCGCCCGTGACGTGAAGCGAATCCGGCAGTTGTCAACCAACCGTGACATCCGAATCATCGTCGGCGGACCGTTGGTGAACCGGGACCCCGAGATCGTCGCGCGCATCGGCGCCGATGGCTTCGCGGTCGATGGCGCCTCAGCGGTCACCGAAGCACGTCGACTCTGCGCCATCGCCTGACCTCTCGCTCCACCACCTCTGCACCGGTGCGCAGGCACCACTCCCATGGAACCCCGAGATCGTTTCACCCCTGACTCGCGCGCTGAGCTGACCGGGCTCGCCCCGGAAGCCGCCGCGAAGCTCATCACCGCCACGAGCGAGGTGGCCCTCATCGTGGATCGGGACGGTGTGATCCGTCATGTCTCCTTCTCCGGCACCGAAGCACCGGTGGCGGGAGCGGAGGAGTGGGTCGGCACAGCATGGATCAATACCGTCACCACGGAGTCGCGCGGCAAGATCGAAGGGCTGCTGCGCGAGGCCACCAGCGGTGGGCCATCGCGGCGGCGCCAGGTGAATCATCCCTCGCAGACCGGCGCGGACATCCCCGTCGCCTACAACGCGGTCCGCGCTGCCGATGGCTCCGTGATCGCCGTCGGTCGCGATCTGCGCGCGATCTCCACGCTCCAACAGCGCCTCGTCGATACCCAACAGGCGATGGAGCGCGACTATTGGAAGCTGCGCCACGTCGAGACGCGCTATCGGCTCCTCTTCCAACTCTCGACCGACGCGATCGTCGTCGTCGATGCCGACACGATGAAGATCGTCGATGCCTCCAACTCGGCGGCACGCCTCTTCGACCTCCCGACCGAGAAGCTGATCGGGAAGCCCTTCCCACTCGGGATCGCAGCCGATCAGACGCGCGCGATGGAGGATCTCCTCTCCGCAGCCCGGACCACCGGCCACGCCGGCGATGTGCGCATCCAGCTCGCCGAGGGCCGCGGGGAATCGCTTGCGTCGGCCTCCTGCTTCCGGCAGGAGAACATGACGCTCTTGCTCGTACGACTGGCGCGCTTCTCCTCGCCGGATGTGGGGCCAAGCGCCTCCACGCGCGACCTCATGCTCCAGCTCGTCGGGCACTCCCCAGATGCCTTGGTGCTGACGGACGACGAAGGCGACATCGTCTACGCCAACCGTGCCTTCCTCGATCTCGTGCAACTCAGCAGCGAGGAACAGGTGAAGGGACGCTCCCTCGGCAACTGGGTCGGTCGTCCAGGCGCTGACCTGCCGGTCTTCCTCACCACGCTCAAGAAGCACAATGTGGTGCGCGTCGCGGCGAGCGGGATCCGTGGCGAGCATGGGTTGAGCACCGAGATCGAGATCTCCGGGGTCGCGATGCCAGGCGAAGCGGGGGCGCATATGGGCTTCGTGATGCGCGATGTCGGCCGTCGCGTGGCGACCGTGCCGCATGGCGCGCGCGATCTGACCAAGGCCGTCGAGGATCTCACCTCCCTCCTCGGCCGCGTCTCCCTCCCGACCCTTGTGAAGGACACCACCGATCTCGTGGAGCGGCACTTCATCGAAGCCGCGCTCGAGCTCACCGGCGACAATCGCACGACGGCCGCCGAAGTCTTAGGGCTCTCGCGGCAGACGCTCTATGTGAAGTTGCGTCGCCATGGACTCTCGGGCACCGATATCGACGCAGCGGCGGAAGCGAGCTGATTCCAGTGATGCGTCCCCCCGCCGCGTCATCCTCCACCCCCGCTGTCAGGGTTTCGTGACAGCATCGTCCGTCAGCGCACCGATCGGCGCCATGCGATCATGGCCGCAACCTGCGGCGGTGCTCGAGCTGCTCAAGCCGGTCACCTGGTTCCCGCCGATGTGGGCGTTCGCCTGCGGCGCGGTCTCGGCCGGCGTGCCACTCACCGGACGCATCGGCACCGTCGCACTCGGCATCGTGATCACCGGCCCGTTGGTCTGTGCCACCAGCCAGGCCGCTAACGATTGGTACGATCGCGAAGTCGATGCGATCAATGAACCGCAGCGCCCGATTCCCTCTGGCCGGATCCCCGGCACCTGGGGATTCCGTATCGCGACCGCATGGACGCTACTCTCGCTGCTCGTAGCGATCCCACTCGGCACGCACGGCATGCTCGCGGTCGGGATCGCCCTCGCCTTCGCCTGGGCCTACTCCGCGCCACCACTCCGCTTCAAACAGAACGGATGGATCGGGAACGCCGCCGTCGGCATCACCTATGAAGGACTCGCCTGGATCACCGGGGCGATCGTCCTCCTCGATGGGGCGATGCCGTCCACGCGCATCGTGCTGATCGCCGCGCTCTACTCGCTCGGTGCACATGGGATCCTCACGCTCAACGACTTCAAGGCGATCGAGGGCGACCGCCAGATGGGGATCCGCTCCCTACCAGCGACACTCGGTCCGCAACGTGCCGCCTGGGTGCTCTGCGCGGTGATGCTCCTCCCGCAGCTCGTCGTCCTCGCGCTGCTCGCCTCGTGGGGCGCTGCTGGGGCGGCGATGGCGATCGCGGGGCTCGCCCTCGTCCAGCTCGCCCTGATGGCGCACTTCCTCCGCGCACCGCGGGAGCGGGCGCTCTTTCTCTCCGCCTTCGGCGTCCCCTTCTCCGTCGCCGGCATGATGGTCGCCGCCGTCGCGCTGCGAGGGCTCGCCGCATGAGCAGCGCCCCGCCGATGCGTCCCGGTCGTGGCTGGGGCTTCGTCGCCCGACTCGGACTGGCGCAGATCGCGATCGGCGCCGTCGCCGCGATCATGACCTCCACGCTCAATCGCGTGATGGTCATCGAGCTCGCCTTACCAGCGACCATCCCGAGTATCCTCGTCGCCCTGCACTTCGTGATCCAGATGTCGCGAGCCAAGTTCGGTTTCGACTCGGATCGCACCGGACACCGGGCCCCCTGGATCCTCGGTGGGGTGATCGTCTTCTCTGCGGGGGGATTCCTCTCAGCGGTCGGCGTCTCCGTCGCCGCCACACAGCAGCTGTTCGGCCTGGGTCTCGCCTTCATCGGCTACGCACTGATCGGCGTCGGGATGAGCGCGGCAGGGACCGCGCTCCTCGCACATGTCGCAGAAGAGGTCGAGCCGCGTCGCCTCGGCGGCGCAGCGGCCTTGCTCTGGATCATGATGATCGCGGGGATCGCCGTGACGGCGGGTGTCTCAGGACAGCTCCTCGATCCCTTCTCCTTCTCGCGACTGCTCACCGTGATCGGCGTGGTCTGCCTTGTGGCGATCGCGCTCGCCGCGTTGGCGGCATGGGGTTCATGGGGGATTCGTCGCCCCGCGATCACCGCACCCGCGGTGGCGCCCAGCGCGGGGTTCGGGACGGTGCTCCGTGATGCGCTGCAGGATCGGAGCACGCGGCGTTTCGCACTCTTCGTCTTCGCGGCGATGCTCGCCTACTCCGCACAGGATCTCATCCTCGAGCCCTTCGCGGGGCGCGTCTTTGGGATGACCCCGGGGGAGAGCACCGCGCTCGGTGGCACGCAGCATGGTGGCGTGATGCTCGGGATGTTGGGGGCCGCGGTCCTGAGCGCCCGCATCGGCTCGCTCCGGCAGTGGGCCGTGGGAGGATGTCTCGCCTCTGCCGTGATGCTCATCGCACTCTCGCAGTCACCGACGCTCGGCGGCGCCACAGCGCTCTCGATGATCATCTTCGGCCTCGGGATGGCGAACGGCGTCTTCGCCGTGGGAGCGATCGGCGCGATGATGGCGATGACCGCTGCCGATGCCACCCGTGGCACGGGGATCCGGCTCG
>JBEGVM010000169.1:0-5706 GCA_041178365.1 Gemmatimonadota bacterium | reverse complement strand
GTGCGGGGATGCGCTTCGGCCGGAACGTCCCACGCCACCTTACCAAGGCGCCGACGCCGGAGGAGTTGCTCACGCCGAACCCGCGGCTGATCAGTGACCGCTTACTCCGGCGCCGCGCGTTCAAGCCCGCCACCTCGCTGAACCTCCTGGCGGCCGCATGGATCCAGTTCATGGTCCATGACTGGTTCGGGCATCATGACGACGACGACCATCACATCGAAGTTCCCCTACGAGAGGGGGATGGGTGGTCGGACGGTCGGATGCGGGTGCATCGGACGCTGGCGGATGTCCCGCTGGCGGAGATCGATCGGACCTTCCCCGCCTATCAGAACAAGAGCACGCCGTGGTGGGATGGCTCGCAGATCTATGGGTCCTCGGAGGCGGAGACCGCGGCCCTGCGCGGGAAGGCGCGGGACGGCAAGCTCTTCGTCGAGGATGGCCATGTCGATCACTTCCTCCCCCGTGACCATCGGGGGATCCCGATCACCGGCTTCGCGGACAATTGGTGGACGGGGCTCGAGCTCCTCCACACGCTCTTCGCCCTCGAGCACAACGCCATCTGCGATGAACTCCGGCGTCATTATCCGCATTGGACCAGTGATCAGTTGTTCGATACCGCGCGCCTCATCAACTGCGCGCTGACCGCCAAAATCCACACGCTCGAATGGACGCCCGGGATCCTCGCGCACCCCGCGGTGCAACTCGGGATGAAGACCAACTGGTGGGGCGTGGCGGGGGAGACCCTCCGGCGCTATTGGGGCCGCGTGTCGGCCAATGAGGCGATCGCCGGGATCCCTGGGTCCCCGACGGAGATGCATGGCACCCCCTACTCGCTGACGGAGGAGTTCGTCGCCGTCTATCGCCTCCACTCCCTCCTCCCAGAGACCGTCGCCTTTCACACCCTGGCGACCGGGAAGCCGGCGGTCACACTGGCGATGAACGATCTGGTGTTCGAGCGGGCGCGACGACCGATGGACCATGGGCTCACCTTCCAGGATCTCTTCTATTCCTTCGGGATCGCGAATCCCGGGGCCATCACGATCCACAACTATCCCGACTTCCTCCGCAACATCGTCCTCCCCGACGGGAAGCATCTGGATATGGGCACGGTGGACATCCTCAAGGACCGCGAACGTGGCATCCCCCGATACAACGCCTTCCGGCGGGCGTTCCATATGCGCCCGGTGACCTCCTTCCTGGAGTTGACCGGCGGCGATGCGGCGCTCGCCGCGGAGCTCGCCGAGGTCTATGCGGACGTGGAGCAGGTCGATCTCCTCGTGGGGAATCTCTGTGAACCGCTGCCAAAGGGATTCGGATTCAGCGACACCGCCTTCCGGGTCTTCGTCCTGATGGCATCGCGGCGACTCAATGCGGACCGCTTCCTCTCCGGGGATTTCTCGCGGGAGATCTATACGCCCTGCGGGATGGACTGGGTGCAGAACAACACGATGATCGACGTCCTGATCCGGCACTTCCCCGATCTGCGGGCCTCGCTGCGCGGGGTGTCCAACGCCTTCGCCCCGTGGGGAGTGGTCGGGGAGGGGCGGGAGTCCGCAGCCCGCGCGGCGGCGGACCGGAGGGCCTGATGGGCGACCTGCATCAGCATCACGAGACGTCTCGGCCACTCACGCTCCGCTCCTTTGCGGCGGTGTTGCAGGAGCTCGACCGATTGGAACGGGCCCACGACGCCGTCCGGACCCCCGGATGGGACGTGCCGCATACCCTGGACCACTGCGCGCGAAGCATCACGCACTCGTTGCAGGGGTTTCCCGTGCTCAAGCCTGCGGTCTTCCGCGCGACCGTCGGGCCGATGGTCTTCCGCGTCTTCGATGCGATGGGGCAGATGCGACACGACCTCCTCCAAGAGATCCCCGGCGATGCGCCGCCGCCGATCCGGAGCCTCGGCGACGCGCTGACGATCCTCCGCGAACGGATCCACACCTTCGATCGGTGGGACGGTCCGCTGCAGCCGCACTTCGCGTATGGTCGCCTCACGAAGGCGCAGTACGAACGCGCCCACTGCATGCACGTCGCCAATCACCTCGCGAGCTGGCATTACGCCATCTGATGCGCCCGCGCACCGCCTCCGTCCCCCACGTTCTCTGCCTCGGTGGCGGGTACGTCGCCATCTATCTCGCCCGGGCCCTGAAGGCGCGCATCCGGGCGGGGCAGGTCCGGCTCACCGTGGTCAGCAACGAGAACTTCCAGTGCTTTCACGGCTTGGTGCCGGAGATGCTCACCGGGACGCTGCAACCGACCGATATGCTCAGCCCCGCCCGGCGACTCTTCGCTCCCGGTGATGTGGTCAACGCGGAGGTCGAGGCGGTCGACCTCGAGGGGAAGTCGGTCACCGTCGCCCGGCAGCTCGATGGACGCCCCCTCACCATCCCCTACGACCATCTGGTCCTCGCGCTGGGGTCCACGGAACATCTCGGACGCTTCCCGGGACTCGCCGAGCACGCCTTTCGGTTGAAGTCGTATGCGGCGTGCTTCGCGGTGCGCAATCAGTTCGTCGAGATGCTCGAGCTCGCCGATATGGAGCCGGATCCCGTGGAGCGGCGGCGTCTCCTCACCTTCGTGGTGGTCGGGGGGAGCTTCGCGGGCTGTGAGGTCGCGGGGGAGTTGCGTGAGTTCCTCCCGCTCGTGGTCCGCGCGCACTTCCCGAACATCGACGTCCGGGAGCTGCGGATCGTGCTCGTGGCCTCCACCCCGACCTTGCTGCCGGAGCTCGGGCGCCGAGCCCCGTGGGCCTCGGCGTATGTGGAGCGGGTGTTCGCGGAGGACCCGCACATCGAGGTGCGGCTCACCACGAAGCTCGCCTCGGCATCCTCCGAGGAGGCCGTCCTCTCCGACGGGACGCGGATCCCCACGCGGACGGTCGTCGCCTGTGCCGGGATGTCCGCCGTCCCCATCGTCTCGGGGTTGTCCGTCACGCGGAACGACCAGCAGCGGATCGTCACCGATCGCTTTGCGCGCGTCGAGGGACACGAGGATGTCTGGGCCGGCGGCGATTGTGCGGCCGTGCCACTCCCCGATGGCAGCACGGCCCCCGGGCTCGCCATCTGGGCGATGACGGTGGGCCGCTTGATCGGAAAGAACATCGGTCGCACGCTCGATGGTGCCGCACTCACGCCGTATCGCTTCACCGGGCTTGGCGATGCCTGTGCCATCGGACACCGTCGCGCCGTGGCGATGTTGAATGGGGTGCCCCTCCGGCTCACGGGCCCCGCGGCCTGGGTCGTCTGGCGGGCCTTCATGCTGCTCTATCTCCCGCTCTGGGAGAAGAAGGTGCGGGTGCTCTTCAGTTGGGTGATGACGGCCCTCGTGGGTCGTGATCTCTTGAATCTCCGTGGCGACGCGCCGATGAACGTCGTGCGGGCGTTCTTCGACGCGGGGCAGGATATCGTGCGCGAGGGCGATGTCGGGACCAGCCTCTTCCTGATTCAGGAGGGGACCGTCGAGGTGGTGAAGCGCGCGCCGGATGGCTCCGAGGTGCGTCTGGCGACGCTGGGGCCGGGACAGCAGTTCGGCGAGGTCGCCGTGTTCCAGCGGGTCCGGCGCACCGCGACCGTGCGCGCGGTCAGCCGCGTGCGGCTCGTACAGATCCGGCGCGAGGCGGCGACGCTCATCGCGGGGGCGAACGAGGCTCTCCAGGCGACGTTGGGGGCCGGCGCGGGACGCTGACGTGCGGAGCCGGCCACGATCAGTCGTCATGCACGAAGGCCCCGCGACGCACGCACACGTGGCGGGGCCCTCTGGACGATCAGTCGGGGCGAGAGGATTCGAACCTCCGACCTCCTGCTCCCGAAGCAGGCGCTCTACCGGGCTAAGCTACGCCCCGATTTTCGGTAAAGACTTCTGTCTGACACCTGAAACCTGACACCTGCCCTTATGCGCCCGGAGAGACTCGAACTCCCAACCTTCTGATCCGTAGTCAGATGCTCTATCCAATTGAGCTACGAGCGCCTACCGCCCACCGCCGCACTGACCTGCGATGCAGGGGAGTCCCGAAAGATAGACGCCCCCCATCACAGGGTCAACGAGACGATCAGGGCTTTCGCACCGGCGCCGTGGGCCGCGCCGCCGGCGCCGTCTGACGTGCTGGCGCCGGCGGCGGCATCACCAACGGGCGATACCGGAACGCCACGATCCCCGGCTTCGTCGGCTCAAGCGAGAACTCCCCGCGAGCGCCAGGGGCCGTCTCTGGCACCTCAGCCGTCATCGTCTCGAGCACCACACCCGTTGAATCCATGAACTCGACCGTCACGGTGAATGGCCGCGCGTCCTTCGCAAGATTCTCCACCGCGCCACCGAGCGCGGCCCCCTGCGGGCGACGCTCGAAGCGCGTGATCTGCATCTTGTGCGCCGCCGCAAGTTTCCCCTCCTCGGCCGACAACGAGTCCTGCAGGCGCTGGTACTCCCCCTTCTTCTTCACGTCCTTCTCCGCGCCGACCATCAACGAGTAGGCGTACGCCTTCATCAAATAGTTATCCCCGTTCGACGGATCGATCGTGATCAACCGATCGGTCAACGGGAGCATCTTTTGGGCCTGCTTCGCTTCGTAGTACAGATAGGAGAGGAAGTAGTTCGCGTCACGGATATTCGGGTTCTTCGCGAGCGCTCCCTCATACAAAGCGATCGCGTCTGCCGACCGCTGGCTCGAGCGCGCCAACTCCGCTCCGAGCAAGAGCGTCAGGTCGGTGTACTTCGCCGGAGTCGCGATGAGTGGCGCCAAGAAGGTCCGCGTCGTCGCCGAGTCCCCCTGCAGCTGCACGATCTCGCTCCCCGCCGAGAAGGCGTAGGTGCCGTCCATCGTCCCCGGATACGCCTCGAGGAGCCCCTGGAAGAGCGCGAGCGCCTCGGCGTTGAGCGCGGCCTTCTGCGCGGCGCCTCCCGTCATCGCGTAGGTCTGCGCCGTCGAAGCGAGCTGGAAGCGGAGCTGCTTCTCCGTCTCGGCGAGCGAGGTGTCCTTCGCCGCCGCCGCCACCGCGAGGCGGAGCTGCGCCAGCATCGTCGGGGTGTCCCCCTTCGCGCTCGCGAGCTGCGCGTTGATGTTGTGCACGAAGGGCGAGGTGGCGTAGAGCAGGGAGGCCCGCTCCGCCCAGTACGAGGCGGAGTCGATGTTCTCCGCGCCGAAGGCGGTGTAGGCCCTGTTGATCCGATCGGTCCAGGGCTTCGACTGCCGCCACTGGAGGGTCATCTCCGCACAGGCCGGCCCCGCCGCCTCGACCACCTTGAGGAGGGAGTCCGCGGCCCGCGCGAGGTCGACCGACTGATTGGGCTGCCCCTTGGGGAGGCTCACGCCGAGCTGCTCGAGCGTCATCGTCTCGGCGGTGCCCGCCTGGTGCATCCAGAGCACATAGATCTGCGCCTTGAGGAAGCCGGCGCCGACGAGATTGGCGGCGAACTTCTTCTCATCGCTCAGCCCCTTCATCGCGTCGCGGAGCGCCTTGGGCGCCGACGCGGAGTCGGCCTGCACCGCCCGGTTCACGGTCAACGTGACCGTCGTGAGCGCCGCTGGGGTGAGGGTCTCAACGGGGCACTCCCCCTGCGCCGTGATGAGGCGGGCGGGAGCGGCGAGGAGCAGGAGGGCCGGCAGGGCGCGAGAGAGGCGCATCGGTCGGGGGCTGAGGGAAAGGAACGCCCCACCGACCGGGATCGGTCGTGGGGCGATGGGCGGTACAAGACTCGAACTTGTGACCTCCA
>JBEGVM010000168.1:0-8517 GCA_041178365.1 Gemmatimonadota bacterium | reverse complement strand
TAGCGTGCGACGACTTCGGGGGTCAGCCCATGGCCGACCCGTCCCCGGATGCCGGAGACGGAAATCATTAAACGTGGATCTGGAGACATCGGAGAAAGATACCGGTTCGGAGAGGGCAATTGGAGCGGCGGGGGAGGGCGTTATCGTTCACGCCGTGGACACGCTCGCCCTCCGCCTTGCCGCCGCCGGCGGCCGTATCGATGACCTCCCCGCCGCTCAGCTCGTGGCGGCGGGGTTCACCCTCCTCCAGCGAAGTGCTCCTCTCGTCCGACTCCTCTCAGGACGCGTCAGTGCGCTTCTCCTTCCCCCGGGGCCCGCCGCGGTGGTGGCGCTCGCGGCCAGCGATGGTCGCGCGGCGGTGCTCCTTCCCTCCACCCGATCAGACGCCGACCTCGCCACCTGGTGCGCCGACCTTGGGGTCGGCGCCGTCTTCACCACGAAGGGGCTCCGGCCGAGGGTGCCGTCCACGCTCGGCGTCGTCCTGCTCGATCAGGTGCCGCGCTCGGCGATGGTCCTCACCCCCGACGGACGGGAGCAGCTCGTCGATCTCGGATCCCACACCGGTCTCACCATCGAGGGGGAGACCGACCTCCCGGGGCGTGACGAGGAGTGCCTGGTCCTCCCCGCCCCGCCTCGCAAGACACTGACCCATCGGAACCTGCTCGCCCATGATCGTACCACCGAGGCAGGCGGGATCTGGGATCATCCGGACGCCGTCGTGCTGTCGCACCTGGTGATACCGCTTCTGGCGGGCCGCACCATCCAGACCGCATCCTTCGCGTGATGCGGTACGCTCTTCTCCCGGTCGGACTCCTCGCGCTCGCCAGCTTCGAGGCCGCGGCCGTCTGGTTCGTGATGCCCCTCCCCGGCTCGCAACGGATCCGGAGTGTGGAGGTGGCCTACGCGCTCTACTCGCTGCGGTGGGCGCTCCGAGGGATCGCGCTCCTGCTCATCACCCTCGGGATTCGATCGCTCCCCGCTCGTCGCGACGGCCGACTGGCCCTCGCGGCGCTCGCGCTCATCACCGGTGGTGTCACCTATGTGACGAACTTCGTCCTGCCGGCTGATCGGATCTTCCGGCAGCCTGATAGGGTCACGATGACTGGCGCGTCGGCGTCCGACGTCGCCCTCGACCGACTCGTGGTCGGCGTCGTGATGAACGGCGAGGCCCGCGCCTACCCGCTGCAGTTCATCGGCTATCATCACTTCCTGACGGACACCATCGCGGGGCGACCGGTGCTCGTCACCTACTGCACCGTCTGTCGCACCGGGCGCGTCTTCGATCCCGTGCTGGATGGCGCGGTTGAGCGATTCCGACTGGTGGGGATGGACGAGTTCAACGCGATGCTCGAGGATCGCACCACCGGAAGCTGGTGGCGGCAGGCCAACGGGGAGGCGCTCGTCGGCCCGCGACGTGGGACGGTGCTCCCCGAGATCCCGAGCGTCCAGGTGACGCTCGGTCGATGGATCGCGCTGCACCCCGCGACGCGCGTGATGCGAGGGGACCCGCAGTTCGCGGATGAGTATGACAGGGACTACGCCTTCGAGCGCGGGACGAGCCGCCGCACCCTCACCGGGACCGACCCTCGGTCGTGGGAGCGGAAGTCGTGGGTCGTCGGGGTCAGTCTCGATGGCACCGACCGCGCCTACGATTGGAATGCCCTCCTGCGATCGGGGGTGATCAATGACACGATCGCCGGTCGTCCGATCGTCGTGGTCGTCGCCACAGACAGCGCGAGTTTCTTTGCCTTCGAGCGGCCCGATGCGACCACGATCTTCCTGCGCGATGGGGACTCCCTGCGAACAGGCGGGCCCACGGTCGGCCGCGCCGTCGGGTTCGATGGGCGCGGCCCACGAGACACGCTCCGCGCGGTGACCGCCAGCCAAGAATTCTGGCACAGCTGGCAGAGCTTCCATGCGCAGACCACCCGTTACCCCTGACCCTCGCCGGCAGTCGGCTCGCTCCGGTACCTTTCTCCGATGACCCAGATCCTCCCTGACGACGTCGGCCGCGGCTTCTCCACCCGCGCCATCCATGCGGGCCAGCGCCCCGATCCCACGACGGGCACCATCATGCCCCCGATCCACCAGACCTCGACCTACGCCCAGGAGGCGCTCGGGGTCCACAAGGGGTATGAGTACGCGCGGAGCAAGAACCCCACGCGTGAAGCGCTCGAGCGGAACGTGGCGAATCTCGAGGGGGCGAAGCATGGCTTCGCCTTCTCCTCCGGCATGGGGTGCTTCGACACCCTCATGAAGCTCTTCCGCGCCGGCGACCATCTCGTGATCGGATCGAATGTCTACGGCGGCACCTTCCGCCTCGTCGACAAGATCATCCAGCATTACGGGATCGCGATCTCGTGGGTCGACACCCGTGACCCGCAGAAGATCCAAGACGCGATCCGCCCCAACACGAAGGGGCTGATCCTCGAGACGCCGACGAATCCCCTGATGCACCTCACCGACATCGCGGCGGCGAGCGCCATCGCGCGGAAGGCCGGCGCACTCACGATCGTCGACAACACCTTTGCTTCCCCGTACTTCCAAAACCCGCTCGCCCTTGGCGCCGATCTCGTCTGGCACTCGAGCACCAAGTACCTGAACGGGCACTCCGACCTCCTGGGCGGCGTGGCGGTGATGAACGACGATGCGCTCGCGGCGCGCGTGCAGTTCGCACAGAACTCCGGTGGCGCCGTGCCGGGCCCGATGGATGCCTGGCTCACGCTGCGCGGGATCAAGACCCTTCCCCTCCGCATGCGCGCGCACGATGCCAATGGCCGTGCCGTGGCGCAGTGGCTCGCCGACCGCGTGGGCGCGGAGCGCGTCTTCTATCCCGGCCTCCCCTCGCATCCGCAGCACGAGCTCGCCAAGCGCCAGATGCGCGGCTTCGGCGCGATGGTCTCCTGTGAGACGGGGTCGCGCGATCACGCCGACCGCATCGTGCGCCGTCTCCGGATCTTCACCCTCGCCGAATCGCTCGGCGGGGTGGAGTCGCTCGTCTGCCAACCGGCCGGGATGACGCATGCTTCGATCGAGCCGGTCCGTCGACTCGAGATCGGGATCACCGATGGGTTGCTGCGCTTCTCGGTGGGCGTGGAGGATCTCGAGGATCTCCTCGAGGATCTCGAGCAGGCCTTTCAGGGGATCTGAGTCGCACCGATGAAGATCTTGCTCATCGGGAGCGGTGGGCGCGAACATGCGCTCGCCTGGAAACTTCGGCGCGACGACCCCACCTGCGAGGTGATCGCGGCGCCCGGTAATGCGGGGATCGCGACCCTCGCGCGCTGCGTCCCCATCAAGGTCACGGACCTCGACGGGCTGCTCGCCCTCGCGAAGGCTGAGGCGGTCGCCTTCACCGTGGTGGGGCCAGAGGCGCCGCTGGAGGCGGGGATCGTCGACCGATTCCGTGCGGAGGGACTCCCGATCTTCGGCCCCACCGCGGCGGCGGCGCGGATCGAGACCTCCAAGCACTTCGCCAAGTCGTTGATGCAGCGCGCGGGGATTCCGACGGCGCGCGCCGAGACGTTCACCGAGGTCGCGGCGGCGAAGACCGCAGTGCGTGGGCATGCACTCCCGGTGGTGATCAAGGCGTCGGGAATCGCCGCAGGCAAAGGGGTGGTGATTGCGCAGACTGTGGAAGAAGCCGATGCCGCGATCGAGATGATGCTCGTAGAGCAGGCGTTCGGCGCGGCGGGGGCCGAGTTGTTGGTGGAAGAGTTCATGGAGGGAGAGGAGCTCTCCCTCTTCGCGTTGACCGATGGGTCACATCTCCTCCCCTTCATCCCGGCACAGGACCACAAGCGAATCGGCGAGGGAGACACGGGGCCCAACACCGGTGGGATGGGGGCGTATGCCCCGGTCGCGATCGCGACACCCGCGCTGATGGACGAGGTGGTCAGGCGGATCCTGCAGCCGACGCTGGCCGCGATGCGCGAGGCGGGATGCCCCTTCACCGGACTCCTCTATGCAGGGCTGATGCTGACGCCCGAGGGGCCGAAGGTCGTCGAGTTCAATTGCCGCTTCGGGGATCCTGAGACGCAGGCGCTGCTCCCATTGATGGCGTCGAGCCTGCTGACGCCGATGCGCGCGATCGCGCGGGGAGAGTCGATCGCCGGATTCTTGCCGCTCACCTGGCATGAGGGCGCCGCCGTGACCATGGTGGTGGCCGCTGAGGGGTACCCGGGCACGGTGCGGAGTGGGGACCCGGTCGCGCTCCCCCCCGACGGCGAGACGCGTTGGACCTTCCACGCCGGCACCGGGCGCGACGCGCAGGGCACCCTCGTGACGAGCGGGGGGCGTGTGGTCGCGGTGACGGCGATGGCGCCGACGATCGCCGGTGCGCAGCGTGACAGCGCGGCGGGGGCTGGGGCGGTGCGGTTCGCCGGTGCGCAGTTCCGCCGCGACATCGGTTGGCGCGAGCTCGCGCGCGGCTGAGCTGCCGCTGACATCGCGACGTGCCTGAACTCCCCGAGACGGAGACCATCGCGCGGGACCTCGACGCCGCGCTCAGAGGGGCGAGTGTCGTCACGGTGGAGATCGTGCGCGCAGATGTCCTGCGGGATACGACGCCGACCGCGCTGCGCCGCGAGATCGCTGACGCGACCATCCATGGCGTGCGCCGCCGGGCGAAGAGCATCGTCCTTGACTGCGCCAACTCGGCGTCCGACCCAGCGACGTCTAGCGGACATCACCTCGTCGTCACCCCACGCTTCACCGGCGCGCTCCTCCTCACTGCGCCGCGTGACGACCGCTATACCTGCCTCCGGTTCGTATTCGCGGATGGCCGCACCCTCCGCTATCACGACATCCGCCGCCTTGGGACGGTCGCCTGGCAGGATGCAACGCGCCACACCGCCTGGCAGACCGCACTCGGCCCCGAGCCACTCGATCCGGCCTTCGACACAGAGGCGTTCTGGGCGTCGATTCACGGCTCGCGCCAAGCGATCAAGTCCATCCTGATGGACCAGCGCAAGCTCGCCGGTGTCGGGAACATCTACGCCAACGAGGCGCTCTTTCGCGCGAGGATCCGCCCCACACGCGCCGCGCGGTCCCTCCGTCGCCGCGAGTTCGACATGCTGCTGCATGCCGTGCGCGACGTGCTCGCCGCGTCGATCGCCCTGCGCGGGACCACCTTCCGCGATTTCCAAGACGCCTACGGCGCGCGCGGCGGCTTCGCCGCACACCTCGCCGTGTACGGGCGCGCGGACGCCCCCTGCCTCACCTGCGGGACTGCCCTGCGCGCCACGCACCGACTCGCCGGACGGCAGACCGTCTGGTGTCCCACCTGTCAGCGCTGAGATGCCTGCGCGCCGCCGTCGCCGTCGCCCCGTCGCCCCGACCGCCACTGAGCTGGCGCGGATCGAGGCGATGCGCACGCTGGTGAAGGGGGAGGCACGCGATGAGCCCGGGGTGTACCGAATGACCTCGCCCGAGGGTGAGGTCATCTACGTGGGTAAATCCAAAGCGCTCCGGACGCGGCTCTTGAGCTACTTCCGCGCGCAGTATCCTCGCGACAAGGGCGCGCGGATCCTCCGGCAGGCGGCGACCCTCGCCTGGGACCCACTCCCGAGCGAGTTCGCGGCGCTCCTGCGGGAGATGCAGCTCATCAAACAGCTCCGCCCGCGCTACAACGTCGCGATGAAGCGCGATGCCCGCGCCTATGCCTTCGTGCGCCTCTCGCAGGGCCCTGCCCCGCGGCTGCATATCGTGCGCTCCGCGGGGCTCGACGAAGCCGCCACCTACTACGGCCCCTTCCGTGGCGCGTATCAGCTGGAGGAGGCGGTGCGCGCCCTCAACGATGTGCTCGGGCTCCGCGACTGCGCCCTCAGCACCCCGATGTTCTTCCCCGACCGCCCCGACCTCGGCCCCGCGCGCACCCGCACCCCGGGTTGTATCCGGCATGAGATCGGCAAGTGCCTGGGGCCCTGCATCGGCGCCGCGCCGGAGACGGCCTACCTCGAACAGGTGCGCACCGCGCTCGCTTTCCTCGAAGGGGAGGACCAATCCCCTCTCGCGCCACTGCGCGCCGAGATGGAGCGGGCGAGCGTATCACTCGACTTCGAACGCGCCGGGGTCTGGCGCGACAAGGTCCGTAGCCTCGAGGCCCTCCGCGAGCAGTTCGCGCGGCTGCGCTTCGCTCTGGAATCCCTCAGCTTCGTCTATCGCATCCCCGGTGAGACGCCGGAGACCGATCGCACCTATGTGATCCGGCGCGGGCGGGTCCGCCATGAGTGCTCCACCCCGCGCACCGCGCGGGAGCGAACGGCGCTCGCCGAACGAATCCACGCGGTGGTTGCGCCAGAGGAGAGCGAACAGACCACCGTCCCTGGCCACGAGGTGGATGAAGTCCTGCTCGTGGCGGCCTGGTTCAAGCGGAATCCCAAAGAACTGAAGCGGACGAAGCCTCTCACACCGTAAGAGGGATCAGCTCCACCGAGGCGCGCTCGTCATTGATCGTCAGCACCGCCACACTCGGCAGGAGATCGAACCGCCGCGGACCAGCCGCCCCCGGATTGATGATGAGCCGCCCATCGATCTCGCTGATGCTCTGCCTATGCGTGTGGCCGAAGACGCAGACCTGCGCCGGATAGCACTCGGCGACCTGCGCGGGTTTGGGACGGCCGAGCTCATGACCATGCTGCACATGGATGGTGACCCCACCAATGGTGAGATCGAGGGCCTCATGCAGGCGGCGGTCCCATGGCGCATCACAGTTGCCGAAGACCGCCTCCACCGGGGCGATCAACGCCAGTTCGTCGAGGATCTCATCTCCGCAGACATCCCCCGCATGGAGAATGCGATCGACCCCAGCGAACGCGGTGTGCACATCGGGGCGGAGTAGCCCATGGGTATCAGCGATCAACCCGATGCGAATCACCGACACTCACTCGGCGCCGAGGTCGCCGGAGCCCCACCGCGGGGCGAGGGTGTTCGGCACGCCGAGGTGATCGAGCGCGCGCGCGACGACAAAGTCGACCATCTGCTCGATGGTCGTTGGCCGATGGTAGAAACCAGGCGCGGCGGGCATCACCGTAGCCCCCGCGAGGGTCACCTGCCGCATGTTCTCGAGGTGGATCAGCGAGAGCGGGGTCTCGCGCGTCACGAGGAGCAGCGGGCGCCGCTCCTTGAGGGCAACATCGGCCGCCCGCTCCACCAACGAGCGCGAGGTCCCGGCCGCGATGCTCGCCACGGTGCCCATCGAGCAGGGACAGATCACCATACCGCCGGCCAACGCAGAGCCTGAGGCGGGCGTCGCCCCACGGTCCTGATCGTCGAAGACGGTGACGAGCGCATCGAAGCGCGCCGCACCGACCGCCTCCCGGAGGCCAGGGAGATCGCCGATCTCACTCTCGGTGCGCAACAGCCGGAATCCGTGGGACGAGACGATCAACTGCACCCGGCGGCCTGCGGCGAGCAGCTGCTCGAGCAGCCGGATGCCGTAGGGCGCCCCGGACGCCCCGGTGATCGCCATGACGATCGGGGCCTGCGGATCGAGAGGACGCGTCATGCGAGCCACCGGTCGACGAGGACCGCTGTGAGGAAGGCCATCGAGATCACCCCGTTCATCGTGAAGAAGGCCGCGTCGAGCTTGGAGAGGTCATCGGACGAGACGAGAGAGTGCTCGTATGCCAGGAGTGTGGCGACCACCGCGACGCCGATCCAGGCCACGACGCCGAGTCCGACCGCCCCGACGGTCACCGCGAGCGCACTCACCGTGATGAGATGCAGCGAACGCGAGACGAGGATCGCGCGCGGGACCCCGAGCGCCGCCGGGATCGAATGGAGCCCCTGCGATTGATCGAAGGCTACGTCAGGCAACGCGTAGAGGATATCGAACCCCGCTGACCAGGTCATCACACCCACCGTGAGTGCGATCAGCACCCACCAGGGATCGCTCCACGCCCCCGTCACCGCGAGATATCCACCGACCGGCGCGATCGCGAGCCCGAGACCGAGCACGAGATGCGCATAGCGGGTGAAGCGCTTGGTGAACGAGTAGAACGAGACCCACCCGAGCGCGACCGGCGACAGCGCGAGACAGAGTGGGTTGAGCATCGCCGCCGCGAGGACGAAGAGCGCGGCCGCGAGGAGCACCGTCCCCCATGCCGCACCCACACCGATGACCCCGCGCGGGATCTCCCGCATCGCGGTCCGTGAATTCTTGGCATCGAACTCCCGATCGACGATCCGATTCACCGCCATCCCTACCCAGCGCGCGGCGGTGAAGGCGAGGATCACCCATCCCACCGTGCTCAGCGTCAACGGAGCGCGCGAACCCACTCCCTCTCCAACTGGGAGCCGACTCGCGAGCACCACCCCGACCAGCGCGAAGGGCAAGGCGAAGACGGTATGCGGGAGCTTCACGAAGCTCGCCCACCGACTACACGCCGAACTCCCGGCGAAGGTCTGCCCCTCGCGCGCGGCCATGGTCATGCGCGATCGATCCCCAGCTGCGACCAGATCGCATCCACGCGCGCCTTGGTGTCGGGATCCATCTCGATCACCGTCGGCCAGTTC
>JBEGVM010000167.1:0-14146 GCA_041178365.1 Gemmatimonadota bacterium | reverse complement strand
CGATCACCTGCGCCCGCTCGGCGCGTCGCATCACCTCATCCGCGATGTCCTGTTGCGCGCTGAGGAGCTGCCGCGCCTCCTGACGGTCGAGGCCGGGGGCCAGCGGATTCTCCTGGTGCGCCCGCTCGAGGCGCGTGAGGAGTCGCTGCCGAAGACGCTCCAGCACAGCCGTGCGCACGAGTCGGTCTCCGATCCGAGTGACCTTTGGCAGATCCTTGAGGAGCCGCTCGACCTGCGCGAGGCGAAGCCCAAGGCGCTGTGGGAGCGCCGCAAGATCGAGACCGACCGCGCCCGCTTCGTTGAGCATCCATCCGAGGCGTGCGGAGTGGGTCGCACTGGGTTCCGGCCAGGGTCGCGCGCGACGCGAGAGTGGGACGGCATCGCTCACCACCCCGCCGCCGATCGTGCCGAATGGGGAGCCCCCGCGCAGCACGAAGCGATCGCCGCCCCGCGCGACGATGGGCGCATCCAGCACCACGCGCACCGCGCGCACCGCGCCCGGGAGCATCTCCCCGCCACTGGCGATGACCCGCGCGCCACATTCCATCGTGCCAAGGTGAAAGCGAAGGCGCGTGCGAGGGCCGAGACGCGGAGCATCCGCGAGGGTCGTGAGGTCGGTGCGGATCACCTGCGTCGTCTCCCATGGGTCGTCAGCGCGGACGAGCGTCGCCCCGACGGGAATCTCCTCACGATCGATCCCCGCCAACGCGACCGCCACGCGGTGCCCCGCCTGGATCACCTCGACCCGCGCGCCATGTGATTCGAGTCCACGCACGCGTGCCGTCGCGCCGGACGGGAGGATCCGCACCGCCGACTCCCGCTCGAGCACCCCACTCCATCCCGTCCCCGTCACGACGGTCCCCGCCCCGGCCACCGAGAAGACCCGGTCGACCGGGAGGCGCCAGGGCTCGTCACTCCCACGCGCCGGTACCTGAGCGCAGGCGGCCGCCAGCGCGAGACGTAGCGTATCGATCCCCTCCCCGGTCACCGCGGAGACGGGAATCACCGGCGCATCGGCGAGCACCGACCCCGCCAGCACCCCCTGCACCTCCTCAATCGCGAGCACGCGCAGTTCCGGCTCGAGGAGATCGACCTTCGTGAGTGCGACGACCCCGCCGCCGATCCCGAGCAGGGAGAGGATCGCGAGATGTTCACGCGTCTGCGGGCGGACGCCCTCCGAGGCATCGACGACGAGCAACGCGAGATCGATCCCACTCGCCCCCGCGAGCATCGTGCGGACGAATCCCTCATGGCCAGGGACATCGACCACCCCGACCGTTCCCACCCCCTCGAGCACCAGGGGGGCAAAGCCTAGGGCGATGGTGATTCCGCGCCGGCGCTCCTCCGGGAGTCGATCGGTCTCCACTCCGGTCAGGGCACGCACGAGCGCGGTCTTCCCGTGATCGATATGCCCGGCCGTCCCGATGATCATCGTGGCGTATCGGCGGCGCCGCTCGCCTCCCAGTCACGCCAGGCGCGCAGTGGTTTGCCATCCGCGAGATGCTCCTCGAGGAACTCGCGCACCAGCCGCTGATGCGCGCGCGCGACCTTGGGATCGTCCGGTACACGATCCTCGCCCGCGCTCCACGCCAGCAACATCGCGCGGGCCTCGGCGGGGAGCGCGCGAGCGCCGGGCGCCAGCGCCGCACACCGTGCGCAGAGCGCCCCGCCCGCTCGCGGAGCGAAGCGCACCGCGGCCTCAGGCGGGAGGAGCTCATGGCACGACGCGCAGTGCTCGAGCGTCGGGGCGAAGCCGAGCGCCTCGGCGAGGCCCCACGCCGCGATCACCGCCCGCACGATCGTCGCCTCCTGATCTGCCACGCATAGCGCATCGAGCCCGGCGACGAGGATATCATGGACCGCGCCGCCACCATCCTCCCCCGCGCAGCGCATCCCCAGTTCACTGAGCGCCGCGGCCGCTCCGAATCGCGACATCGACTCGGCGAGACCA
Organism: Gemmatimonadota bacterium; assembly: GCA_041178365.1. Lineage (GTDB taxonomy): Bacteria > Gemmatimonadota > Gemmatimonadetes > Gemmatimonadales > Gemmatimonadaceae > Pseudogemmatithrix. The sequence continues at coordinate 12,195 of JBEGVM010000167.1, read as the reverse complement.
GGGCGCGAACGGGTGGCATCGAAGGTGCTAAGCGTGTGGAGGTCCCGCGTCGGATGCAGGATGATCTGTGCCGCCCCGCTCGTGAAGAGATCGAGCCCCTGGCCGAACTTCCCTCCCGTCCGCTTCGCGCCGCGCGCGATGACACTCACCACCCCAGCCTCCCGCGTCGCCAATCGGACGATGCGGGAGGTCTCGCGATAATCGAAGGCGTGGAGGACGAGGGCGTCGGTGCGGATCACCGCTCCAACTTAAGCCCCAGATACCAGAGGCGACCGGGGGAGGCGAACCCCTGGATCTGGGTGTACCGCACATCGGTGGCGTTGTCGACGCGGAGCTGCAGGCGCGTCACAGACCCCGCCACGGCAGGCAGCGGGAGCTCGGCGCTCAGGTCGAGGGTCGTGAAGCTGGGAAGCTCCACCGGGGCCGCGGGCCAGCCGGAGAAGTCGCGATCCTCGCGCATCCCGGTGTGCGTCGCGACGGCGCTGAGTGACCCCTGCGACCCGAGGCGATGCGAGAGGGTCAGGGTCGCCAGATGCGCTGGACGGCGGATAAGGCGCCCCCCCGTGACGAAGTTCGCCCCGGTCCCCACATCAAAGCCAGCATCGGTCACCTTGGTGTCGGTCCAGGTGTACGCCGCGGAGAGCCGCGTGCGACCGAACTCAGGCAGCGCTCCCTCAAGCTCCACCCCACCCGCGTTCGCTGCGGCGATGTTGTAGTAGTTCGGGTCTCCCGGCAGCGGTGGACGACCGGTGTACTGGATCAGGTCACGGAAGCGCTGCGAGAATCCCGTGGCCCGCACGAAGAACCCCGTCGTCCCTGCCCACTCCACGCCCAACTCCGCTGACTCCGTCCGCTCAGGTCGCAGCGCAGGATTCCCCGCCGTGAACCCCTCGGCGAAGTTCTCGAAGAAACTTGGTGCCTTGAAGGCCGAGCCCGCCGAAGCGCGGAGGCGCATCGCGTCACTGAGTCGCCAGGACGATCCCACGCGCACCGTGCGGAAGGTGCCGAAAGCGCTGTTGTCATCGAGGCGGGCGCCGAGGCTGTAGGCGAAGCGCCCCTGCTCTCCCAACCCCTGCGCATAGAGGGCGCGTGTCTCGCGTGCCGCGCGGAACGCCCCTGGGTAGTCTCCATACTCACTGAGGCTCACCGATTGACTCCGCTCCGTCTCGCGCGAGAACTCGCCACCGAGGGTGAGGGTGTGGTTCGGGCGGAGGCGATAGATGCCGCGGAGATCCGCGAGACGTCGCACGACCGTCCCGCGCGTGTAGTACCCGAAGAAGCCGAGGGTATCGGCGGCATCATCCGGCCCATCGTTGGTGCGGGGATGCCCCTCGGCGCTCGAGAGCTGCACCCGCGTCTCGAAGCGATCGCTCCAGCGGCGGCCCCCGTCGAGCCCGACGAGCAATCGGTGCTCCACGCGCTCCGCATTGCGATCTTCGATCGCCCCCGAGGAGCCGGTGGGATATTGATAGAGGGAGCTGTTGTAGCGCCCCGTGAGGCGGAGATCGCTCCGCGCCCCGGTGTAGGAGAGCCCAGAGACGACGCCGGCGTTGCGATAGGCATTATTGAACGGGAGGATCCCGGTGCTCCCATGATGATCCCCCTGCACCGTGGCGCGAAGTCCGGCGATCGCGCCCTCGCCTCCCAGCGAGAGGCGCCGCGTGCCGATGTTGCCGGCCCCCATCTCAGCGCGCGTCTTGGTGACCGCGCCGCCGCGGCGGGTGAAGAGCTGGATCACGCCAGAGACGGCCTCTGATCCGTAGAGCACGCTCGCGGGGCCACGCACCACCTCGATCCGCTCGATGTCATCGAGGGTGATGCGGCCCAGATCGAGCACCCCACCCGGTTCATTGAGGGGGACACCATCGACGAGGACACGGACATAGTTCGACTGCCCACCGCGCACGAAGAGTGCGACCTGCGAGCCCACGGATGAGGAGCGCGCGATCGCCACGCCCGGCACGCGCCGCAACGCATCGGCAAGATGCGTGATCCCTTCCGCGCGCAGTGCGGCCGCATCGAGGGTGGTCGTCGTCGCGGTCGGTGCGTAGGTGACACCGGGGATCCGTGTGGCGGTCACGACCTCGGGAGGGAGCGCGACGGGCGCGCGCCCCGCCTGTGCGACCAGTGTCTGTGGCGCGATAAAGAGTGCAGCGGCGGCGAGTGTTCGAATAGGACGCATGCGTTACCTCGTACCTCGGTGACGAAGGGGAAGAAGGACCGGAGCCCCGACCGCCGGATCACGCGAGACGATCAAGGGCCATTCATACACACGTTCGAGCACATCGCCACGCATCACCTCGGCCGGCGAGCCTTCGGCAGCGACGCGCCCCTGATGGAGCAACACGATCTGGTCCGCGAAGCGCGCGACCAGGTTCAACTGATGACTGACGAGGATCACGCAGAGCCCCTGCCGTGCGAGGGCGTCGCAGAGCTCGAAGACCGCCATCTCGTGCGCGATGTCGAGATAGGTGGTGGGCTCGTCGAGGACGATCGCACGTCCCCCCTGTGCGAGGGCCCGGGCGATTCGTACGCGCTGCCACTCGCCCCCTGACAACGTGTCGGTGGCGCGATCCACCAGGGCCTCGACGTCCGCACGACGGATGGCGCTGGCCACCGCCTCACGATCCTCCGCCGAGGGGGGCGTGAAGGCGCCCCCATGCGGATAGCGGCCGAGCGCGACGAGATCGCGCACCTGCATCGGGAAGATGGGCTCCTCCCGCTGGGGGACGACACTGACGAGGCGCGCGAGTGCGCGTGGGCTCAGGGCATCGGCGGCCGTTCCATCGACCAAGATGCGACCGCTCGTCGGCGTGACGCGTCGCACAAGCGCGCGCACGAAGGTGCTCTTTCCGGAGCCGTTGGGCCCCACCACGGCCGTGATCCGCCCGGGGAGCGCCTCGAACGAGATGCCGTCGAGCGCTGCGGCGCGCATCCCAGGATACTGGACGACAAGCGATTCGACGCGGATCATCGGGTCACCGTCTGTCGTAGTCGCCAGAGGAAGAACGGGACGCCGATCAGCGCGGTGACCGCACCGAGCGGCAGCTCCGACGGCCGCACCACGGTGCGCGCGACGAGATCGGCCACGACCACCAGGACCCCACCCGCGAGCGTGGCTACGGCGATCGTCCCGCGCGTCTGCCGCGCCCCGAGCGCTCGAGCGATCGCGGGCACCATGAGCCCCACGAATCCGACGAGTCCCACGGCAGCCACCGTCGCCGCCGCCAAGAAGGAGGCGGTGATGAAGACGAAGCGCGTGGCACGGTCCAGATCGAGCCCGAGCGCCGCGGCCGGCTCCTCGCCGAGCGCGAGCACATCGAGGTCGCGTCCTCGCCAGAGGAGCGCCGCGATCCCACCGCCGACGCCGACCGCGGTGGTGAGCACCACCGACCATCGCGCATCGCCGAGCGATCCCATCATCCACCAGAGGGCCCCGCGCACCGCCCCTTCCGGTGTGCGCACCAAGGCGACCATGATCGCCGCGGTGCAGAAGGCGCCGACGACGACCCCTGACATCAGGAGGATGCGGGGATCGGTTCGCCCGCCTGCCGCCCGCGCCACCATAAGGACGATCTGTACCGCGAGGAGCGCCCCGACGAAGGCGGCGATCGGGATCGCCGCCCCTGCAGCACCGACGGCGACGGCGACCACCGCCCCAAGCGCCGCGCCACCGGAGACCCCGAGGAGATAGGGTTCAGCCAGCGGATTACGCAGCGCCGCCTGCAAGGCGGTCCCACTCCCGGCGAGCCCCGCCCCCACGAGGAACCCGAGGAGGATCCGCGGGAGGCGGATCGTTCGCACGATCGTCTCCGTGGTGGGATCCCCTGCGCCGGTCAACGCCCCCCATACCTCTGCCGGCGAGAGGGCGACGGCGCCGAAGCCGAGGGCGAGGGTCACCACGGTCAGGATCGCGACCGTGAGCGCGACCCAACGCATGGCTGTCATCGGGGTGCCACGCGGACGAGCGGCCGCACCAGTTCACGGAGGTGACGCGCGGCCTCTCCCATGCGCACGCCAGGGCGTCCGACGATCCCCGTGTCCGGAAAGATCAAGCGCCGCTCCCGCACCGCACGGAGCCGACGCCACCGCGCATCCTCGGCGAAGCGCTCGGCCATGCGCGTGCCCACGATCAGCACATCGGGATCCCGCTGGACGAGCACTTCGATTGACAGCTGCGGCGAAGGTGCGGCGATGTCAGCGAAGGCGTTGGTCGCCCCCGCGGCGGCGAGGAGTTCCGAGCGATAGCTCCCTCCACCGATGACGATCAGGGGATCATCCCAGACGATCCAGGCCACGGAGGGGCGCGCGTCAGTCAACGCGGTGAGGGCGCGAACGGAATCGATGGTTCGCATGGTGGAGTCGACCGCCCGTGCCCCCGCGAGCGAGTCCCCGATCAGTGCGCCGAGCGCCGTCGCGATGCGCGTGAGATCGCTGATGGCATCGGTGCGCACCGCGAGGGTGCGGACCCCCGCCTCCTGCAGGCGCGTGGCGGCGGTGCGATTCGACGGGCTCGCATAGAGCACCACGAGATCGGGACGGCGAGCGAGGATCGCCTCGACGTTCGGCTGCATCGCATCCCCGACCTCGGGGACCTCCAAGGCAGCGAGGGGCCAGCCATCCCACCGGCTCCGCCCGACGAGGCGCGGCCCCGCGCCCATGGTGAAGAGCAGTTCGGTGGTGACCGGGTTGAGCGAGATGATGCGCTGTGCGGCGGGCTGCGTCGGGACGCTGTCCCCGAAATCGTCAATGACCACCGGGCCGCGGTCGCGCGCTGCGCGCGCGGCGCCGTCGCACGCTCCAGCGGTCGCCAGCACGATCATCACCAGGATGATCGCTCGCAGATGCAGCACACGCGAAGGTGCAAGTCGGCTCACGAAAAAAGCTCCACCGGAATCCGGAGGAGCCTCGATGTACGTGGACACCCGCGTCATCCATCACCGGACGACGCCGCGTCGACGCCACCAACCCTCCCCCGAGGGTCAGACTGTGGCACGAACGCGGGTCGTCTCCTGGCTCCGGGCCGCTCCCCACACCTTCCCGAGCGATCGCTCAGTGGTCTGCCGTGGAGAACCTCTCATCCTGCCCGTCACAGTGGCGGGGCCGCGCCGGATTCACACCGGCTTCCGTGTCCCGCGTTCGTCTTCAGTTGTCCTGAGAACCTACGGTCAGGTGCGCTCGTTGGCAAGCACATCGTCCAAGCGGTCCCTGAGCTGCCGACGCACAAGCTCGTATTCGGTGCGCTCCGCCTCCGTTGGGGCCGTACGCCGTTCAAAGGCGGCATCCAGGGTAGCGATCTCCAGCGCGATCGCCTCAGCCCCACCCGCTCGGGTCCGACGATGCGGCGAGGTGAGCGAGCGCCGTAGGGCAAGAAGCAGCGCGATCGCGAGTGCCCCGCCCACCAGCGCGACGATGAGCATCACGCGATTCGTCCCCGCACCTGACTCAGCTGGGATCGTGACGGTGATGGTTTGCGCCGCCGTCACATCCTTCGCCTCAAACCGCTTGAATGGCCGCCCCTCGACCTGCACCGGCTCATCAGCGACCAGCCGCGCCCCACTCGCCACCGCTGAGGGAGACTCGACCAAGACCTCGAGCAGGGCGGTCGGGGACTCGATCAGGAACTCCAGCGGATCGAGATTCGCCGGGACCTCATAGGAGAAGGCCACCTGACGGACCCCCGGGGAGAGCGGCGCGTTGACGCGCACCCGACCATCGACGACGCGGATCGCCTCGGGGGAGACATCCCCGGGCCCCGCCGTCACCTCGGTGACCCCAGCGGGGAGCGCGGCATCGAAGGTGAAGCCATCGGGGCCGGCGGCGACCCGGGTGCGCGTGGAGTCGTTGGTGAGCTCGAAGATCTCGACGACGGTGCGCGTGGTGCGCGTCGCGGAGTCCGGGGCGGTGATGATCAGGTGGCGACCGACGGTGCGGATCGTGAGCGGCGCACTGGTGGTATCGTGGACCGCGATCTCGGCGATGCCGCCCCGCACCGTGCGCTCGCGGACCGGTGGCGTGAAGTAGGCCACGCCCCCACGGCTCGTGGAGACGAAGTAGATCGCACTGGTGTCGCCGGTCGCCTGATAGCGGAACTCGTAGCGCCCATCGCGGCTCGTGCGTAGCGAATCGACCGGACCCGCGGCATCGGGGCCGACCCGATGCAGCGTCACCCAGGCGCCGGCGACCGGGGTGCCATCTCTCCCGCCTGGGAGGAGGACTCGCCCCGCGATCGACCGGGGCTCCCCCTGTGCCGGCAGCGAAGCGACCGCGACACAGAGGAGCACCACCACTCGCTGGAGCGTTCTCACCCGCCGCGAACGGCGCGCTTGAGCTCGGCGACCTTGTTCGTCTTCTCCCACGTGAAAAGCTCGACCGTCTTCCCGAGGCGCGTGGTCTTCTCCGGGGTGCGGCCGAAGTGGCCATAGGCCGCCGTGGGGCCGTAGATCGGCTTCTTGAGGTGGAGCGCCTCGATGATCCCACGCGGCGTGAGATCGAAGGTCTTCTCCACGGCGCGCATGATCGCGCGCTCATCCACCGTGCTGGTCCCGAAGGTATCGACCATCACCGAGACGGGCTTCGCGACGCCGATGGCGTACGCGAGCTGGACCTCGACCTTCGACGCGAGCTTAGCCGCCACGATGTTCTTGGCGACCCACCGCGCCGCGTACGCAGCCGAGCGATCGACCTTGGAGGGATCCTTCCCGGAGAAGGCGCCGCCGCCGTGCCGGCCATAGCCACCGTAGGTGTCGACGATGATCTTGCGCCCCGTGAGGCCGGCGTCGCCATGCGGGCCACCGACCACAAAGCGCCCGGTCGGATTGATGTGCAGCTTCATCTTCTTGGCGCGCAGTTCGCGCGGGATGACCGCCTCGATGATGTCGCGCGTCACCGCCTGGTGGATGGCGCGATTCCCAACACTGTCCGCATGCTGGGTCGAGATGACGACCGTATCGACCTCGACGGGGCGCCCATCCTCATAGACCACGGAGACCTGCGACTTGCCGTCGGGGCGGAGCCAATTGAGCGTGCCATCCTTGCGACGGGCGGCCAGAGCTTCCGTCAGGCGATGCGCCAGCACGATCGGGAGCGGCATCAACTCCTCCGTCTCATCACAGGCGAAGCCGAACATCATCCCCTGGTCGCCGGCGCCACCGGTATCGACCCCCTGCCCGATGTCGCGCGACTGCTGCCCGAGCGCATTGAGGACCGCGCAGGAGTGCGCATCGAAGCCGATCCCCGCCTCGGTGTAGCCGATCCCTTCAATTGTCTCACGCACCAAGGCCCGCAGATCAACCCAAGCCGCCGTGGTCACTTCCCCGAAGATCGTCGCGAGCCCAGTAGTGACCATCGTCTCGCAGGCGACACGCGAGTGCGGGTCCTGCGCGAGGAGCGCGTCGAGCACCGCATCGGAGATCTGGTCGGCGACCTTGTCCGGATGCCCTTCAGTGACTGACTCGGAGGTGAAGAGATGGCGATGCAGCACAGTGAGTGGAGACGAGGGTGAACGAAAAAGGCCGTCGCTCCGCGGCGGCCGCACCCCTGAACGTTAGGCCGCTAGGAGAGCCCGAGCAACCCGTCCGTTACCCCTGCCCCGAGCTCAGCGACGAGCGCCGCTCGGAGCCCTCGCTCCGCCTCGCCGGCGGTCGCGGCGCCGAGGGCCACCAGCGCCGCGGCACTCGCCCCCCGGACACTGACCCCCCGGATCAAGCGCTTGATGAGGGGGATCGACGCGGCCGAGACGCTGAAGGTGCGCACCCCGAGCCCGAGCAGGGCATACGCCATCAATGGCTGCGACGCCATCTCTCCACAGACGCTGCACTCGCGCGCGACCGCTGCGGCGTCCCGCACGGTCTGGTCGATCAGCCGGAGCACCGCCGGATGCGATGGGGTGAAGCGTGTGGCGAGGGCCGCATTGCCGCGGTCGACCGCCAGGGTGTACTGCACCAGATCGTTGGTCCCGATGCTGAAGAAATCGACCACCTCAGCGAACCGCGCGGCGGTGAGTGCCGCCGCCGGGGTCTCGACCATGATCCCCAAGGGGACATCCGCCCGATGGGGCATCCCACGTCGCGCCAACTCTGCCGCCGCCTCCCGCAACAGGTAGCGCGTCTGCCGCACCTCATCGACCCCGACCACCAGCGGGAGCATGATCCGGAGATCCCCATGCACCGCCGCGCGCAACAGGGCGCGGAGCTGCACGGAGAAGAGCGCTGGCTCATCCAAGCACATGCGAATCGCCCGCCACCCGAGGAAAGGATTGGGCTCATGCGGGAATCCGCCCACGGGCAGTTTGTCTCCCCCCACATCGTAGGTCCGGATCACCACCGGCTGCCCCGGGAAGGCGTCGAGCACCGCCCGATACGCCTCGACCTGTTCCTCCTCCGTCGGCATCGCCGCGCGGCCGACCACGAGGAATTCGGTGCGCATCAGCCCCACCCCCTCGGCCCCGGTCTCCGCGAGCCGCGCCACCTCGTCGGGGAGATCGACATTCGCGCGCAACGTGATCCGCACCCCATCGGTGGTCACCGCCTCCGCCCCCGTGAGCGAGGCAAGCTCGGATCGTACCGCGGCTTCGCGCTGGGCGCGCTCCGCGAAGCGCGCCAAGGTGGCCGCCGTGGGCCGGAGGACGAGCTCCCCATTGGTGGCATCGAGGATCACGCGATCGCCCGTCTGCACGCGCGAGGTGGCATCGAGGAGGCCCACCACGGCGGGGATCCCCAGCGAGCGCGCGAGAATCGCTACATGCGAGGTGCGCGTGCCGGCGTCGGTCGCGATCCCCCGGATCGCCCCACGATCGAGCTGTACCGTCAGACTGGGCGTGAGGTCATGGGTCACGAGGATCGTGTCGCCATTCGGGCCGGAGGCGACGGGATCGACATCGGGCAACCCCAGCAGGATCGAGAGGAGACGGATCTCGATATCGATCAGATCCCCAGCCCGCTCGCGCATGAGCGGGTTCGTGGACCGCGCGAAGCGCTCGCGCCACTCGAGGAAGACGAGCTCGACCGCCTTCTCCGCCCCGAGATTCTGGCGGATGAGCGCTTCGATCCCGCCCACCAGACTCTCATCACCAAGGACCGCGACCTGCACATCGAAGATCGCCGCCTCGGCGGGGCCGGCATTCGACTCGGCGCGCGCCTTGCATTGATGCAGGCGGTCGACGGCGGTCTCGATCCCCCAATGAAGGCGCTGCAACTCTGCGGGAACCTCCTCGTCGGCGATCACACGCACGGGGACCTCGGGGACCTCCCAGCGGAGGATATGCGCCGTGCCGACGACGATGCCTGGGGAGGCGGAGATCCCGTGGAGCGGGGTGCCCATGACGAATCAGCTCTCGCCGAAGCGGCTGGCGATGAGCGCGGCGATCGCCTCGATCGCGGCCTGGGCATCTGGGCCATCGGCACGGATCACGACCTCCGCCCCGCACTCTGCGGCGAGCATCATCACCCCCATGATGCTCTTCGCGTTCACCTCGAGCCCATCACGTCCCAGGGTGAGCTGGCTCGCGAAGCGGGCGGCGAGTTTCACGATCTCGGCTGCGGGGCGCGCGTGGATGCCGTGCGCATTCTGCACCACCACCGTCTGTTCGAGCATCAGCGCGCGACTCCGTAGAGGGTGAACCCCAACAGCACGACGATCGCCAGCTGCCATCCTTCCGCCTTCCCACGGAGCGTCGTCACGATCGCGGCGCTCACCGCCACCGCGCCCAGCACCGTCCCTAGCAGCGCACGCCCGGGCCCGATGATCCCGTGCGCCGCGACAGGGAGCGCCACCCCCGCGACGAAGGCCGTGGCACGTCCCATGTGCGCCGGACCGCGACGGAGGATCCACGCATCGAGCGCGGACGCCACTCGGAGCCCATGTCGCCATCCCACCACGAGCCCCCACCCCCGCAAGCCGACATGCAACACGTTGTAGAGCCCGAGAAAGAGGAGCAAGACCGTTACCGGTGCTGCCCCGAGACCGAAGGCCAGAAGGGCGATCGACGAGCAGAGGGGGAGCCACCCCGCCCAGACGAGGCGGTCGCCCACCGAGCCCAAGGGACCGGCCGCCGCCACACGGAACCGCTCGATCTGCGCCGCCGGAACGCCGTCGAGCTCCGCCCGCATGAGCGCCCCCACCGCGACCGCCGCGAGATACGGATGTGCGTTGAAATACCCGCTGTGCCGACCAAGGGCCGCCGCGTAGGCCGGGCCTCGCGGACCGCCAGGGAGGCGACGCAGGGCCGGCTCCATCGCGAAGGCGATCCCATTCCCGACCATCGTCTCGTAGTTGAACGCCCCCTGCATGGCGAAGAGGCGACTGAAGACCGCGAGCCAGGTCCGCACCGGGAGTCGTGGCGTCTGCTCGGTCATGCGACCCGCCACGCGATGCTGAAGCCGACGAGCAATCCGGTGAGCAGGTACCAGCGAGCCCCCGCGGTGGACTGCGTCACCTTCCAGATCGCCGCGAGACCGACCGCCGATGCCGTCCCAACCACCACGGCGCGTGAGATGACCGGGGTGAGGACGAAGGTGGCGAGGATCCGATCGTAGAGCGGGACCGCGACCGCGAGGATCAGCGCCGTGACCATACCGGCCCGCACGAGATCGATGGTGAGCCCCGTGAGCTGCACCACGGTGACCGCACTCCCAGACCCACGCGCGATGCGCGCTTGCTGCTTGCGCGCGACGGCGGCGTTCAGTCGGCGCAGCAGATGCATGGAGGTCCCGCCGATGCCGGCGGCGATCAACGCGATCAGGACCGCCACCGCCATCGCGCCAGCCGTCCCCTCCTCCGCACGTCCGAAGAGCACCCCCCCCACCACCGAGGCAGAGCCCCACTCCGGATACCGTGAGGATCCGAAGGGCATCGCCTCCAGCGCGAAGAACTCGAGCGCGACCCCGATGGTCAACCCGCTCATGGGCGACCCAGCGAGCGCCCCCGCCACCGTGGCCGCGACGATCGGACGGGAGATCATCGCCTGCGGGAATGCCACCACGTCGAGCCCCAACAACGCCCCCAGGACGATGAAGGGGGCGAGCGGGAGGAGCTCGGCGGTGATCACGCGGTCCCATCCCCGCGCAACACCTCCTCCAGCGGGACCACCGGCGCACTCGGCACATCCTGTGCCACCACCGTCAGGCCTCGGTCCGCCATGGCCAGGAGCCGAGCCTCCTCGTCCGCAGAGAGGAAGACGAAGCGCATCCGCTGCATGCGGTCGGGTCTCATGTGCAGCCCACCGATCGTGACCTGCCGAATCGCGGGCACCGCCGCAGTGAGCCGATCCATGGTCTCGATATCACCCGTCAGCAGCATGCCGACGCGCGGATCGGCCTGGTACCTCGGCAGCCGTTCGACGGCCTGTGCCACGGTGACGAACTCGATCGCCATCTCGGGAGGCGTCCCCATGCGATAGAGCTCCTGTTCCCACTCCGCCGCGGCGATCGCATCATCCACGAGGACGAAGAACCCGATCTCGCAGGGCTGCCCCCACCCCACGACCACCTGGCCATGGATGAGCCGATCATCGATGCGCAAGAGGTCGAGGGTCATCCCTCGCCCCCGAGGATCCGGATTCCCGCCTGCGCCTGCTCCATGACCTTTTCGGGCGAGCCCCCCGCGACGAAGCTGAGCAGCATCGGAAGCGAAGTGCCGGTGATGACGCGCAGGCCGGGCATGCCACGGGCGACACGCGCCCCCACGAAGGTGCAGCTCCCCGCCGGAAGATCGGTGAAGAGCACCGTCGCTCCCGTGCGCTCCAGCGCCTCACGGATGGCCTGTTCGATCCCCTCGGGTGTGCGATCCGCATTGGTCACCGGGACGAGCCCATGCCCTTCCCCCATCACCTGCGCGACGGCGGAGATGATCCCTTCGGCGAAGCGTCCATGCCCCGCCACGACGGCTGGCCGCGTCTCACTCATCGTCGTCGAGGAGATAGCGCTGCACCTCGGCCTTGCCGAGAAGGTGCCCCTTGAGCCGCTCGTTGAAGGCCTGGGCGGGATCTTCCCCCGCGTAGCGCATGAGATGATTCATCGCGATGACTTCCGCGATGACGGTGAGATTCTTCCCGGGGTTGAGGGGCACCGTGATCTTCGGGATCGAGACGCCAAGGATATCGGTCATCTCCATATCGAGACCGGTGCGCTCGGCGACCATCCCCTCGTGCCACGCCTGCAGCACGACGACGACCTCGACGCGCTTCTGTTGCCGGAC
>JBEGVM010000166.1:0-4683 GCA_041178365.1 Gemmatimonadota bacterium | reverse complement strand
GGCGCCGGGACGTCGCGCGGCGGGTGGGCCGGTGGCCTTCGGCGGACGGATGGGGGCGCCGGGCCCTGATCGCTTCGCCGATGCGGCGGCGGTCGTGGTGGCGGATCTCGAAGATCTCACGCCGGCGCAGCGCCGCGCGGTGAATGAGCCGACGGTGGCGACGCAGTTGGCGGCGGTGCGGAGTGCGCCAGCAGCGCCGACCGCCGCGGGAGCGGCCGCCGCGCCCGTCGATTCCCTCGCCTTGCTCAGGGCGCAGGTCGCCGCGCTCAATCCCGCCGCTCAACTGCGCATCACGAGTGCGGCGGCGGCCAAGCTCTTCGGCCGCACCTCACTCGACGGCCTCGCCCGAGGCACGACCGGTGGGGTGATGAACGCCTCGCTCCACTTCACGAGTGTGCAGTCGGAGTTCGGGCGCAATGTGATCGGCGTGATCCCAGGGAGCGATCCCGCGCTGCGGCACGAGTACGTGGCGATCGGCGCGCACAACGATCACGTGGGGTTCACGACCCCGGTCGACAAGGACTCGATCAAGGTCTTCAACGACCTGCGTATGGCCTGGATGCTCAAGAACGAGATGCGCAATCCGACGATCGAGGTGCTGCAGGCCTTCAAGGTGAACATGGATAGCATCCGCAAGGTGCATCCGGTGGCGCGGCTCGACTCGATCAACAATGGCGCCGACGACGACGGCTCGGGCTCCATGGGCGTGCTCGAGATCGCGGAGGCGATCGCCGCGATGCCGGTGAAGCCGAAGCGCTCCACGCTCTTCATCTGGCACACCGGCGAAGAGGGGGGCCTCGTGGGCTCCGCTTACTTCGTGCGGCAGCCGACCGTCCCGCTCGACTCGATCGTCGCGACGATCAACGTCGACATGATCGGGCGTGGACGCGCCGAGGATCTCCCTGGTGGGAGCGATGACTTCGTCGGGGTGATCGGGTCGTACTTCGACTCCAAGGACCTGGGCGACCAGGTGAAGACGACGAACGCCAAGCAGGGGAAGCCCCTCGCCCTCGATTACAAGTTCGACGATCCGATCTCCTGGGCGGGCTACAACAACCTCTATGGGCGCAGCGATCACATCAACTATGCGCGGCAGGGGGTGCCGATCGCCTTCTTCTTCACCGGGCTGCATGGGGATTATCACCAGCGCAGCGACGAGGCGGAGTTCATCGACTATCCGCACTATGCGCGGATCACGAACTTCCTGAAGGACCTCACGGTCGATGTCGGGAATGGCCCGCGTCCCAAGTTGAATGGGACCAAGCCGGCGCGTGCGCCGCGGCCGATCAGCTGAGCCCTACCCCGAGCTCTGTGCGCTCAACCGAGCGCGCGGACCTCGGCGGGTGTGAGATGCCGCCACCCCCCCTTGGGGAGCTCGCCCAAGGGGAGCGCACCGATGGCGACGCGGATGAGACGCTTGGTCTCGAGTCCTTCCGCCGTGAGCAGTCGCCGGATCTGGCGATTCTTCCCTTCGTCCAAGACGATCGCGAGCCAGTGACTGCTGCGTGACCCTTCACGCAGCAGGGTGATCGATTTCGCAGAGAGTCGCTCCCCCGTCTCGGGGTCGGTGACGCCACGTTGGAGTCGCGCGAGTCGCGCGGCGTCGTGCATCCCGCTCACCTGCACATGGTAGGTCTTGTCGATCTCCGATTCGGGGGCGGTGAGCGCGGCACCCCAGGCGGTGTCGTTGGTGAGGAGGAGGAGTCCCTCACTCGCCTGATCGAGGCGCCCGACCGGGCCCACGAAGGGGAGATCGTTCGGGAGGAGATCGTAGACCGTCTGGCGTCCCTGCGGATCCTTGCGCGTGGTGACGATGCCGCGGGGTTTGTTCAGCGCGACATAGACCTTGGTGGCGGCGCCGACCGCGGCCCCCTCCACCTCGATCCGTGCCGATTCGGGGACGATACGAAAGTGTGTGTCGCGGATCACCGCACCATCGACGCGCACCTTCCCCGCATGGATCAATCGCTCCGCTTGGCTCCGGGAGCAGATCCCGAGTTTGGAGAGGGCGCGAGCGAGTGCGACCGATCCGGGCGAGGGCTCGCGCCGCAGCACCGGTGCTACCTCGCGCCGCGGAAGGTGCCGGGCACCTCACCGGCGATCGTGCGCATCGGGGTCAGACGATAGAGCCGGTTAAGCGTCCCACCGGCGGCGAGGGTCCAGACGACGGCCCCGGTGTTCGGCGAGACCTCATGGGCGACGATCGGTCCGGTCGATTCGGTCTGGCCCGCAAGCATCCCGAAGAGCACGACCGTATTGCCACTGCTCAGACGGCGTGCGGACCCCACGAGTGAGGCGTAGATGTCCGGCGCGGGGCGATACTCCCAGACCTTGGTCGCGGTCCGTGCGACAGGGTCGACCGCATACTCGATGGCGCGTGAGAACTTGGCTCCCGGCCGATCGTAGCCGTTGTCGAAGACGAGGATGCGTCCCGCGGTCGGCTCCGACACATAGTGCTGCCCCCAGGAGCGATCGGCCTCGGGGAGGGTGAGTGTCCCGGTCGGGCCGCCCAAGCGCCACTCGATGCGCGACCAATCGGGGGCGATCGAGATCACATGATCCGCGTTGCGGAGCGACATGACCACGTTCCCGCGCGGGCCGTAGTTGATCCCGTTGCCATGAAGCCAGTTCCCCGGCGTGGAGCGCGACCCCTTGAGCGTATTCCAATCGAGCTCGGTGAAGCTGCTCCACCGCTTGACGATCGCATTCGATTCCGGGGTCCACTCCCAGAGCGCCTCGCCGACGATCGAGTCGGTCCCGACGAGCTGCGTCTCGTTCGCGATGAAGAGGATCGTGTTGCGCGGGGTCGCGATCACATCGTGGTGGATGCGACCATACGGTGTCGGTACCGAGGCGCTCGGCAGCGGAAGCCGCGTGATCTCCTCCCCCGCCGCATTCTGCACCACGAGCCCATGTAGGGGATCGAGCAAGACGAACTGGCCGTTGGCGCGACGCGTCGCGCCGAAGAGCGAGCCTGAGGAGATCGGGAGATGCCCGACGATCTTTCCCTCTTCCACCATCAGGAGACCGGCGAGCCCGGTAGCACTCGTGATCTCGATCACGGCGACGGGCTCGGTCGGAGTCCCGGTGGTGGTGAAGGTCGCGGCCGCAAGATTCGGCGGGAGGGCACCGATCTCGAGCGGGGTGCGCACCGGCGCCGCGCTCGAGTTCTCTACTTGCGCCTCGAGGGTGTAGCTCGTGTTCGCGCGGAGCCGTGTGACGAGAAAGCGATGTTTCGGGGAGAGCGAATCGCCGAGGAGGGTGAGCACCGGCGTGCCCGGCGCGCCCCAGGTGAGACGCGCGCGGCCGGGTTCGGCCAAGGTCACCGTCACGATCCGCGCCATCGGGTTGACCGTGGTGGCGGCGACGATCGAGAGGATCTCGGGGTCATCGGACTTCGTAGGAGCATCACAGGCGAGGAGCCCCACCGCGAGGACCCCCAGCAGGAGACGACGCATCAGAGCACCCCCGGGATCAGCCACCAGCTCCGCGCACGATACGCCGCCCACTCGGGATAGCGCGCAAGCGAGGCCTCCTTCATCACCATGTTGGGGACGAAGACGCCGAGCCAGACCCAGGCGAGGATCGCCGCGGGGATCCAGTGCCAGACCACGAGGGCGAAGCTCCCGTAGATCATCATCTCACCGAGATAGTTCGGATGCCGGATGTAGCGATGCACGCCATCGGTGATCAGCTGCTTCCGCTCGCGGAGGGTGAAGAACTTCTGTGCATCGGCGGCGATCATGAGCGCGACGCCGATCATACAGAGCGAGATACAGAGCGCGAGCCAGATCGGTTCCGCGAGGGGATAGCTGGGTGTGACGCGTCCCGAGAGGAGCAGCCAGCCGATCCCCCAGTAGGGGCCTAAGACGAAGAGCAGCGCGGCGAGTCCACCAGCGATCGTGACGCGGACCTGCCACTTGGGATCGGGGAAGGCGACGTCCTTCAGCAACCAGACGAGCCCGTAGCTCCCATGCAGCGCGAGATAGGTCCAGGCTGGGGCGCCGGTCGCACCGTAGTACCAGAGGCAGGCGCCGAGGACGAGGAAGGTCGTCCCTTTCTGCAGGTTGATGACGGTGGCGAAGCGCCAGGGACGGGGGCCACCGAGGAGATCCTCGGAGGCGATGCGCGCCCAGCGCTGGAGTGCGGCGGCCCAGCGCGGGGGGGTCATGGCCAGAGGCGGTACGCTCCGATCGTCGCGATGATGCCGCCCAGCATCGCGGTCATCACGGCCACGCCCGTATAGAGCCGGGTGAGCGCTTCGTACTTGCGTTGATTGATCGTGGCGAGGGTGTAGACCTGATCGGCGAGCTCGGTCTGCAGATTGTCCATGCGGAGCTCACTCCAGACGCGGCGATAATTCTCGCGGCTCCGCGCGACCACATCGCCATAGAAGAGCACGCGCATCGAGGTCGCCGGCTCGATCACCGAGGGGAGGGACGATTCGGAGGGGATGACGATCCCGCGGGGGCGGAGGGCGTCGATCGCCTGCCCGATGTAGTAGATCGTGCCGACCACATAGGCCGTGATCTCGATGGTGACCAGGAGCCCCCATCCCCCACCTCGGGGGAGCAGATTCTCCCCGCCGCGCACGAAGAGCAGGAGCGCCACCGCGTTGAGCACGCTGATGATCACCAGCGCGAAGCGCGCCTTCTTGTCCCCCATCTCGATCAGGTCCTGCGT
>JBEGVM010000165.1:0-17355 GCA_041178365.1 Gemmatimonadota bacterium | reverse complement strand
GGCGCCACCGCGACGGTGGAGGCGATCCCGTTGATCGCGGCGAGCATCATGAGCAAGAAACTCGCCGAGGACCTGACGGGATTGGTGCTCGACGTGAAGACAGGGGCAGGGGCCTTCCTTCCGCAGGAGGAGGATGCCCTCGCGCTCGCGCGCACCATGATCGATATCGGCGAGCGGCGGGGATGTCGCACGGTCGCCCTGCTCACGGATATGGATGCCCCACTCGGCGAGGCGTGCGGCAATGCCCTCGAGGTCGCGGAGTCGGTCGCCGTCCTGCGGGGCGGTGGCCCCGCCGACGTCCGCGAAGTGACCCTCGCGCTCGCGGCGGAGATGCTCGTCCTGGGCGGTGTGGCGCCGGATCGGCAGGCAGGGCGTGCGATGGCGACCGCCACGCTCGACGACGGTCGGGCGTTGGCGCGCTTTCGGGTGATCGTCGAGGCGCAGGGCGGGGATCCGCGAGTGGTGGATGACCCCTGGGGGGTCATGCCCCCGGCGCCGATCACCCACACCGTCGCGGCGCCGAGGGCTGGCGTGGTGCAGCGGGTCGAGCCGAGGGCGATCGGCGCCGCGATCATCGCCTTGGGCGGTGGGCGTTCGCACACCGATGATGTGATCGATCCATCGGTCGGGGTGATGGTACAGGTCCGTCCGGGTCAGGAGGTCCGCACCGGGGACCCGCTCCTCGTGGTGCATGCCGGGGACGGGGCGCGGCTCACGGCGGCTCTGGAGATCCTCGCAGGGACCGTGCCCATCGGGACCGCCCGCCCGCTCCCACGCCCCCTGCTCTCGCACCGGGTGACCGCCGGGGGGGTGGAGGAACTCCCTGGCCCCCTGCCACATTGATACCCTATGAACTTCGACAAGATGGCCGCCCTCGGGGCGCAGGGAGTCGCCGGCGGGACGATCGTCGCCTGGCTCGCATTCGTCTACGTCACCCGTCCGGTCTCCTCCGGTGGGATCGACGGTGTTCTTCATCTCAACCTTGCCGCCGCGAGCTTCGTCCCCTTCGCGATGATCTCGGCGACCCACGCCTGGTTCGCGCAGCAGCTCAAGCAGGGGCGGAGCGTCATCCGCGGCTGACCCTTCACCGGGCATGAAGTGAAGCGGGGGGCGCATCCAGTCGGATGCGCCCCCCGCCGCGTTCTCGGACCTCGGCGCTCAGCGGCGGAGCATCGCCAGTGCCTTGTCGGCGTACATCCGCTCGTCGGCGATCCGGACCATCGCCGCCCCGTCCTGGTTCTCCTCGTCCCAGACCGCGCCCCCGATGCCCGAGCGCACCGGGAGCTGCTGTCCGGCCCGTGCGACGGGACCGGTGGTCGCCTCGCGGAGCCGATCGATGGCCGCCTGCAGGTTCTCGGGGGTGAGGACCCCCGGGAGGATCACCGCGAACTCGTCGCCGCCGATCCGCGCGGCGAGGTCGGTCTCCCGCAGGAAGCGCGCGAGGCGCGAGGCCATCGTCTCGATGACGAGGTCCCCCGCCTCGTGCCCATGCCGATCGTTGATCTCCTTCAGGTCGTCGAGGTCGAGGAGGACGAGGCCGAACGGGATGCGGGTGCGATTCGCGCGCGCCACCTCGGAGGCGAGACGCAAGTCGAAGGCGCGCCGATTCGGGAGCCCCGTCAGGGCATCCTCGAGGGCGAGACGCTCCGTCGCTCCCCGCGCTCGCTGGTGGAGCAGGAGGCTCGCGCCGTGGATCGCTGCCGTCAGGTAGAGCAGCGTCCCCGCCGCGACCCAGGCATGGGCGGGGTGGGTCAGGTCGATCGCGATCCCCGGGACCGACCAGGCCGAGGCGGCGCGCACGAGCAGCGCCGCGAGGAGGACGAGGGGGAAGAGGGCGATCCCTCGCGCGACCGACCGTTCGGCCATCGGCACGCGGGTGAGGAGGACGACCGACTGCATCGCGACGACGCAGGAGGTCGCGAGGTCATGCGCCAGCAACCGGAGCCCCGCGTCCTCCTCGCCGAGGACGAGCATCCCTATGGTGCTGAGTCCCCAGAAGGCGACCGCGCCGCGCTCCCACCGCGGGACGGTCCCCTGCGCCGAGAAGCGGAGGGTCCCGATCAACACCAGGAGATGGAGGCCGAGCCCCGTGCTGTAGCCGAGGAGGGTGGTGAGGCTCTGCGACCACCCGAGGGTCCGCCCGATCGGGGCCAGGGCGAAGGAGACCGCCGCCAGCGGGACCGCTGCCCACCACTGCACCACCCCCGATTCGAAGCGATTCGCCCGCCAGACGCTCCACATGGTCAACGTCATCACCGCCGTCACGGCGACGATGAGCACCTGCAGGGTGAAGAGATCCAGGGGTGGCAGCATGGGGGGAGCCGAGCCCTCAAATGTCGAGATTCGACACGAACTTGGCGTTCGCTTCGATGAACACGCGACGCGGCTCGACCTCGTCGCCCATGAGGGTCTGGAAGATCTCGTTGGCCTGGAAGGCGTCGTCCAACGTGACCTTGAGGATCGTCCGGGTCTCCGGATTCATCGTCGTCTTCCAGAGCTGATCCGGATTCATTTCCCCGAGGCCCTTGTACCGCTGCACCATGATGGAGGCCTTTCCTTCGCCCGTCCCCATCCGCTCGGCGATCACATCACGCTCGGCGAGGTCGTAGGCGTAGTACTCCTCCTTCCCACGACCGAGGCGGAAGAGGGGGGGCTGGGCGATGTAGATCATCCCCGCGTCGATCAGCTCCGGCATCTGCCGGAAGAAGAAGGTGAGCAGCAGCGTCCGGATATGTGCGCCGTCCACGTCGGCGTCGGTCATGATGATGATCTTGTGATACCGGACGCTATCGACCTGGAACTCTTCCTTGATCCCGGCGCCGATCGCCGTGATGATCGTGCGGATCTCCTCATTGGAGAGGATCTTGTCGATGCGCGCCTTCTCCACGTTCAGGATCTTCCCGCGGAGCGGGAGGATCGCCTGGAACATGCGGTCGCGGCCCTGCTTCGCGGAGCCACCGGCCGAGTCACCCTCGACCAGGTAGAGCTCGCACATCGCGGGGTCCGAGAGGGAACAGTCCGCGAGCTTGCCCGGGAGGTTGCCGACGTCGAGCGCCGACTTCTTGCGGGTGAGGTCGCGCGCCTTGCGGGCCGCCTCACGCGCGCGCGCCGCCGAGAGCGCCTTCTCGAGCACGATGTTGGCGACGCGCGGATGCTCCTCGAGGTACGGCGCCAGCCACTCGTTCACCGCGGTGCGCACGATCCCCTCGACCTCGGAGTTCCCCAGCTTGGTCTTGGTCTGCCCCTCGAACTGCGGCTCGCGGACCTTCACCGAGAGCACCGCCGTCAGCCCTTCGCGGACGTCATCGCCGGAGAGCTTGACCTCTTTGTCCTTCTTGGCGAACGACGATTTGTCGAGATGCCTGTTGATCACGCTCGTGAGGGCCGCCTTGAAGCCGGTGAGGTGCGTGCCCCCTTCGTGCGTGTTGATGTTGTTGACGAAGGAGAAGACGCTGTCGTTGTAGCCGTCGTTGTACTGCAACGCGAGCTCGATCCCGACGTCGTCACGCTCCGTGTCGAGGTAGAGGATGTCCGGATGGAGTGACTTCGCCTTCGCGTTCATGAAGGCGACGAACTCCCTGAGCCCCCCCTTCGCATGGAAGGTCTCCGTCCGCTCTTGGCCCACGCGCTCATCGAGGAGGGTGATCGTCACCCCCTTGTTGAGGAACGAGAGCTCGCGGAGGCGGCTCGAGAGCGTCCCGTAGTCGTAGACCAGCTCGGTGAAGATCTGCGCGTCGGGCTTGAACCAGACCTTGGTGCCGGTGTCCTTCGGCTTCACGGTCCCGAACACGGTGAGCTTCGTCGTCGTGTCACCGCGCACGAAGTCCATGTAATGCTCCTTCCCGTCGCGCTTCACCCAGACCTTGAGCATCTCCGAGAGGGCGTTCACCACCGAGACGCCGACGCCGTGCAACCCGCCGGAGACCTTGTAGGTGTTCTTGTCGAACTTGCCACCCGCATGCAGCACGGTCAGGGCGAGCTCGAGCCCCGGGAGCTTCTCCACCGGGTGGATGTCGACCGGGATACCACGCCCGTTGTCCTCGACGGTGATCGAATTGTCCGGGTGGATCGTGACCTGGACGGTGTCGCAGTACCCCGCGAGCGCCTCGTCGATCGAGTTGTCGACGACCTCATAGACGAGGTGATGGAGTCCGCGGTGCGAGGTGGATCCGATGTACATCCCGGGGCGCTTCCGGACGGCCTCCAAGCCCTTGAGGACTTGGATGCCGGAGGCGTCGTAGGAGGACTCGGAGACGTCGTTGGTCTTGGCCATGACAGGGGTGGGAGAAGGACCCCGAAAGATACCTGCGCGACTCCTCGCGAGCAACGCGTCAGACCCCTGTTTTCAGAGGGGAAACACGTCCGCGAGACTCAGCGTAACAGCTCCCATCGGAGCCGGCGCACCGGATGCGTCACGGCGGCACCGGCGAGGCGTGCGAGCAGCTGGGGTTCCATCAGCGAGAGCTCGGTCATCCAGCCATGGGTCCGGACTCCGACCACGAGGGTCCCATCCTCGGTGAGGAGGCGCGGTTCGGTCACGGCGGCGATGCGCGCGCCCACCGCCGTGGGCCAGGCCGCCATCGCCTGTGCCCGCGCGACGGCTTCAGTGAGCCCCGCCGCCGCGAGCGCCTCGGGGAGCACCTCCGCGATGGTGCGCGGGCGTCCCGCGCTCTGGTCGTCGGCGCGCCGCTTCATGCCATCGGCGCGAACGCGCCCGCGCGGACCGTCCACCGCGTGAGCCGGATGAAGCGCGCAGGGATCTCATCGGCGCGCGGGACGCACACGACATGCTGCCCGTCCCCCAGCGCATCGAGCAGCGTCAGGATCCGCTCCGTGCGACCCCGGTCGAGCTCCGCGAAGGGATCGTCGAGGAGGAGCATCGGCATCACCCCCGTCGCGCCGTGATGGGTCCCGGCCTCCAAGAGCCGGAGCACGATCGCCGCGGTCCGTTGCTGTCCCGCCGAGCCCACGATGCGCAGATCGTGCCCATCGAGCGTGAGCACGAGGTCGTCGCGGTGCGGCCCCGTCTGGGTGAGTCCCCGTCGCACATCGAGGGGGCGCTGGCGCTGCAGCGCCTCCGCCAAGGCCTCCGGCAGCCCCGCGTCGACGTCGGCGAAGGCCCCCGCGTACCGGAGTCCCACCGCCGCGGGCTCCCCGATGGCCGCACAGCGGGCGGCGAACTCCGGACTCCAAGTCGTCACCCACGCTCGCCGCTCAGCGATCAACGTCGCCCCGTGCTGGGCCAGCGCGGGCTCCCAGGCCGCCACGGCACCGAGGTCGAGAGCGGACCCATTCGCACGCGCCGCCTCGCGCAGGGCCGCGTTCCGTCGACTCAGCGCCGCCCGGTAGTGCCGCAACGCCTGGAGGTACCGCGGCGAGGTGAGGGCGAGGGTGATGTCGAGGTACCGACGACGCTCCTGCGGGGCGCCGGCGACGAGATCCACGTCGCGCGGGGAGAAGGTCACCGAGGGGAGGGCGTCCAGGGCGTCGGTGAGCCGGTCCGGCTCGCGCCCGTCGAGGGTGATCTTCTTGCGCCCCTGCCGGTCGACGGCCGCGCCGACCCGGTCGGCCGGCCCGCCCGCGAGCGCGGCGCTCAGGTGGAACGCCGTCGCGCCATGCCGGATGAGATCACGGTCGCGTGCGTTGCGGCCCGACCGAAGGAGCCGCAGGTAGCCGATCGCCTCGATGAGATTCGACTTGCCCTGCCCGTTGTCGCCCACCACCACGATCCCCTCCGGTGGGAGGGTGATCGTCGCCTCGGCGACATTGCGAAACGACTGCAGCGCCAGCGTCTGCAGCTGCGCCGACGCGGCCACTGGAGACACTCAGGCCCCGCGGAAGGTCGGTGCGCGCTTCTCGAGGAAGGCCGCCGTCCCCTCGCGCATGTCGGCGGTGCGCCCCACCACGCCGAAGTGCTCCGCCTCCAAGGCCAGCGCCGCCTCCAACGGGAGCCCGGCGCCCCCCGTCACCGCGGCGATCGCATGCGCGAGCGCGAGCGGCCCGTTCTTGAGCATCGCCTTCGCCAGGGAGCGCGCGGCCTCGGCCAGCATGTCCTGCGCCACCACCTCATGCACGATCCCATAGCGCGCCGCCGTCTCCGCATCGACCTGATCCCCGGTGAGGATCATCTGCATGGCCCGCGCCTGCCCGATGAGGCGCGGCAGCCGCTGCGTCCCCCCGTACCCCGGGATGAGCCCGAGCCGCGCCTCCGGTAACCCGAACTTGGCGTGGGTTCCTGCGACGCGGACATGGCAGGCCAGCGCGAGTTCGAACCCGCCGCCGAGCGCGAACCCATTCACCGCCGCGATGACGGGCTTGGCGAAGCGCTCGATCCGGGTGAAGACCGCCGACCCATGCGCGGCGACCTCCTGCAGCCCGGCCGTCGTCCCCGCCGCCTCGGCGATCTCGCCGATATCCGCCCCCGCGACGAAGGCGCGCCCCGCCCCGGTGAGGATCACCACGCGCACGTCGTCACGCGTCGCGAGGTGCGTGAAGGCCTGGCCGATCTCGTCGATCACCGCACGGTTCAGCGCGTTCAGCTTGTCGGGCCGATTGATGGTGAGCGTCGCGATCTGGTCGGCGACGTCGAGGATCAGGGAGGCGAAGGGAGGGACCATGGGCGGTGGTATCGCTGCTGGAGGGGATACGACGCAATCTATACGTTTCCTCCATGCCCTCGACCCGCCCCCGTGCGGTCCTCGCGCTCGATCAGGGGACCACGAGCTCCCGCGCCCTCGTCGTCGGGGCCGACGGGCGCATCCTCGGTCGGGCGCAGCTTGAGTTCCCGCAGCACTTTCCGCAGCCAGGCTGGGTCGAGCACGACCCGGCGGATCTCTGGCGCACCACCCGCGAGGCGGCGCGGGCGGCGATCGCCCACGCCGGCGTGATGCCCGAGGCGATCGGGATCACGAACCAGCGCGAGACGGTCATGCTCTGGGACCGTCGCACCGGGGCGCCTGTGGGGCCGGCGATCGTCTGGCAGGATCGTCGGACCGCGCCACGCTGCGCCGAACTCCGCGCGGCGGGGGAGGCCGCGACGTTGCATCGGATCACGGGATTGGTCCCCGATCCGTATTTCAGTGCGACCAAGCTCGAGTGGCTGTTGCGTGAGGTCGCGCGACCGCGGGGCCTCGCGCTCACCGATCTCGCGGCGGGCACCGTCGACAGCTGGCTCATCTGGCGCCTGACGAATGGCGCGGTCCACGCCACCGATCACACCAACGCCTCGCGCACGATGCTCTGCGACATCGAGGCACGGGAGTGGAGTCCGGCGTTGCTCGAGAAGTTCGGCGTCCCACGAGAGATCCTCCCGGAGATTCGTCCGTCGGCGGGGGCGTTCGGTGTTGCCGCACCGGAGCATTTCGGCGCGGCACTCCCGATTCTTGGCGTCGCGGGGGATCAACAGGCCGCGCTCTGGGGGCAGGGATGCTGGCGGAGCGGAGAAGGGAAGAACACCTACGGGACGGGGGCCTTCCTCCTGCTCAATACGGGGCGTGTGCGCCCTGAGGGTGGGCGGGGGATCCTCACCACCTTGGCCTGCGATGCCGATGGGGCGCCGGTCTATGCCTTGGAGTCCTCGATCTTCGTGGCGGGGGCTGCGGTGCAGTGGCTGCGCGATGGGCTCGGGTTGCTTGAGTCGGCGCACGCGAGTGAGGCGATGGCGCGTGCGGTGACCTCGACGGATGGGGTCTACTTCGTCCCCGCCCTCACGGGGCTCGGTGCGCCGGCCTGGGAGTCGGAGGCGCGCGGGACAATCGTCGGACTCACCCGCGGGACGCAGCGGGCGCATCTGGTGCGTGCCGCGCTTGAGGCGATGGCCTACGGCACCGCGGATGTGCTGGAGACGATGCGGAGCGTGAGCGGCGCCTCACTCGATCTCCTGCGCGTGGATGGGGGCGCGACCTTCAACGACTGGTTGATGCAGTTCCAAGCCGATGTGCTCGGGGTCCCCGTGGAGCGCCCCGATGAGATCGAGACGACCGCATTGGGGGCGGCGGGACTCGCTGGTATCACGGCCGGGGTCTGGCCGAATGCGGCGGCCTTTCTTGCGGCGCGTCGGTATCAGCAGTTCGCGCCGACAGCAGGAGAGAACCCGGCGCGTGCCGGCCTCGGTGGGTGGCGTCGTGCGGTGCGCGCGACGGTCGCCTGGGCGCGTGATCGCGATGGGTGAGTGATGGAGTGGCTCCTCGTCTTCTCGTTGGGCACGGCCCCCTTCGGTGGGTCGCCATCTCCCGATCCCGGTGATCGCTGGTTCGCGGCGGACAAGGTCAAGCACTTCGTGGTCTCCGCGGCGATCCAGAGCGCCGCGCACACCGTGTGGCGCGCGAATGGACGGGACTATCGCGCCGCCGCGTGGCAGGCCGCTGCCTTCACGATGTCCGTCGGCGTGGGGAAGGAGCTCTGGGATCGTCGGCAGGGTCGCCCCTTCTCGTGGAAGGATCTCGGGGCGGATGCCGCCGGAACCGGGACAGGGGCTGTACTCATCCGTCAGATGGCACCCTGACCCGTATCGCCGGGTATATTCCGCGAATAACCCTGAGAGGGAGCCGGTATGCATCCGCGCACGAAGTTCATCATCGGTGGCGTCGTCGTCTTGGGGACGGCGGGCTTCCTCATGGCCGGCAGCATCCAGGAGACGGCCGTCTACTTCCTCACGCCGCAGGAGCTTGAGGCCAAGGTGCTCGAGGATCCCTCGATGCGGGGCACCGGGGTGAAGGTCGGCGCGCGGGTCGTCGCGGGATCGGTCGTTCGTGATTCCAGCGGCAAGGCGGTCACCTTCCAGATGACTGATGGGCATGCCACCTACCAGGTGGAGTATCGCGGCCTCATCCCCGACACCTTCAGTGATTCCGTGGATGTCGTCGTCGAGGGGCGCCTGGGCGAGGATGGGGTCTTTCGCGCCACGACGCTGTTAGCCAAGTGTGCCTCGCGCTACGAGGCGGCGCCCGAGGGCTATTCCAAGGAAGTACGTGAAGCGTATCAGGTCGCCCCCACCGCGGCCGCCGGTGCCGAGCCGCCCACGCCATGATCCTCGTCGGTGAGCTGTCGCTGTGGATCGCGCTCCTGATGTGTGCGTGGTCCGCGACCCTCTCGTTCGCCGGGGGTCGGCTTCGCCGGACCGATCTGATCGTCTCTGGGGAACGCGGGCTCTACGCCGGCTTCGGCTTCGTGGTGCTCGCCTCGGCGGGGCTCTGGGCCGCCCTCCTGACGAGTGACTTCTCGTTGCGCTATGTGGCCTCGTTCACGAGTGCCAACCTCCCCGTCATCTACAAGATCTCGGCGTTCTGGGGTGGCCAGGCGGGCTCGATGCTCTTCTGGTGTCTCATCCTCGCCGGGTATGCGGCGCTCGCCACCTGGGTGAATCGGCGAGACAACCGGGTCCTGATGCCCTGGGTGACGGGGACCAACGCGCTGGTCCTCCTCTTCTTCGTCGCCACCACGGTCTTCGCCTCGAATCCGTTCGAGCGTCTCGATTGGGTGCCGGCGGATGGGCGTGGGCTCAATCCGCAGTTGCAGAACCCGGCGATGGCCCTCCATCCGCCCCTGCTCTATCTCGGGTACGTCGCGACGGCAATCCCTTTTGGCTTCGCGATCGGAGCGTTGTACACACGGCGTCTCGACGCCGAATGGCTCGGGGCGGTGCGTCGCTGGTCCCTGGTGAGCTGGGTCTTCCTGACCCTCGGGATCGTGCTGGGGATGTGGTGGGCGTACGTGGAGCTCGGGTGGGGTGGCTACTGGATGTGGGATCCGGTCGAGAATGCCTCGTTGCTGCCGTGGCTCACGGGGACGGCGTTCCTCCACTCGATCATGATCCAGGAGAAGCGTGGGATGCTCCGGAAGTGGAACGTCACCCTCGTGGTGACCACCTTCCTTCTCAGCATCCTCGGTACCTTCATCACCCGGTCCGGGGTGATCCAGTCGGTACACTCGTTCGCGCAGAGCGCGGTCGGGCACTGGTTCGCGACCTTCTTCGTGCTCGCGCTCGTCGCGACGGTGATCTTGGTCTCGATGCGGCTCAAGGATCTCGAATCGCCGGCGCAGCTCGAGGCGATGATCAGTCGCGAGGCCGCCTTCCTCTACAACAATCTCGTCCTCGTCGGGATCGCGTTCAGCGTCCTCTGGGGGACGCTCTTCCCGATCCTCAGCGAGTGGGTGCGCGGGACGAAGATCACGGTGGGCGAATCGTTCTTCAACGCGGTGAATGTCCCGCTCGGGCTCCTCCTCCTCGCCTTGACGGGGATCGGTCCGCTGATCGCCTGGCGGCGCGCCTCGGTGGCGAACATCCAGAAGCAGTTCGTCGGGCCTGCGGCGCTTGGGGTCATCGTGGCGGCGTCGCTCGTCGTGCTGGGGATCCGCGAGATCTACCCGCTCATGACCTGGGGCCTCGCGGGCTTCGTCTCCGGGACGATCCTCCAGGAGTTCTGGAAGGGGATCGGTGCGCGGAAGAAGATGTACGGCGAAGGGCTTCCCATCGCGACCATCCGACTGGTGGCGCGGAACCGTCGTCGGTACGGCGGCTACATCGTGCACGCCGGGATCGTCATCCTCTTTTCGGCCTTCGCCGGGATGGCGTTCCGCAAGGAGTACGATGTCACGCTCCGCGCCGGCGAGTCCATGACGGCGATCGATCCCTTCGGGAAGCGCTGGACCTTCACGAGTGAAGGGCTCTCCGAGTTCAAGGCGCTCAATCGCGATGTGCTGACGGTGGCGCTCCGACCGACCTACGAAGGGCGATCCCTTCCGATCCTCACCAGCGAGAAGCGGCAGCACCGGGACTCGCGTGGACAGCCAACCTTCCAGCCCTCCACCGAGGTCGGCATCCTCACGCAGCAGCGGCAGGATGTCTATCTCGTCCTCGCGGGCGCGATCGGGGACCAGGCGGAGATCCGGATCAACTTCAATCCCCTCGTCGTCTGGGTCTGGAATGGTGGGATCCTGATGGCGCTCGGCGGCTTGATCGTGATGTGGCCCCCGTCCATGCGTCGTCGGCGGCAGGAAGGCTATGTGGCGGAGCTGGCGCCGCAGGCCGTCCCAGCGTCGGTATGAGCGCGATGCGCTCACGCCGTCGCTTCGTGCAGGGGGTCGTCTTCGGCACAGGCGCGGTGCTGACGTCGCCGCTCGACGCACAGTCGGCGCCGCAGCCCACCACGCAGATGTCCACCGATGCGTATCGCCCGGTCCTGCGCCCGGCCAAGCCCGGAGCCACCCCGCAGGTGACCGAGGCGCAGCGCGATGCGCTCGAGCACACGATCAAGTGCCAGTGCGGGTGCATCCTAGACGTCTACACCTGTCGCACCACGGACTTCACCTGCTCCACCTCGCCCGCGATGCACCGGGATGTGCTCCGGTTGATTGCCGGGGGCTACAGCGAGCAGGAGATCCTCGATGCCTTCGTTGAGACGTACGGCGAGGTCGCCCTCACGGCGCCCAAGAAGGAGGGCTTCAATTGGGCCGGCTACTTCGCGCCGAGCGTGGTGCTCGCCGTCGGCGGGATCGCGCTGACCCTCCTGTTGCGGAAGTGGCGCGCCGAGGCCCAACGCGCGGCAGCGCGTGCGCCGGTCGCGTCAGGGGTGAGCGCGGCGACGTTGTCCGAGGTCAGCGCTGCGGATCTCGCGCGCCTCGATCGCGCCATCCGCGAGGACGCGTGAGATGATCCCGCTCCTCGTGGGGAGTCTCCTCGCCGTCGTCGCCCTCGCGTATGTGTTGGTTCCGATCCTGCGTGCGGAGAGTGGAGCGAGTCTCTCGGCGATTCGCGTGGCGACGACGGTCGGTGGTGGGACCGATGAGGGATCGAGCGCGATCGACGCCCTGCGAGAGGTCGAGTTCGACCGAGCGACGGGAAAACTCTCCGACGATGACTACGCGATCCTGCGGGCCACCTATGCCCCACAGGCATTGGCTGAACTGCGGGAGCGCGATGGGTCGGCGGTAGGGTCGCCCGAGGTCAGCGCAGGTGGGATTGCCGCCGGCTCGGCGGCCTCCGATCCCGCCGAGCGGCTCATCGCGCGGATGCGCAGCCGGCGGACCGCCTGTGGTCAGTGCGGACCGCGCCCCGAGCCGGACGCGGTCTTCTGTTCGTCCTGTGGCTCCTATCTCGAGGCGACCTGCCTCCGGTGTCAGGCCCCTGTGCCGTCCGGTGACGCTCGCTTCTGTGTGAGCTGCGGCGAGTCGCTCGCCGCCTGATCGGAGCCTGACGGAGCCCGCGTCGCGCCGATCAGCGCGGCGTGACGCCGAGATATTCGAGCGCGAGCGCGCTCATCGCCCGTACGCCTGCTGGCAAGGCCGACTCATCCGCGAAGAAATACGGCGAGTGGTTCGACGGCGCTTTCGTGTGATCCTGATCGCGCGGCGTGATGCCAAGGAAGAAGAACACCCCCGGCGCCTTCTTCTGGAAGAGCGAGAAGTCCTCGGCGCCGGTGATCATCGGCGCGAGGTGCACGCGGTCCGCCCCGACGGCTCGACGTAGCGTCGGCATCATCCGCTCGGTGAGCGCCGGATCGTTGTCGGTGACGGGGTAGCCCGAGTCGATCGTGACGAGCGCGGTCGCGCCCGCGCTCGCGGCGATCTGCGTCGCGATCCGCTCGACCGACGAGAAGACCAACCGCTTCTGCGGCTCGCTGAAGGTGCGGATGGTCCCACCGAGGACCACCGTGTCGGGGATGATGTTCTCCCGCACCCCACCGTGGACCATCGCGACCGTCACGATCGCAGGGAGTTCGGTGATGTTGACCTGACGGCTCACCACCGTCTGCAGCGCCGTGATGATCTGCGCGCTCACGACCACGGGATCGACGCCCGACCAGGGCGCGGCGCCGTGCGACTGCCGGCCGCGTACCGTCACATGGAAGGAATTGGAGGCGGCCATCGTCGGGCCGCTCCGCACCGTGATGTCACCCGCCGGGCCCGGCCAGACATGCAGGCCGAAGATCGCGTCGACCTTTGGGTTATCCATCGCGCCGTCTCTGATCATCGGCTCGGCGCCACCGGGCCCCTCCTCCGCGGGTTGGAAGAGGAAGACCACCGTCCCGGGGATCTGGGCGCGCATCCCGGCGAGGACCTCGGCCGTCCCCATCAGGACCGCGACGTGGTTGTCATGCCCGCAGGCATGCATCACCCCGGTCTCCTGACCGTTCCAGACGGTGCGGACCTTGGATGCGAAGGGGAGGTCCACCAGCTCGGTGACCGGGAGCGCGTCCATATCGGCACGGAGCGCGACGACCTTCCCCGGCTTCCCACCCTTGAGCACCCCCACGACGCCGGTGCCACCGACGCCGGTGCGTACCTCGATCCCGAGCTTCCGCAGGTGTGCGGCGACGAGGGCCGCGGTGCGCGTCTCCTGCATCCCGAGCTCGGGGTGCGCGTGGATGTCCCGCCGCCACGCGATGACCTGTGGGTTCACCGCCGACACGCGTCGATCGAGCTCGTCGGATAGGCGCGCGCCTTGCGCAGCACTCGGCGCCGGGGTCAGCAAGGTGAGGGCGATCAACAGGACGAGCAGGGGCATCATGACTCCGTGTGAGGAAAGGACGAGCGTTCAATCCTGCGATCAGCCAGCCCTCAGGGGAAGGGTGGAGGGCTACGCCGGCGTATCGATGGCTCGCGCCACCCGCGCCGCCGTCGCTGTCGCACTCTCGAGGAGCGGGATGCCAGGGCCGAGGTAGGACCCACAGCACCAGAGTCGGCGATGGGGTTCCTCGTGCAGGCGCTCGAAGAGCCGCGCGCCTTCGATGGCGCGCGCATTGACCACCGGGCGTTCGAAGGCAGCGCGGGCGTAGACGCGCGAGGCCTCAGGCTCCACGATCGGGTTCCAGGTCTGGAAGACGGGGGAGCCCCCCGCAAGCGAGGGCTGCACGCGATTCATCCAGATCGTGGCCATCGGGCGATCGAGTTGCGGGTCGATGATCATGTTCACCGGGGCCCAGCGCCGCCGGTCCCGTGGGGCGAGCCGCGCATCGGTGTGGACCACGACCTGGCTCGATTCGTAGCCGAAGTGCTCGAGGGCGTCTCGCTCGCGGGCGAACGCGGCGTCGAGCATCCGCACGGCCTGGTTCGCCTGCGTCGCGAGGACTACATGATCGAACCGCGCCTCACCTCCCTCCCACTCGATGCGGACGCCGTCGCTCTCGGGGGCGATCCGACGGACTGCGACCCCACACCGCACCTCGTGGAGGGGCTCGGTGAGGCGCCGCACCACCTCGCGGGTGCCAAGCACCACGCGGCGGACCCCACCGAAGGTGAGGCCGCGTGTCAGGTAGTCGAGGATGATCCGCGCAGGATACGCGCGGACCGCCGTCGTCGAGCAGGTGCAGACCGCGGCGAAGGTCGGGATCAGGAAGCCGTCGGTGAAGTCGGAGCCGAGTCCGGCATGATCGAGCCAGCTCCCAAGCGGCTCTTCGCTGGCTCCGAGGTCAGCGAGCGCGGTCGGTGCCATCCGGTAGAAGCGCAGGAGATCGCGATTGATGCGCAGTGCGCGAGGGCCCAACGGCAGGGCCGGGAGCGGGACCGAGCGGCCCCCGATGATCCAATTCGTGTACCGGAAGTAGGTCGGACCGTCCAACGTGCTGAATGAGCCGGCGTAGTTTGTCCGCTCGAGCTGGACGCCGAGGGCGTGGTAGAGCCCGATCAGGGTCGGATAGTAGCCCTCGTAGATCACGCGCAGTGGCACGTCGATCCGCGCCGAACGCCCATCGTGCGGCAGATCGAGCGAGTGCGCATCCATCCCGACCACGGGATGCTTTTCGAGCAGCGTGACGCGGTGCCGCGCGCTGAGGCGCCACGCCGCTGAGAGGCCGGCGATCCCTCCGCCGATGACCGCGATATCGAGTCCGGTGCGCATCAACTCGAATAGTAGCTCGCGTTCTCCTCGATGTACCCCTTCGTGAGGTCGCATCCGTACGCGGTGGCATCTGCGGGGCCCACGCCGAGGGCGATCTCCAGATCGACCACCTCCGCCGCGAGCGCCTCCCGGACCACGGCATCGTCGAAGGGCAGCCGCTCCCCGCCGCGCACCACCTGATGCCCATTGATCCAGGCGTCGGTGCTCGCGGGATGCACGGTGCAGTCGAAGCACTTCCCGACGGCCATCAGGAGTCGGCCGACATTCGGATCCGCGCCATGGACCATCGTCTTGACGAGGGGGGAGTTGAGCACCGCCTTCGCGATGTAACGCGCCTCGCGGTCATCGCGCGCCCCGCGCACCTGAACCCGCAGGAGATGCTCCGCCCCCTCGCCATCCCGACCGAGGATCTCTGTCATCCGGATGCAGCCGGCAGTCAGGGCCTGGAGGAAGGCCCCTTCGTCGACGGGACCGGCGAGCCCATTCGCGAGGATCGCACAGGTGTCCGAGGTGCTCGTGTCGGTGTCGACGCTCAGCATGTTGAAGGACCGCCCGATCGCGGCGCGCAGCATCGCATCGAGGGTCGGGGCAGGGATCGCGGCGTCCGTGAAGATGTAGGCGAGCATCGTCGCCATGTTCGGCTCGATCATCCCCGAGCCTTTCGCGACCCAGGTGATCGTCGCCGGTCCGACCGAGAGGGAGAGCGCCTTGGGGTGCGTATCGGTCGTCATGATCCCTTCCGCTCCGATGAGCGGGTTGTCCTGGAGATCGCGCGACATGCCGCGCACCCCGGCCTCGATCTTCTCCACGGGGAGCTGGACGCCGATCACCCCGGTGGAGCTGACGAGGATATGGTCAGGAGTCGTCCCGAGCTCGGTCGCGGCGGCAGCGGCCATCCGGCGCGCATGCTCCACCCCAAGCGCGCCGGTCGCGACATTGCTCACCTTGCTGTTGGCAATGATGCCGCGGAGGACCCCGCCGCGGATCGTCTCGCGCCCGAGGACGATCGGTGCGCCGGGGAAGTGATTGCGCGTGAACACCGCGGCAGCGGTGGCATCGACCTCGCTCACGAAGAGCGTCAGGTCCTTGGCCTCCGGCTTGAGCCCGACGTTCCGGCTGGCACAACGGAAGCCGCGAGGAAAGCGAGGGGTGGGGTGGAACGCAGTCATCGGACCTAGGGTGAGCGGGACCGGAAGATAGGGGGCGCTGGACCCCCACCGCCATCGGCTTAACATCCAGAGGGGTTGGCGCGTCTTCTCTGGTAGCGCGGCGCGTCAGCCGCTGTCCTCCACCGGAGTCATCAGATGATCACCCAGCGATTCCTCATCCTCGTGCTTGCGGCCCTCCCGGCCCTCGGCGCTGCGCAGCGCCCGCAACCCCCCATGCCCCCAGCGCCCGCCATGCCCCCCATGCCTGCGATGCCCGCGGCACAGGGGATGCAGGCTCGGATGGGGATGGGCGTCACTCGCCTCCTCAACCTCCGTCGGCAGCTCGAGCTCACCCCGCGACAGGTGATGCAGCTCGATTCGGTCGAGCGGGTGCTCTTCGCGGAGCGGAAGGCGATGATGGAGCGGATGCAGGGGGAGCGGCGCGCACTCCAGCAGCAGCGGCGCCCGATGTTACTCGACTCGATGCGCGCGCGGATGCAACAGAGGCAGCCGCAGATGGCGCAGTGGCGCCAGCGGGACTCGGTGGCACTCGCGTCGGCCGAGCGCCTCCTGACCGAGCCACAGCGCCAGAAGCTGCGCGAGATCCGGGCCTATGCCCGCGGCCGGGCGGATGCGATGCGACAGACGCGTGGCCCGCGCGGCGGGCAGGGCATGCGCCAGATGCGGCCGATGCCTGGGATGCCCGGAATGCCGGGGATGCGACCCATGCAGGGGCGAGGGCAGGGGATGCGCGGAGGCAATCAAGAGGTTGAGGTCGAGATCCGGCGCGAGGCGCCCGGCGGCGAGGAAGTCCGGATCGAGCGGCGGATCACGCGTCCGCCAGCGTAATCGTTCTGACGGGGGTTCGACCGAACGGCGCGGGGGGCTCACCCTCCGCGCCGTTCGCTTACGCAGTCATCCGAATCGCGAAGCAGTGCTTCTCCCCCACCTCGATCTCCGTCCGATCGACCTGCTGATACCGGGTGATCTTCTCCGGGTACGTCGAGAGGGGGACCCGCTCGAAGCCAGCCGCCAGAAACAGCTCGTCGGAGAATGAGACGGCGAAGAGCTCGCGATACCCTCGGCTCGTCGCCAGCTCGATTGCAGCGGCGATGAGCATCCGCCCATGCCCTACCCCCTGCGCGTCTCGGTCCAGCGCGAGCGAGATCAGCTCCGCGACACTGGGGCTGTACTCGTCGAGCGCCACACACCCGATCACCCCCCCGTTCGCATCGCGGAGCACGCGATAGTCGGCGAGATGGTTCGCGGCGAACTCCGTGGACCGCACCAGGGTGAGCCCCGCCGCCGCATAGCGATTGTTCAGCGAGAGGAGCGCGGGGATATCGGTATCGTTCGCACGGGTGATGCGTA
>JBEGVM010000164.1:0-2836 GCA_041178365.1 Gemmatimonadota bacterium | reverse complement strand
GGCCCCCTCTTCCGGTGGCTCGATCAAAGCGACGTGAGGGGTCGGCAGGAGCCGCTGCGCTGGGCGATCCCGCACCCCTTCGCCGATCATCCGGATATCTCCATTCACCCGCCCACCCTCCGGAACCACGAACGCGCGCGTCTCGATGTTCCCATTCACCACCGCCGACCCCTGCAGCTCAAGACGAATCGTGGCGCGCACATTCCCGTCGATTTCTCCCCCCACCACGATCTCCTCGGCCTCCACATCGCCGCGGACACGGCCGCCGACCGTGACCACTAACTGTCGCGCACCAAGGATCCTCCCCTCGAGGGTGCCGTCGATCCGAAGCACCCCATCGCACCGCACATCCCCCGTCACATGCATTCCGGACGCGATGATGCTCAGCGTACTGATGGGCGGGGCGTTGCCGACGGCAGATTTCTTGGCGCGGAAGAGTGGCATCGGCGCGGTCAGCGTGAGGGCGTTCGTGGGGAGGCGGCAGCCGGTGAGGTCCCCGGTGCGGCCGTTGCCCCTGCGGTCCCTGCGCCGAGCATCGCCTGTAACCGCTGATAGTTCGCCTGGAGCTGCTCCAACGTCTTCGTCAGCGAGTCGACGCGCGCGAGATCGTTCGTCAGCGCTACCACCTCCTGCTTCAGCATCGGGACGCGCGCCGCTTGTGCGGAGATCCACCCCATGCTGAGGATGAGCACCGTGAGGAGAAACAACACCGGCCGGGAGAAGAGGATGCGTAACGCACGGATCTGACCCGACGAGAGGACGAGATGCCGATGCGCCAGCCCATGGTCTCGATGCAGGTGCACATGGAGCGCTCCCCCATCGGCGCCAAAGATCTGCCCATGCGTCGCCGCCGTCCCACTTGGCGCCTCGCTCCGCTCGGGAGTCGCCGCCTCGTGCATCAATCGAGTCCAGATCCGCCGAGGAGCTCGAGCACCCGTTCGAAATCATCGGCCGAGTAGAACGGGATGCGGATCTCCCCCTTCGTGGCGCCGGACTGCGCGATCTTGATATCGCTTCCGAAGCGGCGGCGGAGCGCATCTTCGATGCGCCGTACCTCTGGAGCGCGCGTGTCGGGCGCCGTGGCTCCGCGCGCGCGTGTGGTTCGCGTCGCCTTCGTCGGGTTCACCTCGCGGACGCGCCGTTCGACGTCGCGCACCGAGAGGCCTTCGCTCACGATCTCGCGTGCGAGATCGGCCATTCGCGTCTCATTGCCGGCGCCCAAGAGTGCGCGGGCATGGCCGATGGTGATCTGCCCATCCCACACCAGGCGCCGTACCGAGGCGGGGAGGGCGAGGAGGCGTAACATGTTCGCGACGGTCGAGCGATCCTTGCCGACGATCTCCGCGACTTCTTGTTGGGTGAGGTCGAAGTCCGAGATGAGCTGGTGATACCCTTCGGCCTCTTCGATCGGGTTGAGATCGGCACGCTGGAGGTTCTCGACCATCGCGAGCGAGAGGAGGGTCTTGTCATCGACCTCGCGCACGATCGCGGGGATCTCGGTCCAGCCGAGGCGCTGTGAGGCGCGGAAGCGCCGCTCACCGGCGATGAGTTCGAATCCCCCTCCGGTGCGTGCGGGGCGGACGGTCACCGGCTGCAAGAGTCCGTTCACACGGAGTGAGGCCTCAAGGTCGGCGAGCTCTTCCTCTTTGAACTCTTTGCGGGGCTGCAGGGGGTTGGGGCGAATCTTGGCGAGCGGGATCGTCCGGAACGGCGTCGACGCATCGGTGTTCGCCGTCCCAGCGGTCGGCGCCGGCGCGATGGAGGCCGTGGGGTCCTGGCGGACCGGGGCACGGGCGAGGAGGGCTTCGAGCCCGCGGCCGAGTCGACGGCCCTTATCGATAGTCATGGCGGCGTTTCGTTGTAAGTCGTTGTCGTTCAATTACTTAGAGTGTTTTGCGGTGCGCTCGATCAGCTCGCGGGCGACGTCCATGTACGACTGTGCGCCGACCGAGGCGACATCGTACAGGATGATCGGCTTCCCGAAACTTGGGGCTTCGGCGAGGCGCACATTTCGTGGGATGACTGACTGGAAGACCTTGTTCCCGAAGTACTCGCGGGCATCGGCCGCGACCTGCCGAGAAAGGTTGAGGCGGGAGTCGTACATCGTGAGGATGACCCCGTCGACCTCAAGTGTGGGATTCACTCCCTGCTGGAGGATCGTGATGGTGCTCAGGAGCTGCGAGATCCCCTCGAGGGCGTAGTACTCACATTGGAGGGGGATCACCACCGCGTCGGCGGCGGCGAGCATGTTCACCGTGATCAGCCCGAGTGATGGGGGGCAGTCGATCAGGATGTAGTCGTAGCGGTCACGCACGCGATCGAGGGCGCGTCGCATCGCGAGCTCTCGGTCCGTCTCCCCAACCAACTCCACCTCGGCTCCTGCGAGGTCTGGGGTGGCGGGGAGGACATCGAGGTGCTGGAATTGCACCGAGGGGACGATCGCCGTCTCGATGCGCTCTGGGTCGAGGAGGACGTCGTAGGAGGTCTCTCGGATCTCGTCTCGGTTGAGGCCGATCCCACTCGAGGCGTTCCCCTGCGGGTCGCCGTCGACCAGGAGGGTGCGCTGTTCAGCCGCCGCGAGAGAGGCGGCGAGATTCACGGCGGTCGTCGTCTTTCCGACACCGCCCTTCTGGTTCGCGATTGCGAGGATACGGGCCACGGATACCTGAAGCGTTCGGGGGGTGGAACGGCGAATATACCGTCCCACCCCCCCAATATCCTAGACCGAGTGTTTCACGTGGAACGGAGGGGCAAGGTTCAGGGGCCAGGTGTCAGGGGGCAGGTAACTGCCCCCTACCTGTTACCTGAGCCCTGTGTCCTGACCCCTGCTACCTGA
>JBEGVM010000163.1:0-4777 GCA_041178365.1 Gemmatimonadota bacterium | reverse complement strand
CCGAGGTTGCGGACATCGATCACATGCGGGGCATCGCGGAGGGTGTGTACCGCCTCCTCCCAGACTGGCGCGAGGGAGGCCACGCGGGTGAGCAGGGCCTCGTCCTCGTAGAGCTGAAGCGTCGCGAGCCCCGCGGCCGCCGCGAGGGGATGCCCGCTGTAGGTATAGCCATGGAAGAACTCGACCCCACTCTTCGTGGCGTTCACCACGGTGTCGTGGATCGTCCCACGCACGGCGGTCGCGCCCATCGGCACCGCGGCGTTGGTGATCCCCTTGGCGAGCGCCATGAGATCGGGGGTCACCTTGAAGTACTGCGCGGCGAACGGCGTGCCGAGTCGCCCGAAGCCGGTGATCACCTCATCGAAGATCAGCAGGATCCCATGCTGGTCGCAGATCGCACGCAGGCGCTCGAGATACCCCACCGGTGGGATGAGCACGCCGGTGCTCCCGGCCACCGGTTCGACGATCACCGCCGCAATCGTCTCTCCGCCATGCGTCGCGATGATCCCCTCGAGCGCGTCGGCGAGCTCCACCCCCTGTGCGGGCATCCCGCGGGAGAAGGCGTTCCGTGTGAGGTCATGCGTGTGCGGGAGATGGTCGACCTGCGGGAGCAGCTGCGCGGTATACGCCGTGCGGTTGGGGGCGATCCCTCCCACCGAGATCCCACCGAACCCCACCCCATGGTAGCCGCGGAGCCGCCCGACGAACCGCGTCCGCTGCGTCTCGCCGCGGGCCTGATGGTAGGCGAGCGCGATCTTGAGCGCGGTATCGACTGCCTCGGAGCCCGAGTTGGAGAAGAAGACCTGCGTCAGCCCCGCCGGGAGGATCTGCACCAGGCGCTCGGCGAGCGCGAAGCTCCCGGGGTGCCCCATCTGGAAGCCCGGGGCGAAGTCGAGCTGCGCGGCCTGCCGGGCGATCGCCTCGACGATCGGCGCCCGGGCATGCCCGGCGTTCACGCACCAGAGCCCTGCCGTCCCATCGAGGATCTGCCGGCCATCGTCGGACTGGTAGTGCATCTCTTTCGCGCCCACGAGCATCCGGGGACGGGCCTTGAACGCCTTGGTGGCGGTGAAGGGCATCCAAAGGTTGTCCAGCTTTTGCGGCCTG
Organism: Gemmatimonadota bacterium; assembly: GCA_041178365.1. Classification (GTDB taxonomy): domain Bacteria; phylum Gemmatimonadota; class Gemmatimonadetes; order Gemmatimonadales; family Gemmatimonadaceae; genus Pseudogemmatithrix. Next base: position 3,670 of record JBEGVM010000163.1, on the reverse strand, counting down.
TCGCTAAGGGCAGTCATCGGGACCCGGGGGTTGATTGTCACGCCTCCGAAAGTACTATGAAAGAGGGCCGCCTCGCCCGGGGGCCCCGGAGATACCCGGGCGGACGCACGGTGTTTCGTTTCGCAGCACCACTCGCACCTTCCTTAAAAGAGGAGTACGGCATGTCGAGGTTCACCCCACCCCGGGTCCTCCTGCGCGCCCTGTCGGCACTGGCGCTCTTGGTCGGATCCCTTGGCGCGCAGGGCGCCACCGGTGTTATCACCGGAAAGGTCACCGCGAAGGGGACCAATCAAGCGCTTGCCGAGACGCGCATCGTCCTCGTGGGCACCGCCGTTGCGGTCTTCACCAACGCGCAGGGCGAGTACCGCATCCCGAATGCCCCGGTCGGCGCCCGGCAGGTGACGGCGTACCGCCTCGGCTATCAGGCCGCGACGGACACCGTGCGTGTCGTCGCCGGTCAGACCTCGACCCTCAACCTCTCGATGGCCGTCTCCCGCGTCCAGCTCTCGGACGTCGTCGTGACCGGCACGGTGGGGAACCAGGAGCGTCGGGCGCAGGCGGCCACCGTCGCCAGCGTCGACGTCGCGCAGATCGCCAAGGACTCGCCGGCCCAGAACGTCGCGCAGCTCCTGCAGTCGCGCGTCCCGAGCGTCTCGGTGAGCTCGGCCTCCGGGACCGCCGGCACCTCGCGCCGCATCAACATCCGCGGCGCCGCCTCGGTCAATCTCTCCAACTCCCCGCTCATCTTCATCGACGGCATCCGCCTCGTCGAGGGGACCATCGGCCTCGGCCAGAGCGGCCAGGTCGCCGACCGCCTCAACAACATCAACCCGGATGACATCGAGTCGATGGAGGTGGTGAAGGGACCGGCTGCCGCCACGCTCTACGGCGCTGACGCCTCGGCGGGTGTGATCCAGATCATCACCAAGAAGGGCCGGGCCGGTGTCCCGCGCTTCTCGCAGAACCTCACCATCGAGACGGGCTCGGTCGATCAGGGCTGGGCGCCGCCAGACAACTACGCCAACTGCTCCGCGGCCCTCGTCGCGACCACCAGCACCAATCCGCTCTGCCGTGGGCAGGCCGTCGGGACCCTCGTCTCCGACAACCCCCTCGTCCGTGAGGGCGCCTTCCGGAAGGGCCAGGTCGGCAACTTCGCCTACTCGGCGAGCGGTGGTGGCCAGGGGTACGGCTACTTCTTCTCGGTCAACCGCGACCTGCAGACCGGCACCCTCCCGAACAACGAGTTCGGGCGCTCCTCGATTCGCACCAACTTCAACTTCGTCCCCGATCCCCGCGTGACCGTCAACGCGACGATCGGCCTGCAGCAGTCGCGCCTCCGCGCGCCGGACAACGACAACAACATCTACGGCTATCTTGGCGGCGGCCTCCTCGGCACCCCCACCAGCCGCAACGATGCGGGCACCGGCAACAACGGCTGGTTCGGCTTCAACCGCAACCTCCCCGCGATCCGCGCGATCGACCGGCAGCTCTTTACCCGCGGGACCACCACCGGCATCACCGTCAGCTATGTCCCGGTGAGCTGGTTCACCCACAAGCTCACCGTCGGCGGCGACCTCACCTGGGATGAGCAGTTCAACTACTTCCCGAAGAACGCCCTCACCCAGTACGGCGGCCTGACCGACGGCGGCTCGAACAGCCAGGTCCGCAACTCGGTCCAGCGCTACACCTTCGACTACACCGCGAACGCGCGTCGGGAGTTCGGTGAGTCGAAGCAGTGGGAACTCAACGCGACCGCCGGCATCCAGGCGATCATGACCCGCAGCGAGGGGATCTCCGCCCTCGGCACCGGGTTCGTCGTGAACAGCAACAACGTCATCAACGCTGCCTCGCAGACCTCGGCGGGTGGCTCGGAGGCGATGGTCCGGCAGCGCGGATGGGTCGGCCAGGCGCAGCTCGGCCACCTCAACCGTCGCTTCCTCCAGGTCGGCGTCCGCGTCGACGAGTTCTCCGTGTTCGGCGCTGAGGCCGAGCCGGCGATCCTCCCGAAGATCGGTGGGTCGTGGGTCATCTCCGACGAGAACTTCTACGGCGGGTTCGCCTCGCTGGTCAACACCCTCCGCCTCCGTGCAGCCTGGGGTCAGACCGGCCGCGCGCCGGGTGCGGGCGCAGCGCTCGTGACCCTCGCCGCGGCCCCGAGCATCTCGGGCAGCTCCGCGATTGCCGGCGCCGTGCCGGCGAATCCCGGGAACGACTCGCTCCGGCCAGAGCGTGGGACGGAGATCGAACTGGGCTTCGATGCCAGCTTCTTCAACGAGAAGCTCGCCCTCGAGGTGACCTACTTCGACAAGACGACCAACGATCTCATCCTGAGCCAGCCGTTGCCGCCATCACTCGGCTTCACCCAGAACCCGCAGGTGAACGTCGGGTCGGTCACGAACAAGGGAATCGAAGTCACCCTCTCCACGACCCCGGTGGAGACCCGGAACTTCCGCTGGGATCTCCGCGGCGGCTTCGCGACCCTGGAGAACAGGCTGACCGATCTCGGCAACCTGCCTGCCTTCGGCACCCTCAACCGCTTCACCGAGGGGTACCAGCTCGGCTCGTGGGTCTCCAAGACCATCCGCAGCATCGACCAGACCACCGGCGTCGTGACCGTGGCTGACACGCTGGAGGTCGTGGGGAATGTCTTCCCGACGCTCGAGGGAACGCTGACCAGCACGATGACCTTCTTCAATCAGCTCCGCGTCACCGCACAGATCGACACCAAGCAGGACTTCCTGGTCTACAACAACACGGAGTACTTCCGTGAGACCCAGCTCGTCCGCTCGAACAACCGCCTCGACACGCTGGTCCTGCCGCGGTTGGAGCGCCTCCGCCGCTACGGCAACCCGACGGCGGGGAAGCCCGCCTTCGTGCAGCAGAACGGCACCGCCACCACCGTCGCCGAGGCCCGCGATGGCTTCCTGCAGCCCGGTGACTTCGTCCGCCTCCGCGAGGTCGGCGTGACCTGGGATCTCCCGAAGGGGCTCATCGGCTTCCTCGGCCCGGTGGAGACCGCGTCGCTCGGCCTCGCCGTGCAGAATGTCAAGCTCTGGAAGGACAAGGGCTTCACTGGCGCCGACCCCGAGGTCATCTCGAACGGCGCGAGCCAGTTTGGTCGCGATGACTTCCTGACCCTCCCCAATCCGCGCACCACCGTGCTGCGGCTCAACCTGACCTTCTGAGGCTTGCCCACCATGCGTTTCATTCGATTCTCCCGGGCGACCGCGCGACTGGCCGGAACGGCCGCGCTCCTCGCCTCGACGGCATGCAGCGACTTCCTCACGGTGAAGAACCCGTCGGTCATCGACGCCGGGTCCGTCAATCCCGTGGATGACGCCGTCACCCTCGCCCTCTCGGGCCAGCAGTCGTACTCCTCGGCCCTTGGCTGGTTGATCATGTACGGCTCCTGGTTCACCGGCGAGGCGCTCGTCTCTGAGACCTTCCCGACCCGCAACGAGTACGGGCTCCGGGCCGTCCTCAACACCAACACCTCGCACTCAGGGGATGTCTGGTTCACGCTCTCGCAGGCGGCGGCCGGCAACAGCTTGATCATCAAGCTCGCGCTCCCGACCCCGGAGACGAACATCAACTATGTCCGGGCGCATACCTGGCTCGGCTACTCCTTCCAGTTGATGGCGGAGCAGTTCTGCCAGGGCGTCGTCTCCGG
>JBEGVM010000162.1:0-8892 GCA_041178365.1 Gemmatimonadota bacterium | reverse complement strand
GCGACGACGCATGACCGCTGGGTCCCACTCCGCGGTCGTGGCGCCGATGCCGCGACACTGCTTCGCGTCTCTAAGATCTTCACCCTCGTCTGGGCGATGATCCTCATCGGTGGCGCCCTCCTCTACCGCGCCGAGGGGACGCCCGTCGTGGTGATCGCCCTGTCCGTCGCCTCATTCACCTACGGCGGGCTGCTCGGGGGGTTCTTCCTTGCGATGGCGTGGCCCCGTGCGACGCAGCGAGACGCGATCACCGGGATGGCGACGGGGATCGCCGTGATGACGGTGATCGTCTTCGCCACGCGGCTCGCGGCGGCGGTGCCGGCGCTGGATGGTGTGCTGTCCCCGGTCAAGGGGATCGCCTGGCCCTGGTTCGTCCTGATCGGCACCACGATCACCCTCAGCGTGGGTATCTTGTCCTCCTTCACGCACGCCGCGCCAGCTGCGGCGCGCACCGCCTGAACCGGGAACGGGACGTCTATGTCGCATCTGGTCGTGGGAGTCGATGGAGGGGGGAGCAAGACCGCGGTCGAAGTCGCTGATGGCCGTGGGAAGGTCCTCGCCACGCTGACCGGTGAGGGAAGCGCGCTGCGTCCGGGCGAATCCCTGCACTCCGCCGAGGTGATCGGTGGGCTCGTGCGCGATGCGTTGACGCAGGCGGGGCACGAGGAGAAGCCGCGCGTCCTGTGCGTCGGCGTCGCGGGCGCCGGTCAGGAGACCGAGCGCAAGGCGCTCCTGCGCGCGCTACAGGGACAGTCGCTCGCCGATGAGGTGCTCGTCATGACCGACGCCGAGATCGCGCTCGAGGATGCCTTCGGGGACGGCGCGGGGATCCTGTTGATCGGCGGGACGGGATCGGTCGCCTTCGGGCGTGGGCCCACAGGCACGATCGTGCGGTGTGGTGGCTGGGGTCCGAACTGTGGTGACGAGGGGAGCGGGGCTTGGATCGGTCGGCGGGTCCTGAGCATCGTCACCGGATCACACGATGGTCGCGAACCAGAGACACGCCTCGTCGGCGCGGTCCTCACCGCCCTCCAGCTCGACGAGGTCGACGGCTTGATCAAGTGGGCGGCGCACGCGACCCCTCGCGATCTCGCGCAGCTGGCTGAACCGGCGATGACCCTCGCTGCCGATGGCGACTTGCGAGCGAACTCGCTCTGCACGATGGCGGCCGAGGAGCTCGTCCTACATGTGCGCACGCTGGCACGTCAGCTCTTCGTCGATGAGCGGGCCTCGGTGCCGGTCGCGCTCTCGGGCGGTCTGCTCCGACGTGGGAGCTTCCTGCGCCGCCTCGTCGAGCACCGCCTGAAGAGCGCGGTCCCTGGGGCGCACCTCCATGGCGACATCGTGGATGCGGCGCGCGGCGCGGTGAAGGTCGCGCGGAAGGCGGTGGCGACGGTCTAGTCCGTCGCCACCGCGGTGAAGTGGCGGCTAGACCGTCTTCGCCGGCACCATCGACGCGTCCCAGACTCCCTCAGACTTCGCCACGAAGGCCGTGGCGGAAATGTCGCCAGCGACGTTCACCACGGTGCGCGTCATATCGAGGATCCGATCCACCCCGAGGACGATCGCGATCCCCTCCCCCGGGACGCCGACCATCGCGAGGATCCCGACCAAGAGCGGGATCGAGCCCCCAGGCACCCCCGCCGCCCCAACCGCGGTGATCACCGACATGACGATCACCATCACCATCCCACCCAGGGTGAGGTCGACGCCGAAGACCTGGCAGAGGAAGATCACGGTGATTCCCTCGAAGATCGAGGTCCCGTTCATGCACATGGTCGAGCCGATCGGCAGGACGAAACCCGCAATCTTGGGCGGGACACCCAGCCCCTCAGTCGACGCCTTGAGCGCCGCTGGGAGGGTCGCGGAGCTCGAGCTCGTGCTGAACGCCGTCACGAGCGCCGACCGGATGCGCGAGAAGTAGGTCAGCGGACTGATCCCGATGACGAAGCGCAGGATCAGCGAGAGATTCACGAACAGGTGGAGCAGGAGTGCGCTCATCACGACGAAGACGAATCCGCCGAGTGGCTTGAGCAGCGCGAAGCCGAAGCGCGAGGTGACACCGAAGATGAGGCCGGCGACCCCGTACGGCGCAAGTTTCATCGCCATCCCGACGATCACGATCACCACGTCATTGATCGCCTCGAGCACCTTGATCATCGGCTCCGAGCGCTCGCGTGGGATCTGCGTGAGCGCGGCGCCAAAGAGCAACCCGAAGAAGATCACGCCGAGCATGTCGCCATCCGCAGCGGATTTCACCGGATTCCGCGTGACGATGTTGACGAAGGTGTTGACCCCGAAGCCCCCGGAGGCCTGCGCCTCGATCTTGGATGAGGCGTCCTCGGCGTAGGTGGCCATCAACTCGGCCTTCACCGACTCCGGGACCGCCGCCCCCGGCTTGACCACACTCACCATCAGCAGACCGAACGTGGCGGCGATGAAGGTCGTCCCGAGGAAATACCCGATCGCCTTCCCACCGATCCGCCCCACCTTCCGTAGGTCGCCGAGCCCCGCCACGCCGAGCGCGATGGAGGAGAAGACGAGGGGCATGACGATCATGAAGAGCATCCGCAGGAAGACCTGGCCGACAGGCCCCGCGAGATAGGTGTTCACCCAGGTCACCCCGGCGTGGGTCGCGCCAAGCTGCGTGTTCACCACCACGCCACTCACCGTGCCCACCACCAAGGCGAGGAGGATCTTGGTATGCAGCTTCATGCCGGTGCCGGAGTTGCCGATCGATTCAGCCATGGGGTGCGGTGCGGGGGGAAGGGATGGCGTGAAGCTATCCGTCACTGACAGGGGGCACCAGTCACTCAGGGCACGGAGACGGTCACGGAGACCGTGTCGCGCACCGGTGTCCCGTCGGGACGCACCGCCGGCCGAAACCGATACTCCTGCAGCGTCTCGCGGATGCGGCGGTTGTAGCCGCTGTCCTTCGATGGGTTGAAGGCGATCAACGTCGCCTTCCCGCGTTCGTCGACTTCGAACCAGGCGACCATGGTGTAGGGACGCACCTTGGATGGCACCGGCATCGGCAACAGGGCGAGGTTCGTCACCTGCGGGGGGAAGATCTCGTTCGTCCCGCCCCCCGTGCCGGGCCCTGTCGCCGAGCCGCGTCCCGTCCCGACGCCAGCGCCGATCCCCCCTCCGCTCCCTGGGCCCGCTCCCCGCCCCTCGGTGCCGGTCCCCGCCCCGGTCCCTGAAACAGCGGCGGCGGGGGCCGCAGGGGCCTCCGCCGCAGGCGGCACGGAGGCCGGGGGTACGGGCGTCTCAGGCTTCTTCTCCACCGGTACTGGTGGAGGGGTCGGCGGTGGGATCGGCGGGAGGACCGCCGCAGAGGGCACGGGCGCTGGGGCGATCTGCAGGTAGACCAGCCGCTCGGCACGCACCGGCTCAAGCCCCGATCCCCTGCGCCCTCCCCCACCGCCTCCGGCGGGCCCAGCCCCCCCACCGCCACTCGTGAGCGGCTGGTCGAGGGTCGCCGCCAGAAAGGGAGGGAGCACGAATAGGACGATGAGCCCCACATGCACCAAGAGCGAGATCACCGCCGCCCCACGCCCACGCGGCGATGGCTCCGGGATCCCCTGGAGGGAGCGGAGCGACCGACGTGAGGGATCGTGGTGGTGGGACCGATCGGCGGACATGGGTGGGGTGAAGAAATGGTCGCGCGCTCGGTGCGACGCAATGGCTGCAAATGATACGGCGGACGTCCCCGAAAGGTCCGTCCGCCGTCACGACCTGCCGACCTCTCCGGCGGCCTCACGGCCGCCCGACGCGTCCTCAGCTCGGCGGGACGCCGATGACCTTCACGCCAGCCCCGCGCGCCACGTCCATCGCGTAGATCACTTCCTGGAACTGGACCTTGGGGTCCCCCTTCACGAAGATGATCTTCTCCGGACGATTCTCGTAGATCTCCGTGAGGCGCTCCAAGAGCATCTCCTTCGTCACCGGCTCGCGATTCACCGCGAACTGCCCGCCCGGCAACACCTCCAGCACGATCTGATTCGACGCCGAGTTCGCCACCGCGACGGCCGGGTTTGGATCCGGGAGCTGGATATCGATCGCCTTCCGGACCTGTTGCACGAGCATGAAGATCACGAGGAGCACGAGCATCACGTCGATCATCGGCACGACGTTCGGCTCGTTGTTCAGCCCACTGCTGTCACCGACTTTAGCACCCATGGTCGCTCCTCACTCCTTCTTGGACTCGGACTCGGCTGCGGGGCCCGAGGCCTGATCGGTGATGGCCGCAACGACTCGCACCCCACTGCGCGACGCGACGTTCCACGCCTGCTGGACGACCTCATACGGGAGCTCACGATGGGCCTTGAGGTACAGGATCGCCTCGGGGCGCCCCGTGTAGATATTCGTCAAGGAATCGCCGAGCGTCGCGTTATCGATCTTCCGCTTGTTCAGATAGTACTGGCCGTACCGATCGATCCCGAGGATCTGATCGAACTCCTCTTCCGGATGCGACTTCAGATTCACCCCAGCCGGCGGCTCGGCGGAGAACCCCGACGCGAGCGCCGGGGTCACCACCATGAAGATCACGAGCAGCACCAGCATGACGTCGATCATGGGAACGACGTTGGGCTCCGAATTGACGCCCCCTCCGGTTCTGACTGACACGCCCATGGGCGAGTCCTCCTAGCGGATGGTGGAGTCGCTTACTGCGAGATCGGCGCCGAACCGGCCTGCGCCTTCGTGCTGAACTCGCGGGTGAAGCGGGACCGACCGAACTCCCCCGACACGCCGCGAATGAGGTAGTCGATCATCTCCTTGGAGACGTAGGTCATCTCGGCGGTGAGGTTGTCGATCTTGGTCTGGAAATAGTTGTAGAACCACACGGCCGGGATCGCGACGCCAAGGCCGAGGCCGGTGGCGATGAGCGCCTCGGCGATCGGGATGATGATCGCGTTGATGCCCGATGAGCCCGACGAGCCCATGAGCGAGAAGGCGTTGATGATGCCGACGACGGTCCCGAGGAGGCCGACGAACGGTGCCGTGGAACCGACCGTCGCGATGACGGCAAGGCCACGCTTCAGCGAGACGATCTCGACGAGCATGTTGCGCTCGACCGCACGCTCCACCGAGTTGATGTCCGAGACGGTGATCGTCCCATCCATGATCAACGGCTTCACTTCGCCGAGCGCACCACCGAGCACGCGCGCGACGTTCGACTTCTTGTAGCCCTCGGCGAGGTTGATCGCCTCGGTGAGGTTGTCCTCCTCGAGGAATTGCGAGAACTCCGGCGCGAACTTCAGCGTCTCCTTCTGCGCCTTGCGGAACCCCCACCACTTCTGCGTCGCGACGGTGAGCGACCAGAACGACATAGCGAGCAGGAGGAACCAGATCCCCTTCGCGAACAGGGGGCTCTTCTCGAAGATCTCAGCGATGTTCATTTCCATGACTGCATTACTCCTAGAGAGGGTACGGCCGGTGAGAGGGAGTTACCGCTGACGGTTGAAGACGAACGGCTGCTGGACCAGCTGCTTCACCTTCCGCCCGCCGACCTCCGCGGGAAGGAACCGCATGGCGGGCAGCGCGCTGCGCACCGCGGCGGAGAAGAGATCGTGATCCGAGCGGATCACCTTGAACGACCCCGACTCCACGCGGCCGAGGGTATCGACGACGAACTGGCCGAGGACCTGCCCCTCGACGCCCGCCGAGAGGAGGATCTCGGGGTAGCGGGGCGACCCGCTGCCCGGGATCGGCGCCACCGGCTTCTCCACCTGGAAGTCGAAGTAGGGCTGGTCCTGGTTGACAGGGACGCTACCGCCAACGACCCCGGAGGCCACACCGCCGGCCACACCACGGCCGGAGAAGTCGGCTTCATTCGTCAGCTTCTTGGAGAGATCGATCTCTGGGATGACGTCGGGGATGTCGACCGGGGCGGTGAGGACCTGGAAGCCCTTGGCGATCGGCGGGGCGGCCACCGCGTCTGGCGGCGGCTTCTCCGGCTCCGGCTCCGGTTCCTTCTCCTCCACCACGAACTTGGTGACCTGCTCCGCTTCCGCCGCGATCGTCTCACCGACGTTCTTTGTCGCGAGGATCATCGCGAAGACGATGCCGGCGTGCGCGAGGGTCGAGGCCAACCCCCCACCCAAACCCTTCTTCTGCTTGGGACCCGACTCGATCAGGTTGTTGAACACGCGTCCGTCTCCACTCGTGAAAAGTCGCGTGACGACGGCCCATGTGGCCGTCGACTGCACGGAGTGTAGTCAGGGGAGATGAACGGGGTAATGACGGAAAGATTAAGAATCCATTAGCGCTTCATGAGCGTTGCATAAAGCGTCAGAGGGAGGGTATTTCACCGTCTCGAGCGAGGGGGAGCTGCACCGTGAAGGTGGTCCCCCGACCGATCCGCGATGCGACGGTAATGGTGCCGCCATGGGCCTGGGCGATCCACTCCGCGATGGAGAGCCCAAGCCCGAGCCCCCCGCGCTCCCCCCGAACCCGGGCACGGTCGGCTCGCCAGAAGCGCTCGAAGATGAAGGGGACATCCACGGAGGCGATCCCCACCCCGGTGTCGTCGATCGTGATCGCCGCCTGGTCCCCACGACGCTCGAGCCCGATCGAGACGGTCCCACCGCGGGGGGTGTACTTGATCGCGTTGGTCACGATGTTGAGGAGCAGCTGCCGCAGACGATTCGGGTCCCCTGGCACCGTCAACGCCTCGGTCCCCAGCCGCCGCACCCCGATGCCTGCCGATTCACCCAGGATCGTCGCCGTCTCGATCATCTCGGCGACGAGGGGCTCCATCGCCACCGGCTCTCGGTGCAGATCGAATCGCCCCTCGTCCGCCCGCGCGAGGGTGAGGAGCGCATCCACGAGATCCGCCATTCGCGCGGTGTTCGCGAGGGCATCTTCGAGCGGGGCGAGTTGCTCCGCCGGGACGTTGGGGAGTTGCATCGCCCGTTCGAGGTTCGCGCGCAGGACCGTCAACGGGGTCTTGAGCTCATGGCTGGCGTCGGCGGTGAAGCGCCGAAGCGAGGCAAACGAGGCTTCGAGTCGATCCAGCATCGCATTGATCGTCTCCCCGAGCCGATCGACCTCCTCGGCATCGCCTTCGATGGCCACGCGCCGATGGAGCGAACGTCCATGCTGGATCGCCTCCAGCTGTCGAGCCAACCGTTCGAGGGGACGAAGCCCAGATCCGAGCACGCTGAAGGCGAGGATCGCCGTCACGAGGATGAGGAGCGGGATCGCCACCAGACTCGAGGCGAAGCCGTCGAGCCGAACGAGCGAAAGCCCCTCAGCCGGCATCCCGACGGCGACACGCACGGGGACCCCCGCGAGGCTGTCGGTGGTGAAGCGCACCCGCACGTACAATCGCGCGACCTCGAGCTGGACGAAGGCCGCGGGCCGATCCGGACTGAAGAGCCCGGTGATCGCCTGGACCAACGTCTCTCGGTCGCGGAGGCTGAGGGAGGCGACCGAGGCGCTGAGGTAGAGCGGCCGTGAGGGGTCGGCGACGATCACATACCCAGGGACGGTCGCGAGGAGTCGCCCGGTCGCCGCGGAGAGCGCCTCGGGGCGTGCTGAGTCCGCCCGCACCACCACCCCGCTGAACCGTTGGACCCCTCCCTGTGCGATCAGCTGGTCGGCGATCGTCGCCATCTCGTCGACGCGCCGCCGGAGGTCGCGCTCGCCCGCGGTGCGCTCTGCGCTCAGCAGGATCACCGCGAGGGCGATGAGGATCCCCGCCCCACCGAGCACGGCGAGCGCCGTCAGTCGTCCGCGAAGGCTCCAGAACATCGCTCAGCCCTTCAGCACGTAGCCCACGCCGCGCACCGTGGTGATGAGCTTCTTCGCATGCGCCGCATCGATCTTCTTGCGCAGGTGGGTGATCACGACATCGACGATGTTGGTGCCGGGATCGAAGTGATACCCCCAGGCGTACTCGGTGATGAGCGTGCGACTCATCACCCGCCCCGCATGGCGAGCGAGGTACTCCAGCACGAGGAATTCCTTGGGGGTGAGGTCGATCGGGCGCCCCGCGCGGTGCACCTCGCGCGCATCGAGATCGATCGTCAGGTCGGCGACGGTCAGGCGCTGGGAGGCCAGCGCCCGAGGCCGGCGCGCGAGCGCCTCCACGCGCGCGAGGAGTTCTTCGAAGGCGAAGGGCTTGGTGACGTAGTCATCGGCACCGGCGCGCAACGTCTCCACCTTGGCATCGACCGCATCCTGCGCGGTGAGGACGAGAATCGGGCGCTCGAAACCGCGTGCGCGGAGGTTCCGCAGCACCTCGGGCCCTGGGCGGCCAGGGAGCCGGAGATCGAGGATGACGAGGTCGTACGGCTGCGAGCGTGCCAAGGCTTCGCCCTCGGCCCCATCGGCGACGAGATCCACGGTCCACCGATGTTCCTCCAGCCCACGCTTGACGAACTCGCCGACGGTCGGATCGTCCTCGATCACCAAAATCTTCATGGGACCACCACCGGGAGGATGATGCGGAAGGTACTCCCCTCGCCGACCACGCTGTCCACCTCGATCCGTCCCCCATGCTCCTGGATGATGGCGTACGCGATCGACAGGCCGAGCCCGGTGCCGGACCCTGGTGCCTTGGTCGTGTAAAAGGGCTCGAAGATGCGGTCCCGCTCGCGCGAGGGGATCCCCGCCCCCGCATCGGTCACCTCGACGATCGCTCCCTCCGCCGTCGAGGGGCCCACCCGCGTGACCACGCGCACCACGCCGGTGCCATCCATCGCATCCATGGCGTTCAGCAAGAGGGCCATCAGGACCTGCACCAACTGCTCGGCGCTCGCGTTGGGAATACGCTCCACACGGGGGTCGAGCGAGACGTCCGCCGTCACCTGGCGGAACCGTGCATGATGCTTGAGCAGGAAGAGCGTCCGCTCCACCACCTCATTCAGCTGGACCCGCTCCCGC
>JBEGVM010000161.1:0-9744 GCA_041178365.1 Gemmatimonadota bacterium | reverse complement strand
ATCGGGCGAATGCGCTGCGGATCATCCTCGCGGACGTGGCCTCCAGCGCCGCGACCCCCGCGCATGAACCCCTCATCGTGCTCGCCGCTGACATCGACGACGCCACCGGCGAGGAGCTCGGTGCCCTCGCCGATGCCCTCCGTGACGGGGGCGCGCGCGATGTCGTCCTCCTCCAGACGATGATGAAGAAGGGGCGGCCGGGGACTCGCGTGGAGTGTCTGGTCGCGCCGCAGGATGCCGACCGACTCGAGGCGCTCCTCCTGCTGGAGAGCACCACCATCGGGGTTCGGCGTTTTGAGGTCGCGCGGCGGGCGCTTCCGCGTACCGAGCGCACCGTCTCGGTCGCGGGGCACGAGGTGCGGGTGAAGGTCGTGACCCTCCCGGATGGCAGCACGCGAGCCAAGCCGGAATCGGACGATCTGGTGCGCGTGGCGCAGGCCACCGGCACGTCGCTCCGTCAGGTGGCTGAGGAAGCGCGGAAGTCGCTGTGATTCATTGATTTCCGTGTGCTGAGCTCATATATTTTCTCAAGCCGCTTCGGCGGCTTTTTTCATGTCGGTCCGTCCACTCCCTTCGCATGATCCGCGTCCTCCGCGTCCAGCCTGAGAGCATCGCCGCCGAACTGGGGCTCGTCCCCGGTGCGGAGCTGCTGCGCGTCAATGGACGGGAGCTCGACGACTTCCTCGACTGGGAGTTCCTGACCGCTGAGGAGAGCTTCGAGCTGGAGGCGAAGCTCCTCGACGGCGAGCAGGTCATCTTCGAGATCGAGCGGGACGGGGAGCTCCCGATGGGGATCGAGCTCGAGCCCCCGACCGTTCGCCGCTGCGCCAATCGTTGTGAGTTCTGCTTCATCGAAGGGCTCCCCAAGGGGCTCCGGAAGCCGCTGTACATCCGCGACGACGATTACCGGCTCTCCTTCGCCTACGGGAACTTCGCGACCCTTTCGAACCTCAAGGAGCGGGATGTCGCGCGCATCCTCGAGTATCGCCTCTCCCCGCTCTACGTCTCGGTGCACGCCACCCCGTGGGAGGCGCGCAAGGTCCTCCTCAACAATCCGCGCGTCCCGAACATCGTCGAGCAGCTCCAGCGCCTCACCGAGGGTGGGATCCAGTTCCATGGCCAGATGGTCGTGGTCCCGGGGCTCAACGATGGCGCGGTCCTCGAGCAGTCGCTCGCCGATCTCTACGCCTTTGGGGAGGCCTGCCTCTCCGTCGCGCTCGTCCCGGTGGGGCTCACGCAGTTCTCGCACATCTACACCGGCAAGTCGATGGACCGCGACACGGCGCGCGAGATCCTCGCGGTGGCTGAGCGCTGGTCCGCGCGAGCCGAACAGGAGCGCGGCGAGCCCTGGGTCTATGGCTCGGACGAGCTCTATCTCCTCGCCGAGCGCGAGTTGCCGGCGTCGGAGCACTACGGCGACTTCGCGCAGATCGAGAACGGGGTCGGGGCGGTGACCTCGTTGCGCGACCGCGTGCGCGATGGCGTCGTGCGCCTCTCGCGCCTCGACGGGCGTCGCATCGGGATCGTGACCGGGTCGGCGATGGCCCCGCTGATGCCCGAACTCCTCGAGCAGCTCACCAAGGCCACCGGCGCCCACTTCGAGCTGATCCCGACCGAGAACTCCCTCTTCGGCCCGACGGTCACCACCGCGGGCCTCCTCGTCGGGGCAGATATCCGACGCGCGTTGCAGGACCGTGCCGACCTTGACCTCGCGCTGATCCCAGCCGAGACGATCAACGACGGCGGACTCTTTCTCGACGATGAAGCCTTCATCGCCGTGCGCGAGTCGCTCCCGATGCCGGTCTATCCATCCTACGATTTCATCGACGTGCTCGAACAGGAGGAGGCAGGTGTCCTCTCGGCGACCGGCGCTGGAGGTACGTCCTCATGAGCGGGATCCCTGTCGTGGCCCTCGTCGGTCGCCCGAATGTCGGGAAGTCGGCGCTCTTCAACCGGATTATCGGCGATAACTCCGCGATCGTCAGCGAGGAGGCGGGCACCACGCGCGACCGCCACTTCTCCCTCGCGCAGTGGAATGGCCGAGACTTCTGGCTCGTCGATACCGGCGGGCTGGTGGAGGACTCCGATCTCCCGATGGACGTCGCGATCAAGCGGCAGGTGCGTCAGGCGATCGCCGAGGCCGATCTCCTGCTGCTGACCGTCGACGCGCAGGTGGGACTCCATCCCAGCGATGCGCGCATCGTCGATCTCATCCGGCAGTCGCGGAAGCCGTGGATGCTGGTCGCCAACAAGGTCGACGACCCACGGAACACCGACTTCTTCGAGTTCTTCAATCTGGGCGCGGGGGATCCGGTCCCCGTCTCCGCCACCAATGGGAAGAACTCGGGCGATCTGCTCGACGCCCTTGTGACGCGGCTCCCGGTCTCCGAGTCGGATGGCCCACCGGAGGCGACACGCGTCGCGGTGATCGGTCGGCCGAATGTCGGGAAGTCCTCGTTCATCAATCGCCTCCTCGGTGAGGATCGTCTCGTGGTCTCGGCGGTCGCGGGGACCACGCGCGACTCGATCGACACCCCGTTCACCTTCCATGGGGAGCCGTACATCTTCGTCGACACCGCGGGGCTTCGGCGGCAGTCGCGGATCGATGACGGGGTCGAGTTCTATTCGGCGCTGCGGACGCGGCGCGCGATCGACCGCGCCGATCTCTGCCTGCTCATGATCGACGCGACCGAGGGGCTGCACAATCAGGATCTCAAGATCGCGACCCTCGCCTGGGAGGCGGGGCGCGCGTTGATCATCATCGTCAACAAGTGGGATCTGAAGGACAAGGACGACAAGACGGCGGCCAAGTTCCAGAAGGAGTGCGTCGAGAAGGCGCCCTACCTCCAGCACATCCCCTTCCTCTTCACCTCCGCCCTGACGGGTCAGCGTGTCACCAAGGTGCTCGAGGTGATCCGCACCGTGCGCGCGGAGCGTGCGAAGCGGATCCCGACCTCCGACGTGAACGAGGCGCTGCACGAACTCCTCGCGCGGCGGCAGCCGCCGCAGGCGGCGGGGAACGAGGTCAAGCTCAACTACGCGACGCAGGTCGAGACCGCCCCGCCGACGATCGTGGTCTTCGGGAACCACCCCGACCTGGTGCAGGAGCACTATATCCGGTATCTCCACAATGGGTTCCGTGAGAAGTGGGGATTCACCGGGAACCCGCTGCGGATCATCATGAAACAGAAGAGCGGACGGAACTGAGATGTCGCCTCTCGCTGCGCTGATCGTCGGGTATCTCGCGGGGTCGATCCCCTTCGCCTATCTGGCGGGACGGCTGCTGCAGGGGATCGATCTGCGCACCGTCGGCTCGGGGAACCTCGGGGCGACCAATGTCTATCGCACGCTCGGCGCGCCGGCGGCGATCGTCGTCCTCCTGCTCGATGCGCTCAAGGGCGCGCTCCCCGTGATCTGGCTGCCAGCGGTCGTGACGAATCTCCGACCGGGCGTCTCCTCGTTGCAGCTCCTGACCTTAGGGATCGGCGTCACCGCCATCCTCGGGCATGCCAAGCCGATCTTTCTCCTATGGAAGGGCGGGGGGAAGGGGGTCGCGACCACCGCCGGCGTCTTCGCCGCGCTCGCGCCGACCGCCCTCGCGATCGTCCTCGGGCTCTTCGCCTTCATTCTCTGGCGCACGCGCATCGCCTCCGTCGCCTCCATCGGCGCGGCGCTCGGGCTGCCCTGGGCGGTACTCCTGACCATCGGGCCGGTGACGCCCCTCCTCCCGGTCGCGATCTTCGTCGCGCTCTTCGTGCTCTGGACGCATCGGGCGAATCTCGCGCGCATTCGCGCCGGGACGGAGCCGCGGTTGGGCGCGCCGAAGAGCGCAGCCCCGAACGCCGCATCACAGCAGGGAGGGCGCTGATGCGCTGCACCGTGATCGGCGCGGGGGCCTGGGGGACCGCACTCGCCAACCTGCTCGCCGAGAATGGGCACGAGGTGCGGCTCTGGTCCTTCGAGCCTGATGTCGCCGAGGCGATCAATCGTCGGCATGAGAACCCGCGCTTCTTCGCGGATGTGCCGCTCCACCCCGCACTCGTGGGCACTGCGAACATGGCCGAGGCGCTCGCGGGGAGTGAGATGGTCCTCTTCGTCCCGCCCTCGCATGCGTTGCGAGCGGTAGCGAAGCAGGCGGCGGCGCATCTCCCTGCCGGTGTGCCGCTCGTCGTCGCGACCAAGGGGATCGACCGCGAGAAGCTCTGCTTGATGACCGATGTGGTGGCGGAGCGCTGCCCGGGGCATCCGATCGTCGCGCTCTCCGGGCCGAGCTTCGCCCTTGAGGTCGCGCTGCATCTCCCCACCGCGCTCGTCGCCGCCTGCGAGGATCTGGAGGTGGCGGAGCGGGTGCAGAGTGCCCTCAGCACGTCGGGCTTCCGTGTCTACACCCAGACCGATGTCATCGGCGTGGAACTCGGGGGGGCGCTCAAGAATGTGATGGCGGTGGCGACGGGGATCGCCGATGGGTTGGAGCTCGGCAACAATGCGCGTGCCGCGCTGATCACGCGGGGGCTCGCGGAGATGTCGCGGCTTGGCGCGAAGCTCGGGGCCGATCCCGCGACCTTCTCGGGGCTCGCCGGCCTCGGTGACCTGGTGTTGACCTGCACCGGCGCCCTCTCGCGGAATCGTGCGGTGGGGCTCGAGATCGGACGTGGCGCCTCGCTGCAGGATGTCTTGCAGGGGCGCGAGACCGTCGCCGAGGGGGTCGCGACCACGGAGAGTGCCAAGGCCCTCGCCGATCAGGTGGGGATCGAGATGCCGATCATCAACGCGGTGCATCGCGTGCTCTTCGAGCGGCAGCCCCCTCGGTGGGCGCTGGTGGAGCTGATGACCCGTGACCTCAAGGACGAGCGGGAGTAGCCATGGCGACCGACGATCCGATCCGCGAGTTCTACTCGATCGGCGATGTCTGTGAGCTCACCGATCTCAAGCCGCATGTGCTGCGCTATTGGGAGAGCCAGTTCCGCTTCCTGAGCCCCGCCAAGAACCGGGCGGGGAACCGTGTCTACACGCGACGCGAGCTCGAGTTCGTCATGCTCGTCAAACATCTGCTCTACACCGAGAAGTACACCATCGAGGGGGCCAAGCAGCAGCTCGAGCAACGCCGGAAGGATGGCGGGGTGAAGGCCGCGGCGCGTCAGGGGCTCGACGCCCAGACCGTCCTCCTGCTCGAGCAGGATCTCCTCGGGATCCTGCAGGCGCTCGAATCCTCTTCACCAGACGCTGACTGATGCGCATCCTCTGTTCGAACGACGATGGGATCCTGGCCAAGGGGCTCTCGGTGCTGGAGCGCGCCGCCGCGACCCTCGGCGAGGTCTGGGTCGTCGCGCCCGATCGGGAGCAGAGCGCCACGAGCCATTCCCTCACCCTGCATCACCCGTTGCGCCCCGTGCAGCTCGGGGAGCGGCGCTGGCAGATCGATGGCACCCCCACCGACTGCGTGATGCTCGCCATCGAGGCGCTGATGCCGGAGCGCCCCGACTTCGTATTCAGCGGGATCAATCACGGTCCGAATATGGGGGAGGATGTCCTCTACTCCGGGACCGTCGCCGCGGCCATGGAAGGGCTCGCGCTGGGGATCCCGAGTATCGCGGTCTCCTTCGCGGGGCGCATCCTGCATGGTGCCGATGACCTCCTCGAGGATCAGGTCGAGGGACTCGCCAAGATCCTCAAGCATCTGACGAGCCTCCCCGATCTCCCGCCCGACACGTTGTTGAACGTGAACCTCCCGCGCTGTGCGCCGCATGAGGTGAAGGGGGTGCGGCTCACGCGGCTCGGCCAGCGCGTCTTCTCCGATTCGCTCACGGCGATGAAGGATCCCTGGGGACGGCAGATCTATTGGATCGGCGGGGGCACGGTCGAGTGGAGTGGGAGCGACGACGCTGACTTCCAGGCGGTCCGCGACCACTACGTCTCCATCACCCCGCTGCATCTCGATCTCACGCATCGGGCTCGGCTCGACGACACGGAGCGGTGGTGGCGGCCGCTGTAGCGCGCCAGTTCGGGGGGGCGCGTCGCCGCCTCATCGAGGAGCTCGAGGCCAAGGGGATCGGCGATCTCGCCGTGCTCAAGGCCTTCGATGATGTGCCGCGGCATCACTTCGTCCCCTCGGGGGTCTCGCATCGCGCCTACGAGGATGCGCCCCTCCCCATCGGGCATGGCCAGACCATCAGCCAGCCCTCAGTGCATGCGCGCTTCCTCTCGCTGCTCAAGCTCACCGGCCGCGAGCGCGTGCTCGAGATCGGGACCGGCTCTGGCTTCCAGGCGGCGTTGCTGACCCGGCTCGCTGCCGCGGTCTTCTCGATCGAGCGGATCGCGGCGCTCGCCGAGCAGGCGCGCGACTCGCTGCGAGCCTGTGGGATCGAACAGGTCATCCAGCGCGTCGGCGACGGCACCCTCGGCTGGCCCGAGTTCGGCCCCTTCGACGCGATCCTCGTCGGGGCGGCGTCGCCCGAGATCCCGATCCCCCTCACCGAGCAGTTGGCGGTCGGTGGGCAGCTCTTGGTGCCGGTCGGGGATCGGAATGGGCAGGCGCTCGTCCGGGTGATCCGCACGGCCGAGGGACTGCGGGAGGAACGGCTCGACCCCATGCGCTTCGTCCCGCTGATCGGGGCGCATGGGTTCGAGGCGTGAACGTTTCCCGCGATGATCGTGTATATCGTAGTGAACCTCTCAGGAGCGTCGGCATGACCGGTCGGACGCGGTGGCGATGGGGCGTGGCGGCGGTGGCTGGGGCGATGCTCCTCGGTCGCGGCACGGCTGAGGCGCAGCGCGGTGGGGGCGATGGCTTTCTGTTCTGGGAGCCCGGCGCTTCCGTGACCATCTATGGTGGGCTGAATCAACCAGGGGCGCGGGGCGATCTCTTTGGCTATGCGACCAAGGAGTTCACCCTCGATCGCACCGGCTTTCGTGCGCCCACCATCGGCTTCGATCTCGCGTTCATGATGGGGCCGCGCACCGAGATCCTCTTCGGGATGATGCCGGCGTCGTCGACCGTCGCCTCGGAGTACCGCGAGTGGGTCGATGGCGATGACAAGCCGATCGAGCAGACCACCGCCTTTCGCCGGGCGCCGCTCACCGCCTCGGTGCGCTACTACCTCGCGGATCGTGGCCGGCAGATCGGATCCACCGCCTGGATCCCGGCGAAGGTCGTCCCCTTCGTCGGCCTCGGGTTCGGGACGGTGCGATATGCATTCGAGCAGGTCGGTGACTTCGTCGACTTCAAGACGCTCGACGTGCTGCCTGATCGTCTCACCAGCAGCGGCTGGGCCCCGGTCTTTCAGGCGAGTGGCGGCGTGCAGTACAACCTCTCGCGCCGGCTCCTCTTCACGGGGGAGATGCGCTATCTGCGTGGGAGTGCGGATGCGAGCACGCCGAATCGGGATTACATCGGCTATCGTCTGGATCTCTCGGGGCTGACGACCCTCCTTGGCTTCACCCTGCGTCTCTGAACCGGAGCCTGATCATGCGACATCTCACGATGGGTGCGGTCCTCGGGATCGCCATGTTGGCGTCGCCGCTCGCCGCGCAGCGGGAGGGGGGGCGCGGTCTCGCCTTCGTCGGCTGCTGGGAGGATGCGGAGACCGGCGCCGCCGGCCTCACCTGTGTGCTCCCGCAAGAGGGGGCCGCGCTCAAGATCGTCACCATCCCGCCGACGGGGGCGCGCACCGAATCGGTGGTGCGACTCGACGGCACCAAGGGGGAGGTCAACGCCGAGGGGTGCACGGGGTGGGAGCGTGCGCGCGTCTCGCGGGATGACGAGCGGATCGTGATGGATTCGGAGATCGCCTGCAGCGGATTGCCGCGGCAGCAGCGCGCCGGGGCGTTCTTGATCGCTGAGAATGGGGATTGGTTGCAGGTGCAGGGCGGGGGGGTCGCCTCGATCGCGACCACGCAGGCGCGCCGGCTCCGTCCGGTGGTCGGCCTCCAGGTGATCCCCGCCGATCTGCGCCCCCTTGTCGCGCCCTTCCTCGCAGAGGCGGAGGCGACGCGGGCCTCGATCGCGGGGCTCCGCGTCTCGGCGCGGGACCTGGTCGAGCTCGATGACATGGGGACCGCGGAACCGATCATCGATCTGATCGTCGCGGCCTCGTATCCCGAGTCGTTCGCGATCGTGGGGGGTGGGCGTGATCTCCAGACGCGTCGCCCCGCCGTGGTGGGTCAGGGTGGGGGCGGCGGGAGCGGGATCCCGCAGTATTCCACCTTGCCGCCGACCGGGGCTGATTGGGCGCTCTGGAACTCCTGCATCATGATGTGGGGGATCCGGGATCCCTGGGCCTGTGGTGGGCGCGCGCCCTTCGCCTACTACGGACTGTACGGGCCGAGCTTCTATCAGCTCGGCTTCGGGAATTGGGGCTATCCCTATGGGGGCTTCTGGCCGGGCTATGCGGGTGGTCCGGTGGTGGTGCAGCCGATCGGGCCTGGCGGTGTGCCCGTCGGTCGGACCGCGGAGTCTGGGGGTCGCGTGGTGAAGGGGGGCGGGTACAGCGCGCCCTCGGGTGGGTCTGGCGGGGCGCGTCCGCGCAGCGGGTCATCGGGTGGCTCCTCGGTGCAGTCGGGCTCGAGCAGCGGGAGCTCGTCCTCGGGTTCGTCCGGGGCCTCGAGCGGGGGCTCGTCGTCGAGTGGGGGCGGTCGCACCGCCAAGCCGCGCGACCCCTGATCCCGCGATTGGTTGTGCCGGTTAATTTTCCAGAGGCGGCCCGGTGTCTGACGCCGGGCCGCTTTTCTGCCCCCGTAGCTCAGGTGGATAGAGCGACGGTTTCCTAAACCGCAGGTCGGCAGTTCGAGTCTGCCCGGGGGCACTGGTTGGCCGGTCCGCTCGCTTCTATGGTCGGATCGCCCCCACTACCTTTCGCCCGTGTCGTCGCTCCCGCAGGAGGGAGCCGCACGTAGCGCTGTCACCTCTCGCACTGATCCACACATGCCTGCTTCAGGGAACCCCATGCAGCCGTCCGTCACCATCGAGCCCGAGACCCTCGGGGAGACTTTCCTCCTCTATCGCCGTCAGCTCACGATCGGCGCGGTGGTCATCGCGGCCGCCGCCGGTGGTGTCTGGCTCTGGCAGCGCTCCGCGCAGATCAAGGAGGAGAAGGGGTCGGCGGCGTATCAGGCTGGGGAGATGGCGTATGTCTCCGGGAACAAGCCGCTCGCCCTGACCGAGTTGGAGAAGGTGGCCACTCGGTATGCCGGAACCGCCTCGGGGGCCCAGGCGGCGATGTTGAGCGCCCAGATCCTGTTTGACGACGGCAAGCACGCTGATGGCATCGCACTGCTGGAGAAGGCGCTGAAGTCGGCCAACGCCGATCTGAAGGCCGGGATCCATGCCCTCCTCGGGGCCGGGTATGAGGCCACCGGGAAGCAGGCTGAGGCGGCTGTGGCGTATGGGAAGGCGGCGACGACCGCCCGGCTCGAGGGGGAGCGCGCCGGGTATAAGATGGATGAGGCCCGGGCCAAGGTGGCCGCTGGGGACGCGGCTGGGGCGACGGAGATCTACCGGACGCTGGCGGCGCAGGAGGATTCGCCGTTCTCGGGTGAGGCGCGGGTGCGCCTTGGGGAGCTCCTCGGGAAGTCCTGACATCGTGTTGAGCCTGATTCACTCAGATATCATTCACAAATAGATTGAACTGACAAGCCCAAGCTGTTGTATAGCTTGGGCTTGCACGTTTATACACACACAAAGAATCTTTTCAAGCCGCGCCTGTTAGCTGGGGGAGTGGTGTCTGGACGATGTCGCGATACCTCAAC
>JBEGVM010000160.1:0-4919 GCA_041178365.1 Gemmatimonadota bacterium | reverse complement strand
ACGTCCCCCCTTGATTGGCGGGTCAACGCCGGCTGGGGTACGAGTGATGTGAGCCTTCTAAGTTACGGCGAGACAATTATTTGGGCAAGTCAGACCGGGTCGGCCACCGCCTCCAGCGAGGCCGTGTGGACCTTCGGGATGACCAAGATGTGCACCGGGGCCTGCGGGGCGATATCGCGAAAGGCGAGGCAGTGCTCGTCCTCCGCGACCACCGCGGCGGGAATCTCTCGCCGGACGATCCGGCAGAAGAGACAATCGGTCATCGATCCTCCACTCTCAAATGGACCCCGCTTCCGGAGCGACACCGGGACCCGCCCCCAACGCCGCGCGGACCGCCGCCACCGCAGCGATCGCCGCGGTCTCGAATCGGAGGATCGTCCGGCCAAGGGCCACCCGTCGGAAGCCCGCCGCTTCGAACGCGGCGATCTCATCGGCCTCCATCCCGCCCTCGGGCCCAACGGCGATCACCACCGGCGCGCGCAGCGTCGGAAGCACCTGGTCCAGGCCGCTCCCCTCACCATCCATGAGAAGTCGTATGCCCGCCGGACAGGCCGCGATGGCATTGGCGAGCGTCGCCTCCGGGAACACCGTGGGCGCCCAGGCGCCGCGGCTCTGCTCCAGCGCCCCCTCGATCCGATGCGCGACCTTCTGATGAAAGGTCGGCCCCTCCCCGCGCGGCGTCACATGGCGCGACCGACGGAAGAGCACCGGGCGCCAACTCGAGACCTCGAGTTCGGTGACCTTCTCCGCGAGGAGCAACATCCGATCCTTATCAGCCACGGGGAGCAAGAGATGCACCGCCGGCGCCGCGGCGACCTCCGTCACCGCGTCCACCTGCACCGTGGCATGACGCTTCGCGAGCGTGAGAACGAGCCCCTCGCCCCGACGCCCGGACCCGTCGAGCAACCCGACGCGCGACCCGACATCGAGCCGACGGACCCGCATGTGATGGGCGGCGTCCTCCCCGAGGGTCACCGTCTCACCGACGGTGAAGGGGTGGTCCACGACGAAGGTCGGCAGACTCATCGACGCACCCGCACCGACCACCACTGCTCCTCGGCGTCCTCCGCATCGATCCGCCATCCGGCGCCCTGCAGCGCCTCGACCATCATCTCCCGCTCCTCACGCAGGATCCCACTCAGGATCATCACCCCATCGGGGACCACGGCCTTCCCCATGACCGGCAGGAGCTCGATCAACACCGAGGAGATGATGTTCGCGAGGATCACCTGCACCGGCGCGACGAGCGGCAGGAGGAGCTGCGCTTCCCCCTCCAACACCGCGACACGACCCACGACGTCGTTGCGCTCGACGTTCAGCTCCGCATTGCTGATCGAATCGGCATCGTTCTCGATCGCGAACACCCGCGCCGCCCCGAGCTTCGCCGCCGCGATCGCGAGCACCGCGCTCCCGGCCCCGAGATCAGCGACGGACGCCCTCGCGAGCGGGAGCCCCTGCAGGAGCCGGACGACGCCACGCGTCGTCGGGTGCTCACCGGTCCCGAAGGCCATCGCCGGTTCGATCACGATCGTTGTCGCCAGATCGCGCCCCGCTGCGAGCCACGGGGGCGTGACGGTGAGCGCGCCGAGCTGGTGCGCCGTGATCCGGTCGCGCCACCGGGTCGACCAATCGATCGGCTCCAGTGGGGAGAGCTCCACCAGATAGGCGGGATCCACCGCACGCAGCGCCGAAAGAAATCGCTCGACATCCCCCGTCGGCGGAAGATGCGTGATCAACCGCACCCCATCCTCATGCACCCCTTCGGCCCCGGCCGCGAACATCGCGGCGATCATCGCGTCGGCACGCGTGGGATCGGACGGCGTGCAGACCGCGCGCGTCCACCGCTCCAGCGCCCCATGCGCTTCACTCATGCCCCACCCGCATAGCGTGTCGTGTCGGGGGTCGGTCGGTCGTGCCACGCACGCGCGATGACCTCCCGGATCGTTGATTGAAACGCCGGTATCGCAAACCGCTCGGCCTGCCGTCGACACGCGGTCTCGCTCGGCGGCGCGGCCGCGAGGAAGCGACGCACCGCGGCGACGATCGCGTCCGGCGTCTGCGCCTCGAAGAAGGACCCGGTCTCCCCGTCGATCACCGTCTCGAGCGCCCCACCAGCGCCATAGGCGATGACCGGGGTGCCGCAGGCCTGCGCCTCGAGCGGCGCGATCCCAAAGTCCTCCAGTGCCGCAAAGAGGAAGGCCTGCGCACCACTGAGGAGACGCGGAAGCTCTCCGATCGGCGCATGGCCGAGGAATCGGATGTTTGCCGCGCCGCGCGCCGCCTCATGACAACGTGCACGATCCGGGCCGTCACCCACCACGGTGAGTTCGAGGTCCGGCATCTGGCGGAACGCCTCGACGATGAGCGGAATCCTTTTATACGGGACGAACCGAGAGACCGAGATGAAGCCCCGTCGTGCACCGACGATGGGTCGAAAGGTCTCCGTGTCCACCGGTGGTGGGACGACGATGCTCGACCGCCCGTAGTAGCGCGCCACGCGATCCGCGACGAAGTGTGAGTTCGTGATGTAGAGATCGGTGCGATCACACGTCCGTCGGTCCCACCGTCGGAGGCGAGCCAGCCCCACGCGGGCCGCCGCACGCTTCATCACGCCAAAGCCTGATTCGGCGAGATAGGACTCCTGAAGATCCCAGGCATAGCGCACCGGCGTGTGACAGTAGGTGATGTGCAATTGATCAGGTCGCCGCGTCCGCGCGCCCTTCGCCACACAGTGGCTCGACGAGATCACGAGATCATAGCCGCGGAGATTGAACGACTCCATCGCCTCGGGGAAGATCGGGAGGAGCGAACGAAATCCCTCGCGACCACCGGTCAGTCGCTGTAAGAAGGAAGTGCGCACGCGGCGCCCCCGATATCGCTCCGGCACCTCCCCTGGTATCGCACAGACCAGCGCGAAGAGGTCGGCCTCGGGAAAGACCGCGAGCAGTTGATCGACCACCCGCTCCGACCCGGCGTGACCGATGAACCACTCATGCACGATCGCGACGCGGCGCCCCGCGGGGAGTGGTGACGCGCTCATCCCGTGATCACTTCCTTCATCTTCGCCCAGAACCCCTTCTCGCGCTTCTCCGGGGGCTTTTCCTGCATCTCTCCGAGCTGCTCGACCAGCACGCGCTCCTCACGCGAGAGCGAGGCCGGCGTCCAGACCTGTATGCGCACGTGCAGGTCCCCCGTCCCACTCGCATTGACGCGCGGCAGCCCCTTCCCCCGCATGGTGAAGACATGACCGCTCTGCGTCCCCGCTGGGATCTCCAACGTGAGGGCCCCGGTGACCCCCGGCACCTCGACCTCTGCACCAAGCGCGACCTGGGGGTAGCTCACGAGCACCTCACAGTAGAGATCCTCACCATCCCGCTCGAAGCGCTCATCCTCGACCACATCGAAGACGACGATCACATCCCCACGGGGTCCCCCGCGCGTACCGGCGTTCCCCACGCCGCGCAGCTGCATGTACTGCCCCGTCGCGACCCCCGCCGGCACCTTGATGTCCAGTGAATGATCCGCGCGCATCCGCCCGTCCCCCCGACATTCCTTGCATGGCGAGGCGATGGTCGTCCCTTCCCCACGGCAGGACGGACAGGGGGCGACGCTCACGAACTGCCCGAAGAAGCTCTGCTGTGCACGACGGACCTCACCCTGTCCGGCACAGGTCGTGCACCGCTGCGGCTTCGTCCCCGGCTCAGCCCCTTCCCCCTCACACCGCGTGCACGGATCAAGCAGCTTGAGCTTCGCCGTCTTGGTGACACCGGTCGCGACCTCGAGCATCGTGAGCTGCAGGTCGAGTTTGACATCCGCACCAGCCCGTGGGCCATTGGACTGACGCCCCCCACCGCCGCCGAACAGGTCGCCGAGCCCGAAGTCGCGCATGAAGATGTTGAGCGCATCGGAGAGGTCCACATGCTGGTAGCCCCCCCCGCTTCCTCCGCGGAGCCCCGCCTCACCATACCGATCATAGGCGGCGCGCTTCTGCGGGTCCCGAAGCACATCGTAGGCCTCGGTGACCTCCTTGAACTTCTCCTCCGCCTCTTTCGATCCCCCGTTCCGATCGGGGTGATACTGCATCGCGAGCTTGCGGTAAGCCTTCTTGATGTCATCGTCGCTCGCCGTCTTGTCGACACCGAGCGTTGTGTAGAGGTCAGCCATGTCAGGACGGAAAAAGCCAGGGTGGCACCGCGGCCCAGCCAGATCGGCGGGTCACCGTGGGAAGATACTTACCCA
The DNA here is from genome assembly GCA_041178365.1 of Gemmatimonadota bacterium. Lineage (GTDB taxonomy): Bacteria > Gemmatimonadota > Gemmatimonadetes > Gemmatimonadales > Gemmatimonadaceae > Pseudogemmatithrix. Next base: position 680 of record JBEGVM010000160.1, on the reverse strand, counting down.
GAGTGCCATTCGGGTGCCACGCGAGTCAGCGAATCAGTCGACACGCGGGATGGCGGCGCGAAGCCGGTAGAACCCTCGCCCGATGAACTCGCGGAGGACCCGATCGGTGTCCTCGAGGGCCTCTGCGTCAGGGAGGAAATCCATCGGGGTGCGCGCACGAAGATCCTGACGGAAATCCACTGGGAACCGCGTCACGGTGAATCCCTGCCGCTCGAAAAGGCGCGCCGCCCGTGGCATGTGGTACGCTGAGGTCACCAGCAGGATACGCGAACCCCCGCCGAGTGAATCGACGAGGGAGCGAACCCCCTCTGCCTCCTCTGCGGTGTTCGCTGCGACGCGCGTGAGGGCGATCTGCGGCTCTGGGATCCCGAGTGCGATCGCCTGGTCGCGGAGGAATTCCCCCTCCGGTGGGAGCGCACGCATCCACGGGACCTGCCCGCGTGTGAAGATCAGCCGCGGCGCCCGCCCCGCACGCAACAGGTCGACCCCCGCCGTGAAGCGATCGACCCCATCGCCCCACTCAAAAGTCAGGCGCTGTTCCGTCGGGGACCGGACCGTCGGCTCCGCAGACACCGGGGCGACGGCCGTCATTCCCCCGAGCACCACGATCGCCTCGACGACCGGCGCATCAGCGGCCCTCGCACGGCCCATCCCCTGCTCTGACCACGCGACGAAGCGTT
>JBEGVM010000159.1:0-7642 GCA_041178365.1 Gemmatimonadota bacterium | reverse complement strand
CCGAGCGTCGCCGGCAGCTCGCGGACGAACGCCTCATCCAACCCCGCATCGATGAGCGCACCGAGGAACATGTCGCCGGCGATGCCGGACATCGGATCGAGGATGGCGATGCGTGTCATGGCGCGGAATCTACTCGATCACCAGCGATAACTCGCGCCTGAACCGGTGTTGAAGACCACCACTTCCGCGTCCGCGCTGAGCCGCTGCGTGGCGACGAGTTGGCGCACCGCTTCGAGCGCGGCGCCACCCTCCGGTGCGGCATCGATCCCCGAATGCGACGCCATCAGGAAGGTCCCCGAGCGCATACTCTCCTCGCTCACCGCCTCGGCGTCGCCACCGCTCTCGCGCAGGGTGCGCAACGTGAGGCGATCACCGAGCGGCCCTGGGACGCGGAGTCCGCTCGCGTACGTCACCGGGTCCTCCCAGGGCGTCGCCTTCTCCGCCCCTTCACGGAAGGCGCGCACGAGCGGCGCGCATCCCGCGGCCTGCGCGATGATCATCCGCGGGCGCTTTGTGTTCGCCGGGAGCCATCCCCACGCGAGCATCTCGTTGATCGCCTTCCAGATCCCGATCGTCCCCTCGCCACCACCGGTGGGATAGATGATCGCATCGGGGAGCCGCCAGCCGAGTTGCTCGGCGACTTCGTAGCCCATGGTCTTCATCCCCTCGACTCGATACGGCTCGCGCACGGTGGCCACGTTGAAGAACCCGCTCTCGCGCGCGAAGGCGAGCGTCGCCTTCCCCGCATCACCAATGTGGCCGGGGAGGAGCTGGAGATCGGCCCCGAAGGCGCGGATGGACCCGAGGATCGGCGGTGGCGTGGTCTCCGGCGCGTAGACACGGCAGGGCATCCCCGCCGCGGCGGCAAAGGCCGCGAGCGCGATCCCCGCGTTGCCCGCAGTGGGCACGCAGACACCGGGGAGCCCGAGCAGCTTGGCGCGGGTGACCGCCATCATGAGGCCACGCGCCTTGAAGCTCGCGGTGGGATTGATCCCCTCGTCCTTCACCCAGAGGCGGCGCACGCCCACCGCTGCGGCGAGGTGCGGGAGCTCGGTGAGTGGGGTCAGCCCCTCGCCGAGGGTGACGGGGGTCTCGTGCGACTGGATCGGGAGGGCGGCGCGGTAGCGCCAGAGACTCGCGTCGCCGGTGATCGCCTCACGCGCGGGCGCGGTGCCGATCTGCACCAGCAGCGGTTGCCCGCAGTCGGGACAGAGCGAGGCGAGCTTGGTGCCATCGGGCTGCGTGTAGGCGCAGACGCTGCAGTGGAGAGACCACATGGGAGATGTCAGTTGGGAGATGGGAGTGGCCCGTGGAGGGCATCGAAGAGTTTCTGTGCGCTGACCGCGCTGAAGCCTTCCACAGCGGCGATCTGTTCGACCGTCGCCTCGCGGACCCCTTGGAGCGAGCCGAACACCGTGAGCAGCGCACGGCGCTTCACAGGACCGACGCCAGGGATCTTGAGGAGCTCGCTTGTGACGGTGCGCATCGAGCGTCGCTTGCGGTGATAGCCGACGGCGGTCCGATGCGCCTCGTCCCGCGCCTGCTGGAGGAGCCGTAACGCCGCCGATCGACGCGGGAGCCGCACCGGCTCACTCCGCCCGCGCACGAAGATCTCCTCCTCACGCTTCGCGAGGCTGATCAACGGCAGCGCTTCGAGCCCCACCGCGTCGAGCGCCTCGGCGGCGGCGGAGAGCTGCCCCTTCCCGCCATCGATCACCACGAGGTCCGGCAGGGAACGCTGCTCGTCGAGCCGGCGGCGAAAATAGCGCCCTACCACCTCGCGCATGCTCTGGAAGTCATCGGGGCCGTTGGCGGGATCGACGGTGGCCACCTTCATGGTGCGGTACTCGCTCCGACGTGGGCGCCCATTCTCGAACCAGACGACGCTCCCCACATTGTCCGTTCCCTGCCCGGTAGAGTTATCGAAGCAGACGAGGGACCGCGGCAACCGCGAGAGTTGGAGTTCGCGACCGAGATCGTAGACCGGATCGGCGGCCCGCTCATCGGCCTCCTGACTCGCGAGCTTGAACTCCTCGAGGAGATGCCGCGCATTCTGCTCCGCCAAGTCGAGCAGCTCCCGCTTGGAGCCGCGCTGCGGGACCTGCACCCGCGAGGAGCCTGCGGCCGCCTCCTCGAAGAGGGGCCGATCCTCGAAGTCGAAGGGCAGGAGCAGGTCACGGGCACGCACCGGGGCCGCGAGGTAGTACCCCACCAGATACGCCCCAAGGACCGCCCCATCGGTCTCGTCCTCGATCCCCTCGAGGAAGCGATGCTCACGGGCCAAGAGCTTCCCATCGCGGATCCGCAGCACCGCGACGATCGCATCCTCGCCGTCGCGCGCGAAGCCGATCACATCGCGATCCCCACCCTCGACATTCAGGACGACGGCCGGGTCATCCATATGCCCAAGCCGCTGCAAGGCATCGCGGAGCTCGGCCGCCCGCTCGTAGTCCAGCGCGCCAGCGGCCTCTTCCATCGCATCCCCGATCCGGCGTGAGACCTCCGCGGTGCGTCCGTCGAGCCAGGCGACCACGTCGTCGATCTGCGCGCGATACGCCGTCACCGACTGCTTCCCCACACAGGGCGCCTTACAGCGCCCGATGTGATAGTCCAGGCAGGCACGCTCTGGGAGCTCCTTCGGCATATCGTACCGGCACGAGCGCACGAAGAAGGTGCGCTTCACCACCTCGAGGGTCCGGCGCATCGCAGCGACGTCGGTGTAGGGGCCGAAGTAGCGTGCGCCATCGCTCTGGACCTGGCGCGTCACGAAGACCCGCGGGTAGGGCTCCTGCACCGTGACCTTCACATACGGATACGACTTATCGTCGCGCAACATCACGTTGAAGCGCGGCCGATGCTCCTTGATGAGATTCGCCTCGAGGATCAGCGCATGCGCCTCCGTGGGGACGACGATCGTCTCCACATCGGCGACCAACGAGACCAGGAGGCGTGTCTTGGGGCTCGTCTCGTGATCGGAGGCGAAGTAGCTGCGCACGCGCGGGCGCAGCCGCTTGGCCTTTCCCACATAGAGCACCTGCCCTGCCCCATCCTTCCAGAGATAGACGCCCGGGGTGTCGGGGAGATGCGCGAGCACCTCGGCGACGCGATCAGGGGGCGTGCGCATCAGAGGGCAGGAGGTAGCGGGTGGTTGGGAGATAGATGGCGGCGAAGATCGCGACGGCGGCGGCGGCCACCGACCAGGCAGGGGCTGTGGCGATCACGCGACTCACGGCAGCGGCGGCGATCCCGGCCAACAGCGCGACCCCCCAGAGCATCAGGATGCGCGGAAGGGGGACCCCCGTCCGTCCGATCCGCAGGGTCATCGCGCGACGGAGCCAGAGGAACTCCAGCCAGGCGGCGAGCCCGGAGACCGCGGTGAGCATCCCGACCCCCCATCGCGCATCGATGCCGATCCAGATGGGCACGGCGCGCGCGGCCCACCACCCCGCGCTCGCCGCGAGCAGCACACGCCCCACCGCCGCGCGCAGTGGCGTGGTGGTATCGCCGAGCGCGTAGAGCCCCGAGGCATAGAGGCGCCCCATGGTGCTCGCCAGCAGCCCGACGGCCGACCCCGCGAGCGCACCCCAGACCCAGATCGCGCTCTGGCGCGTGAAGGCGCCCCCTTCGTACAACCCTGCGGCGAGCACACCACCGAGCAGGACGAACGCCACCGCTGAGGGGATCACGTAGTAGGCGATGCGCTGCAGCCCGCGATCGAGACGCTCGCGCAAGGCCGCCGCGACGCGCGTCGCGTCCCCCACCTCGCTCGCCATCGCGGGGAGCTCCGCCGCCGACACCGACATCCCGAAGAGGGAGACCGGTAGCATCGAGATCACCTGCGCATACTGGAGCGTCGCGACCGATCCGACGCTGACCAACGAGGCGATCGCGGTGTCGACGAATCCGCTGATCTGCACCACGCCGCGGCCGACGACCACCACGCCGAAGCGCCGGAGGACATCGCGCACCGAGGCAAGACGCAGGGTGGGGAGGAACCGCAGCGCCGGATCGAGCCGCCGCACACTCGGCACCTGGATGAGACACTGCAGCGCGCTCCCCGCGACGCTCGCCCACGCGATCGTGACGACCACCTCCTCGGTCGCCGCCCCAGGACCGAGGACGAGCACCGCGACGATCATCGCCCCGTTCCACAACACGGGCGAGACGTACGAGAGGAAGAAGTGCCGATGCGAGTTGAGGACCCCGAGACACCAGGCGCTCAGCACGAGGATGCCAACCCCCGGGAAGATCAGCCGCACCAACCGGATGGTGAGCGCGCGGCCCTCGTCAGCGAATCCGGGGGCGATGAGGTCCACCAACCAGGGCGTGATCGTCACCCCGACCGCGACCACTACGAGACTCGCCAGCGCCAGCCATGCGGCCACCGCCCCGGCGACACGCCCCGCTTCCTCGGTGCGCCCTTCGGCACGCAAGCGCGCATACACCGGGATGAACGAGGCGGAGAGCACCCCCTCCCCGAGCAGGTTCTGCAACAGGTTGGGAATGCGGAACGCCGCACTGAGGGCGTCAGCGGCGAGCCCATCGCCGAGGAAGAATGCGAAGACCTTCTGCCGGACGAGGCCGGTGATGCGGCTCAGGAAGATCCCGGCGGCGACGAGCCGTGCCCCCGCAGCGCCGCTCAAGGGATGACCAGCGTCCCCGCATGCATGGAGGCCCCCGCCCGTAACTGCGCGAGCAGCGTCTCCCCATGCCGTGCCAAGAGCGGGACGAGATTGAGGCGGCGCTCCTGTCGATGCCCCTCAGGCATGAGGATCGCCCGGACCGCGGTGAGCTCCGCCATCGCCTCGACCTCGCGTGCACGCGAAGCCGCACGGATCCGCCGCTCCAAGCGATCGAGCCGATGCAGCATCTGTTGCCGAGCCCCTTCGAGCACCCGCTCAGCGATCAGCATATCCGCCTCCGCGTTCGCCACCACCATCGCCTGGGTCCGTTGCTGGATCTCCCCGCGCAACGCCTCCAACTCGGTCCGCAGCGCGATCGGGATCGCGCGGTCCCCGATGCGACGCTCCGCACCATGCGGATCACGCAGATCGTCGATCACCAACCCGAGCCGACCGAGACGCCGGTCGGTCGCCGGATCGACGATGCTCGCCGACCAGCGTGGGACGGCGACCGGCGCGGGCTCCCCGAGCGCCTCGGCCACCGCCGCCACCTGCGCGAAGTAGGCGAGCTCACCCGGCCCGGCCACATACGCGACGGTCGGGAGGATCGCCTGCTCCACCACCGGGCGAAGCAGCACATTCGCGGAAAGCGTGGCGCTCTCATCCCCCGCCACGCGCAGCGCATCGGCGAGCGGGATGCGTGCCTTCACGCCGGCGTCCGCGCGGAAGACGAGCGAGAGCTTGGCGATGCGCGCGACCTGCGGGCGATACCCGCTCCGCTCGATCGCGACGTTGCGCAGCGAGACCGCCTCGTCGAGGCTCGCCGCCCGCTGCAGCGCGCGGACCAAGGTCGGGCGCGCGGCCGCGACCGTCGCCGGATGCCAGGCATCGAGGACCCCGATCCCGAGCGGCTCGAGCACGGCGCGCAGGAACTGCACATACGAGCTCCCCACGGTGGCACCGGGCGCATACGCGGCCCGCAGCTGCGCCAAGATCTCCCCATGCGGTGCGGACCCTGCGGCGGCGGCCAACTCATCCAGTACCTCGGCGACCGGCCCCAGTGGGGTCTCCGCCATCACGAGCCCGTCACGGCCCGCGGCCGGGAGCGCGAGGCGCCGCACCCCCAGGTCGGTCGCGACCGCCGTCCACGACGCCTCAGCGTAGTCGGCATCGTCGGTCGCGGCCCAGAAGACCGGGGCGGCCGGGATCCCCGTGTCCCGCTCGATCCGATCGGCGAGCGCGAGCGCCGAGAGCGCCTTCAGCCAGGTGTAGAGGGGCCCACCGAAGAGCCCGGGCTGTTGACCGGTCGTGACGACGATCCCGCCCGCCGCGGCGACCCGTGCGAGCCGGTCGGCAGCCGCGCCGCTCGCCGCGAACGCCGGGCGCAGCGCCTCGTACCACCCACCGGGCGCAAAGCGTTCCCGCACGCGCGTCCCATGGGCGCGCCACGCCTCTACGCGCCGAGGGGGCGGCGCGCACCACTCGGCCGGGACCGTCCCACCCTGGACGGCACGAGACAACGTGCCGCCCCCAAGTGTCTCGGTGACCACGCGTGGGGTGCTCATTTGTGATACGGCTCGCCGCGACCGATGGTCCCGGCTCGGTAGATCTGTTCCATCAGCACCAAACGCGCCAACTCATGTGGAAGGGTCCATGGAGCCAAAGCCAGTCGACGACGCGCCCGCGCCCGGAGCGCAGGGCTCACCCCATGGGCACCGCCGATCACGAAGGCGACCGACTGTGCGAGGTCGCGGCGCTCGAGCAACCACGCGGCAAACGCCGCCGAATCGAGCCTCTCCCCGCCGACGTCACAGAGCACCAGCTGCGCCGCAGCAGGGATTCGCTCCACCAGCCGCTCCCCTTCCCGACGCTGGACGACCTCCGGTCCATCCCCACCGCTGGCCCCGCCCCCTTTGACCTCGACCACCGTGAGGTCCCAGTAATGCGCGGCCCGCTGCTCGTACTCGACGATCGCGGCCCCGAGCGCAGGGTCCCGGGGCCGACCAACCACGTAGACGCCGACGCCCACGGGGCCCGTGCTCCGCGTGCGTGTTACGCGTAGATACCGCGCAACCGGTGGACCGTCGCCACCCGACCGATCGCCACCATGTACGCGGCGGTGCGCATGTTCACCTGGTGCTGCTGCGAGATCTTCAGCACCTCGCGGAAGCTGTTGACCATGATATCACGGAGCCGGTCGTTCACGACCTGCTCGGTCCAATAGTAGCCCCCGCGGTTCTGCACCCACTCGAAGTAGCTGACGGTCACGCCGCCGGCGTTCGCGAGGATGTCGGGGACCACGAAGACGCCCTTCGCGTCGAGGATCGGGTCGGCATTCGCCGTCGTCGGGCCATTCGCCCCTTCGCAGATGATCTTCGCCTTGATCTGCTCGGCGTTCTTGGTCGTGATCACATTCTCGAGCGCGGCCGGCACGAGGACATCGCACTCGACCTCGAGCAGCTGCTCGTTGGTGATCGCCTCCCCCTTGCCGTACCCCTCGAGGGTCTTGTGCTGCTTCACATACGCCATCGCGTCGGGGATGTCGAACCCCTTCGCGTTGTACCAGCCGCCGGTGCGATCGGTGATGGCGATGACCTTGCACCCGACCTCGGTGAGGAGCTGCGCCCCGATCGAGCCGACGTTCCCGAACCCCTGGACGGCGACGGTCGCTCCCTTCACCGGCATCTTGAGATGCTCGAGCGCCTGCACCGTCGTGAACATCACCCCGCGTCCGGTCGCCTCGCGGCGTCCGAGCGAGCCTCCCATCTCCACCGGCTTCCCGGTGGTGACGGCGTTCACCGTGTACCCCTTGTGCATGGAGTAGGTGTCCATGAGCCAGGCCATGACGCGCTCATTGGTGTTCACATCGGGCGCCGGCACATCGGAATCGGGACCGAGGGTCGCCATGATCCCCGAGGTGTAGCGGCGCGTGACGCGCTCGAGCTCACCCACCGACATCTTGAGCGGGTCACAGATCACCCCGCCCTTCGCGCCACCGAATGGGATGTTGACGACGGCGC
>JBEGVM010000158.1:0-2501 GCA_041178365.1 Gemmatimonadota bacterium | reverse complement strand
ATCCCCCAGTAGACACCGGCCACCACGAGCGCGGTGTGTGGGGTGTCGGCGAATCCCATGAGGATGGCAGGGATCGCGCTGAGCGTGGGGCCGACATTCGGGATGAACTCGAAGAGTCCCGCGATGACCCCCAAGGGGAGGGCTCCACGGACGCCGAGGAGGGCCAACGCGATCGTGGTGATGGTGCCGATCACGAGCATCGCGATGAGCTGCGTTCGGAACCAGGTCTTGAGCGTGTCGCTGAGCGTGGTCAGCAGGACGCCGACCTTGGCGCGTCGCGCCACGGGGACGAGGGCGATGATCCCACGGCGATAGACCTCGGGGTCGGCCGCGACGTAGAGCGAGAGGAAGAGGACGAGGATGCTGGCGCCGACGACGGCGATGGTCGATTGGAGGACCCCGAGGGCGAGTCCCGTGAGGGAGGAGCCGTAGTGGCTGATGGCGCCGAGGAGACGACTCCGTCCCGCCGGCACAGTAGCGGAATCGGGCGAGGACTCGGTCACCACGGTGCTGGCGGCATCCTGCGGGTCGATCATGTCCAGCAGACCCGGCTGACGCGCCGCGATCCATCCCTCGAGCTTGAGGACGGCCTCAGGGAGCTTGGTCCGGAGGTCCTTGGACTGTTCGACGAGGGTCGGCCCTGACCAGGCGGCGATGAGCAGGAGGGCGGCGAGCGTCCCGAAGACCACGAGGGCGGCGGCGATCGTACGCTTGATCCGCATGCGGGCGACGATCCGATCCACCGCCCCGCTCGCGGCGAGGCCGCAGAGGATCCCCAAGAAGGAGGTCAGGACGAGGAAGCGCGCCGACCAGATGAGCTGGAGCCCCACGAGGGTGAAGACGATCAGCAACGCCGCACGGACGAGGCCGGATTGCGTGACGGGGGTGGAAGAGGGCGTGGCGTGGGTCACGATGAGGCGGAGGAGGTCTACAGGGAATCAGCCCCCGCCGCAGGGCTGCGGCAAGGGCGCGAGGGGAGGGTTCCTCGGATAGATTGCTCGAGTGACGCCGTCTCGCCCCGATCTCCCCTCTGCGGCTTATCTCGATACCGATGCGGCCGTCGCGCGGTGGCTCTCGAGCATCCGGTCGGCACCGGTGCTCGCGCTGGACACCGAGGGGGCGAGTTTCCACCGGTTCGTCGACCGGGTCTATCTCCTCCAACTCAGTACCCACGACCAACACGCCATCATCGATCCGTTAGCGGTGACGGGGCTCCCCGCGTTGGGCGAGCTCGTGCAGCATCCGGACGTCGAGATCGTCTTTCACGATGCCGATTACGACCTGCGCCTCCTCCGGCAGGATTACGGATGGCAGATCCGGAATGTCTTCGACACGCGGATCGCGGCACAGCTCTTGGGGATCAAGGCATTCGGCTTGGCCGCCCTTCTGGAACGCTCCTTCGGGCTCAAGCTCGACAAGAAGCATCAGCGGGCGGATTGGTCGATGCGTCCGCTCAGCGCGGATATGCTCGACTATGCCGCGCAGGATACCATGCACCTCATCGGCTTGCGCGACCTCCTGCACGAGGAGTTACGGCAGCGTGGGCGCCTGACGTGGGCGCAGGAGGAGTTCCGGCGGTTGGAGACGATCGCCTGGGCGCCGGACGACTCCGGCAATGGATTCCTTAAGGTGAAGGGGACGCGCGATCTCACTCGGCGGGAGCTCGCGATCTTCCGTGAGCTCGTCGTGTGGCGGGATGCCACCGCGCTCAAGCTGGACCGTGCGACTTTTCGCGTCATCGCGAACGAGGTCCTGTTCGACATCGTCCGCACCGTGCCGCGCACCAAGGAGGTGCTCGGTCGCCTCAAGGGGATGCCGCGCGGGATCCATGAGCGCGCTGGGGGAGAGATCCTCGCGGCGATCGAGCGTGGACTCGCGGTGCCCGAGGGGGAGCTGCCGCGCTTTCCCAAGGCCCCGCGTTGGGAGAAGGATCCGAGCTTCGATCACAAGGTCGGCGCGCTCAAGGCGGTGCGCGATGCCGCGGCGGCGCAGCTCGAGTTGGACCCTGGGGTCCTCTGCTCTCGGGAGCGGATGGAATCGGTCGCGCGTTTGCTTCCCCCCGAGCCGCAGGCCCTCACGCAGATCCCTGACTTCCGGCAGTGGCAGATCGAGGTGCTCGGGCAGGGCTTCGTCGAAGCCCTCGCGCCCTACGCCGCCGAGTCGCCGTACCGCGAGTAAGACGGGCGGGCGCTAGAAGCCCAGATAGGCGCGCACGCGCGGTTCGATCCGCTCGGGGGTCCAGGGCGGCGACCAGACCAGGTTCATCGTGACCGTGCCCACCCCAGGGAGTGCCTTGAGCTGCTGCTCGGCCTCGGTCATGATCTCAGGCCCCGAAGGACAGCCCGGCGAGGTGAGGCTCATATCGACGGTGACATCGGCGTCGGTGAGGCGGATCTCGTAGATCAGGCCGAGGTCGAGGATGTTGAGGTTGAGCTCAGGGTCCTTCACACGCCGGAGGGCGAGTCGGACCTGATCCTCGGAGATGGGGCCGGTGCCCGCGG
>JBEGVM010000157.1:0-4359 GCA_041178365.1 Gemmatimonadota bacterium | reverse complement strand
GCGGCGTCGACGGATGAGCTCTCTTCCCCCGTCCTCCTCGTCGAGCTCCCGGACCACGAGGCGACGGGGCTGATTGCGGAGGCCCTGTTCCGCGGGCATTTCGTGGAACGGTTGCCTGCCTAGGTCGCGCAGGCGTCCATCGACGCCCGGCCACCTGGCGCGGTGATCGCGGCGGCGCGAGTGGCCCTGACGGTGCCGAGCGAGTCGGTGCATATCCTCCTGCGAGACATCGATGGCGTGATCGTCCCGCACGGGGTGAATGGGCAGGGGCTCGAGCTCGGGACGCCTCCAGCGCAGATCCTGCAACTGGTCGAGACCCTGTCGGCCCGCTTCTCGGGTGCGGGTGCGACGGTCCTCGTGCTGGATGATGAGGGGAGCACCTTGTCCATCGTGCAGCGCGCGACGGCGCGGGAGGGGATGCAGGTGGTCTCGCGCCCGTGGGACTCGGATCCGATTCAGGCCTTACAGGAATTGCATCCGGTACTCGTGGTGCTCCCGTGGCGCGCGCGAGCCGCGGCCACACCCGCCCCCACCGGGCGACGCCGTCCCCTCGGTGGCGGCCACGGCGGCAGCGGCGGCGACACCGTCTCTTCCCTGCGACGTATCCGAGCCGATCGGCGCTTTGCCGAGCTGCCGCTGTTGGTCCTCGGGCCGCAGGTCGATCGCGACGCGCGCACGGCGCTGTTCGAGGCGGGGGCGGATGACCTCCAGTCGACTCCTGTGGTGGAGGTGGAGCTTGCCCGTCGCGTCAACCGACTCATCGAGGTCCGCCGGCAGCGGCTCACCGCGCGATCGATTCACCCGGCCACCGCGCTCACCCTGCCGGAGCGCACCCGCCGCGATTTCGACGAGGTGCTGCGAGAGGCGACGGTCTTGGGACGGGCGACCTCCCTGCTGATCATCCGACCACTCGAGCCACCGGACGGACGGCAGCGGACGACGCAGTGGCAGCGCGAATGTGTGACGGTGGCGAGCGTGTTGGCGTTGGATGGGGGACGCAGTGGGTTTCTCGATGATACGGCGCTTGGGATTCTGCTTCCGGTCGGCGCGGAGGATGCGCTGACCCGCGTGACCCCCTTCGCGGAAGCGGCCGCGGGACAGCCAGGGGCGTGGGCTGCTGGCGTGGTGGAGCAGCTGCCCGGTGCCGAGGCCGTCCTGGCCGAGTTGATTCGTGCGGCTGAGGAAGCGTGGCTCGTGGCGCGGGACCATGGGGCGTTGGCGAGGCGTTGGGACCCATCCGATGTCACGGTCGCCCCGGACGTGATCTTGGTCGAGGATGATACGGCCCTCTCCGAGTTGGTGATGTACGCGCTCTCCGCGCGCGGGTTGACGCATCGGCGGTTCGAGGACGGTCCAACCGCCTTGGCGGAGCTCGTGCGCCTGCGGTGCTACCACCGGCATCCCATCTTAATCGTCGATGTCGATCTTCCCGGGCTCGATGGGTTCTCGCTCTTTGACCGTCTCCGGGTCGAGCGCCCCGGGGTGTTCCGCGTGATCTTCATGTCGGTGCGAGGGAGCGAGGCCGATCAGCTGCGTGCCCTCCGGGCGGGCGCGCTGGATTATCTCCCGAAACCTGTCAGTCTCCGAGTCCTCCTCGCGAAGATCTCGGTCTGGCGGAAACAGGGCGTCCCGGGATGACGTTGCCCGTCGCTCTGGGGGTGATTGCCGTCGCACAGGTCAGCCTGATCCTCTTGTTGCTGGCCTTTCTGTGGGTACGGCGGTCGTACAACACGCGCGTACGAGCGGCCGTGGCGCTGACGAACACCGAATTGCAGGGACCGCTGCGGGAATGGCTCTTGGAAGGGGGCACGTCACAAGCGCTGATGACCCGACTTCGGGCGATGCCTCGTGAGGCCGCCGTGGGCTGCGTGGCCTTGCTCGCGCGCCTGACGATCCCTCCCGCATATCGTGAGGAACTTCGGCGTGCCTTGCGTCAGGAGCGCTGGGTGCAGGAGGCCCTCGGCAATTGGTCGCACCGTCGGTGGTGGAAACGGCTCGAGGCGGCCCGGGCGCTTTCCCTGACCGCGGGCCCGGATGACCGCGCCATCGTCCTCGCCCTGTACGAGGATTCGCACCCCGGGGTGCAGGTGGCCGCCGCGTCCGCCCTGCCGCTCGTCATCGACGACGCGGTCGTCCTCCGCGTCTTGGATCGGATTGACGTGGTACCAAAGGTCGTCCGGCAATTCGTGACGATCGTCCTCCGGTCGTGCTCGCGAGAGGTCGGTCCGTTGCTGGCGCTGCGCCTGACGGAGGGACAACGCGTCTCGGAGCTCGCATCGTGTATCGAGCTTGCGGAGGCGATCGACCATGCTGAGGCCATCGGGGCGGCCCGCCGACTCGCGGCGCATCCTGCCGTGGCGGTGCGGCGAACGGTAGCTCGTGCCCTGCGGCGCGATCCGAGTCCAGCGGCCACCGCGGCCGCCATCCAACTCCTCACCGATCCCGATGCCTCAGTGCGCTCGGCAGCTGCCCGAACGCTCGGGCAACTCGCGTCGAGGAGCGCGATCTCGGCGCTCAGCATCGCGCTGAGTGATCCGGTCTGGATCGTACGCGTGCGGAGCGCGGTCGCCCTCGCACAATCAGGAGACTCGGGGCGTGTAGCGCTTCGGTTGGCACGTGAGAGCGGGGACCGCTACGCGCGGGAGACGGCCACCATGGTTGGGGGGCTCTCCGACGGTGCCCTCATCGACCTCGGCAACGCGTGAACGCCTGATGAACTCGATCATCGCCGCGACCCTCTTCGTCGCCAAGCAAGCCGCCCTGTATTACTTGCTGTTCTTCTCGAGCTTCCACGCGCTGCTCCTGATGTTCTCCGTCCCGGAGCTCTGGCGACATTGGCGCATGGCTGCCGACGAGCATCTGCAGCGGTTGCTGGCGTCGGAAGCCTTACCGCCGCTTTCCCTCCTCGTGCCCGCCTACAACGAGGAGGTGACGATCGTCTCCAACATCCTCTCGCTCCTCACCCTGGAATATCCCTCCCTTGAGGTCGTCGTCGTGAATGACGGCTCGACTGACGGGACGATGTCTCGGTTGATTCAGGAGTTCGATCTGTACGAGGTGCCACCGGCCTTCATCCAGCGGGTTCCAAGCCAGCCGGTCCGGGCCTACTATCGCTCGCGACGGCACACACGGCTGTTGGTCCTCCACAAGGCGAATGGGGGCAAGGCGGACTCCCTCAATGCCGCGATGAATGCGGCGCGGCACCCGTTCGTCGTCGCCGTGGATGCCGATACGGTGATCGAGCCTGACGCCTTGCTGCGCTTGGCACGACCCTTCTTGCTCGAGGACAACATCGCCGCCGTCGGTGGGACGATCCGTGTCGTGAATGGGTGCACCGTGCGCTTCGGTCGGGTGACGACGGCCCGTGTCTCCTCCAATTGGCTGGTCGGGGCGCAGGTGGTGGAATACCTCCGCGCCTTCCTCTTCGGGCGGATGGGGTGGAACCGTCTGGGAGGCAATCTCATCATCTCCGGGGCCTTCGGCCTCTTCCGCAAGGAGTATTTGCAGGCGATCGGTGGATATCGTGCCGGGAACATCACCGAGGACATGGAGCTCGTGATTCGCCTCCATCGCTATCTGGCAGAGAATGGGATCAAGGCGACGCTCCCTTTCATCCCAGATCCCGTGGCATGGACCGAGGTCCCGTCGTCCCTGCGGGTCCTCGCGCGCCAACGGCAGCGGTGGCACCGGGGATTGGTCGCCACGCTCATCGAACATCGTGATATGCTGTTCAATCCACGATACGGGCGCATCGGGACCGTCGTGATGCCCTACTATCTCTTCGGGGAGATGCTTGCCCCGGTGGTGGAGCTGCTCGGGTGGGGGTACCTGATCTTCGGGATCGCCGCCGGGAGCCCCGTCCGGGAGTATGCGATCCTCTTCCTCCTCGTGGGCTACGGATACATGCTGACGCTCACGCTGATGGCGCTCATCATGGAGGAAGTCAGTTTCCGTCGATATTCCACCCGCGGAGACTTCTTCCGCCTTTTGGGCTTCGCTGTGGTGGAAGGGACGGTCTTTCGCCTCATCACCCTGGTCTTCCGACTCCAAGGGTTCTGGCAGTACCTCCGCGGGTACCAGGGGTGGGGACGGATGATCCGCACCGGTGCGGGACTCCGCCCAACGGACGACGCAACGGGGAACGCCACGCGCTAACTTTGGGGTGGCCCTCCGACCCCACCCCTCCGCATGTCGCCGACCCCGCTCCACACGCTCCACGCCGCCGGTCAGTCGATCTGGCTCGACTTCATCGACCGGGCCATCCTGCAGTCAGGCGACCTCTCCCGCCGTATCCGGGACGAGGCCCTCACGGGGATGACCTCCAATCCGACCATCTTCGAGAAGGCGCTCGCGACGGGC
>JBEGVM010000156.1:0-17885 GCA_041178365.1 Gemmatimonadota bacterium | reverse complement strand
CGGTGGAGGCCCAGGCAATCGCGGCGCGGACCTACACGGTGCGGCGGCTCCTGGCCGAGCGGCAGGGGTCGGGTCGGCGTCGATGGTTCGATCTCCTGCCGACCGTCGCGGATCAGGTCTATGGCGGGCTCTCCGCAGAACGTCCCTCATCTGATCAGGCGATCGAGCGCACCCGTGGGCTCGTCCTGATGGTGGGGGGGCAGGTCGCCGATGCGCCGTTCTTCTCGACCTGTGGTGGGCAGACGGCCTCGGCCGCCGAGGTCTGGAATGCGGCGGGGGCGAGGCATCTCCGCGGGGTCAGCGATCGGATCCCAGGGACCTCGCGGGACTTCTGTGAGAGCTCCCCCAATTACCGATGGACCCGTCGGATCGCGTCGGCGGAGGTGGACCTCGTGGTGCAGCGCGCGCTCGCGAGCGTGACCGCGGTGCCACGTGGGGGGGCGGGCCGCGTGCAGGATCTGCGGGTGGCGACGACGGGCGCGAGTGGTCGGGCTGGGCGCGTGGAGCTGCGGACCACGAGCGGGACGTACTCGGTGGCGGGGAATGCCGCGCGGAGCGTCCTCCGGACGCCGGGTGGCGACCTCCTGCCCAGCGCCTATTTTTCGCTCGCGGTGGAGCGAGAGGGGGGGCGTCTCATCCGCGCGCTGCTCGACGGGCGCGGGGCGGGGCATGGGGTCGGGATGTGTCAGTGGGGAGCGATCGGGCGTGCGCGCGCCGGTCAGGACCACCGCGTCATCTTGGCCGCCTACTATCCCGGTGCCACCGTCGCTCGCCTGCCGTCTGGTCTCATCACCCCGTAGGAGTCTCTTCAGGTGCCCACAGCTCCCACAGCCAGCGTCCGCTCGCCTCTCCGTGTCGGTGTCCTCGGGCTCGGGGTGATCGCGCAGACGGCGCATCTCCCCGTCCTCACCAAGATGCGGGGTGTGCAGCTCGCCGCACTCTGCGATGGGGATCTCGCGAAGGCGCGGACTCTCGCCCAGCGCTTCGCGGTGCCAGATATCTGCTCCGATATCGATGAGCTCCTCGAGATCCCAAAGCTCGACGCGGTGATCATCTGCACCCCGAATCATCTGCATGAAGTCCATGTCCTCTCGGCGCTGCGGGCGGGGCTCCATGTGCTGTGTGAGCGTCCCCTCGCGCTCTCCTCGAAGGGGATCGAGAAGATCCTCGCGGCGGCCAAGAAGGCCGACCGGGTGGTGATGGTCGCGAACAATCATCGGTATCGTGCCGATGCGCAGGGGCTCGATGCGGTCATCCGTCGGGGGGATCTCGGGAAGGTGCGTGCCGTCCGCGCGGGGGCGTACCGGCATCGTGCGGTGTTGGCTCCGTGGCGGAATCGCCGCGATGAGGCCGGTGGTGGGGCCTTCCTCGAGCTCGGCGTCCCGCTGCTCGATCTCGCCGGCTGGCTCACCGACTTCCCACGCATCGAGCGCGTGAGTGTGACGGTGGATCGTCCGCGTGGAGCGAATGCGGTGGAAGAGGCGGCGACGGTGCTCATCGAGTGCAAGGGTGGCTTCACGGTCACGATCGATGTGCACTCCGCGTACGTGGGGACGGAGGAGCGGTGGTGGTTCGAACTGCTTGGTGACACAGGCTCCGCCCGCTTGGCGCCGCTCCGCGTGGTCAAGACGGTGCGGGGCCGCGCCGTCGATGTTTCTCCGAGTGGGGCGCAGACGCGGGATACCGCGCTCATCCAGTCGTACCGGTCGGAGCTGGCACACTTCGCCGCGGTGGTGCGCGGGGAGGTGAAGTACGAGCCTCCGGCGGATCAGGTGCGGGTGCACAAGCTCGTGGAGCTCATCTACCGCGCCGCCGACGAGGGGAAGGAACTCCGCCCGTGATCGCGCGATGGTTCCGGCGGGGCCTGTGGGTCGGTGCGGCACTGATGGCGATCGGTGGCGCGGCGCAGGGACAGGGCGCTGGAGGGTCGGCCTCTCCGTCACCCGCGCCGTCGGAGCGATACCAGATCTCCGTGCTGACCTTCGGCCCTGGCGACGCGATCTTCGAGCGCTACGGCCACAACGCGATCCGCGTCCGGGACGCGCTGACCGGGAGCGATCTCGCCTACAACTGGGGGATGTTCTCGTTCGAGGAGCCGGGGTTCCTGCGGCGATTCCTGCGTGGCGATACGCGCTACTGGGTGGCGGCCTTTCCCTCGCAGGCGTTGATCGAGGCCTATCGGGAGCGCGATCGCGCGACGGTGGAGCAACGCCTCGCACTCACGCCGTCGCAGGCCGAGTCACTCGCGCTCGCGGTGGCGCGCAACGCATTGCCCGAGAACCGCGAGTACCGCTACGACTACTTTCGCGACAACTGCTCCACTCGCGTGCGTGATGCCCTCGATGCGGCGCTCGGGGGCATCCTGCGTCCGCAATTCAGCGCGACGCAGACCACGCTCACCTATCGGCTCGAGTCGCGGCGCCTGAGCGCCCCCGATCCCTTCCCGCAGGCGGGGATCGAACTCGCGCTCGGCCCCGATGCCGATCGTCCGATGACGCCGTGGGAGACGATGTTCATCCCGATGCGCCTGCGCGATGATCTGCGGCGCGTGACGGTGACGACCGCCGCGGGGCCGGTGCCCCTCGTCGCGGCGGAGACGGTGCACTACGTCGCGCGTCGCCCGGTCGAGCGGGCGGAGCCGGGGGGACTGGTGCTCGGGCCGCTCGGGCCAGTCCTCGCCATCTGGGGACTCCTCCTCGTCCCCCTCACGCCGGCGATGCGTCGGCGGGCGCGGATCCCCGCCGCGGTGCTCGCCGGCGGGTGGTTCGCGGTCACCGGCCTGGTCGGCCTGCTGCTCCTGGGCATGTGGCTCGGCTCGGCGCACCTCTTCTGGTACCGCAACCTCACGCTGCTGCTGGCCTCGCCCCTTGGATTGGTCGTCGCCTTCCCAGCGGCGCGTGCGATCCTCGCGGGGCAGGCCGCTCGCTGGCTGCGCATCCTGCTCGTGGTCATCGCCGGGCAATCGATGCTCGCCCTCGCCCTCTCTCCCTTCGTGTCGCAGCAGCTCGCTGGCCCACTCTTGCTCCTCCTCGGCGCAAATGTCACGCTCGTGATGGCCGCCCTGCGGCACACGGTAGAGACGCCGTCGCGGTGAACACAACGTGAGCGCGGCGGCGGGGGTCGATGTCGGGGGCACCTTCACCGACGGGGTGGTGATCGGTCCCCAGGGCGAGATCCGCGCCGGGAAGGTGATGTCGACGCCGCAGGACCAGGGGATCGGTGTCGTCGAGGCGCTGGAGGTGATCGCGCCGCGTGCCTCGACCGATCCCGCGGATCTGGTGACGCGGTTGGTGCACGGGACGACGGTGGTCACCAACCTCCTGCTCGAGCGCACCGGGGCGCGGGTCGTGCTCTGCGCGACCGCGGGCGCGACCGATCTCCTGGAGCTGCGTCGACAAGATCGCGCCTCGCTCTATGATCTCGCCGCGCAACACCCGGCACCTCTTGTGGCCTCCGTGGATGTCATCGCGGTGGATGAGCGGCGCGTGCCTGGTGCCATCGAGCGACCGCTCACCGAGGACGGCATCGCCGAGGTGGTGCGGGCGGTACTCGCCCGGGATCCCGAGATCGTTGTCGTCGCGCTCCTGCACGCCTATGAGGACGACACACATGAACTGCGACTCGCCGAGGCGCTGCGCGCGGCACGGCCGGGGCTCGAGGTGGTGACTGCCGCGGCCGTCCTCCCGGAGATCCGCGAGTACGAGCGAACCGCGACGGCGGTCGCCGAGGGGTATGCGCGTCCGCGCGTCGTACGCTACCTGGAGGGGTTGGGGGCGCGGCTGCGTGAGGCGGGGCGCCCCGCACCGTCGGTGATGACGAGCGCCGGTGGGATGCGCACGGCCACCGATGCGGCGCGTCATGCCGCGACCCTAGCGCTCTCAGGGCCTGCGGGTGGGATCGTCGGGGCCGCCGCCGTCCTTCGCGCGATTGGCGTGCGCGATGCGCTCACGATCGATATCGGTGGGACGAGTGCCGATGCCGGGGTGATCTTGGACGGCGAGCCGCTGGTGGAGTCGGGGGGGCTCGTCGCCGGCGTCCCGATCGCCCTCCCGCGTGTGCTGGTCGAGACGGTCTCCGCTGGTGGGGGGAGCATCGGGTGGATCGACGATGGCGACGCGTTGCGCGTCGGTCCACGGAGCGCTGGCGCCATTCCTGGGCCGGCGGCGTTCGGTCGTGGCGGCACGGAACCCACCGTCACCGATGCGCAACTCGTGTTGGGGCGGATCGGTCATGAGGGGTTCCGTGCCGGCTTCGCATTGGATCGCTCGGCGGCGACGGCCGCGATCACGCGGCTCGCGACGCGCCTGGGATCCTCGGTCGAGCGCACCGCGCAGGCGATGCTCGACATCGCGAACGCCGAGATGGCGCGTGCGCTGCGTCGGGTGAGCGTCGATCGTGGGGTGGATCCGCGCACCTGTGCACTCGTCGCCTTCGGTGGGGGTGGGCCGTTGCATGCGGTGGCGCTCACCGATGCGCTCGGGATGCACGCGGTGATCGTGCCGCCACATGCCGGCGTGTTGAGCGCGGTCGGGCTCGCCATCGCGCCGGAACGGCGGGAGGCGGCGATGAGTCTGCTCGGGCGCCTCGATGCGCTGACGCCGGAGCGATGGCGTTCGGCGTGCGACGCGCTGGCCACGCGTGTCGAGGGCGCCGAACGGCAGTGGTCGCTCCGCATGCGGTATGTGGGGCAGGGGTATGAACTCACCATTTCCGCGACGCCGCAGGACGATCCGCGCGCGCTCATCGCACGGTTCACCGCGGCCCATCAGGCACGCTATGGCTTCGTCCTTCCGGTGCCGGTGGAGAGCGTCGCGCTTCGGCATGTCGCGAGCCTGCCGGGTGCCGTCGCACACTTCAGCCGCGATGCGTCGGCTGCGCCGTATGATGAGCAGCGTGGGATCGATTTCGGCGGACCGGCTGCGAGCACGGTGCGCGGACCACGCTCGATCCTGCTGCCCGATGCGACGGCCTGGGTGGCCGCGGGATGGGAGGCGGCCCCGCTCGCGATCGGCGGGTGGATGCTCCGCCGCGTGGAGCAAGCATGACTCACGGCGCACAGCAGGATACGCACGACGGGCTTGATCCCCTCGAGATCGCGGTGTGGGCCTCCACCATGGCGATGATCGCGGAGGAGATGGGGGCGGTCCTCATCCGCGGGGCACTCTCCCCCAACATCCGGGAGCGACGCGATGCCTCCTGCGCGCTCTTCGATGCCGAGGGGGAGATGATCGCACAGGCGGCGCATATCCCGGTGCATCTTGGGGCGCTGCCGGAGGCGGTGCGCGCGGTGCGAGCCTGTGCGCCACGGCCGGGCGATGTCTTCCTCCTCAACAGCCCATGGCATGGCGGGTCGCATCTCCCCGATCTCACCATGATCGAGGCGATCGCGGATGGGGAGCAGGTGGTGGGGTACGCCGTCGTCCGTGCGCATCATGCCGATGTCGGTGGGATGAGTCCGGGGTCGATGCCACAGGGGGCGACGGAGCTGGTACAGGAGGGATTGATCCTCCCGCCGGTGCGGCTCGAGCGTGGTGGCATTCCCGATGACGATCTCCTGCGACTTGTCCTCGCGAATGTGCGCACCCCGGAGGAACGGCGCGGGGATCTCGCGGCGCAGCGCGCGGCCTGTGCGGCGGGCGCCGCGGGCTGGCGATCGCTGCTCGCTCGGCATGGCGCGGATCGTATCGCGCAGGTCGTGCGCGGACTCATCGCGTACGCCGAGCGGCGGGCGATCGCGCGGCTCACCTCGCTCGAAGGGGCGTCCGGGCAGGCCGAGGATGCGCTCGAGGGCGATGGGATCTCCGAGGCACTGATCCCGCTGCGGCTCGCACTGCGCATCGCAGCGGGGCGGATCCACCTCGACTTCACCGGCACCTCGCCGATGGTCGCGGGGAATGTGAACTGTCCCATTCAGGTCACGCGTGCGGCCGCGTTGTTCGTCCTACGTTCCCTACTTGATGACGACGTCCCGACCAATGCGGGGATCGCGCGCCCGATCATGATCGTCACACCGGACGACTGCTGCATCGCCGCCCGTGCCCCCGCTGCCGTCGCCGCCGGAAACGTCGAGATGAGTCAGCGACTCACCGATCTCCTCTTTGCTGCCCTTGCCGATGCTGGTGTCGCGGTCCCGGCGCAGGGGCAGGGGACGATGAACAACATCACCTTCGGTGGGGCGGGGTGGACCTTCTATGAGACCTTGGGTGGCGGCCAAGGCGCGAGTGTGCGAGGCCCCGGTCCCGATGCCGTGCATGTGGGGATGAGCAACACGCGCAACACCCCGATCGAATCACTCGAGCGCGCGTATCCCATCGTCATCGATCGGTATGCCATCCGTCGGGGGACCGGCGGGAGCGGGCTCCATCGTGGCGGGGACGGGGTGATCCGTGCCTATCGGGTGCTCGCGCCCTGTACCGTCACGTTGTTGACGGAGCGTCGGGCCCGTGCGCCGCGCGGGGCCGCCGGGGGCGCCGATGGGGCGATGGGGGAGAATCGACTGAACGATGCCGCGGTGCCGGCGAAGTGCCGCCGGATGCTCGCCCCGGGTGACGTGGTGGAGCTCCGGACCCCCGGGGGAGGTGGGTACGGCGTCAGCTGAAGCTTGCTGGGCGTGAAGGACGTGCCTCTCGCCGCGGTGCTCCCTCGGTCGGGTTGATGCGCGTGAACACCTGGGCGCCGATGAAGACCCGGAGCAATTCCGGATCGATCAATCCCTGCCCGGCTTCGGCACTCAGGATGTCGAGCGCACGTTCGGCGGAGACCGCGCGCTTATACGGACGGTCGGTCGCGGTGAGCGCATCATAGATATCCGCGATCGTCATCATCCGTGTCTGGACCGGGAGCTGATCGCCCGTCACGCCACGCGGATACCCGGTGCCGTCGAGCTTCTCGTGATGGCCCCAGGCGATCGTCGGGATATCGCGGAGTTCTCGGGTCCACGGGATCGATCGCAGGAATTCATACGTGTGCTCGACGTGTGACTCGATCTCGCGCCGTTCACGGGGGTCGAGGTTCCCCTTGGGGATTCGCAGGAACCGCAGCTCGCGTTCATCCAAGAGCGGGTGCACCATCCCATCGCCCCCCGTGTAGGTGACGGCCGCGATCGCATCGAGCTCGGCTGAGATGCCGGCGGCGAGGATGGTCGGCTCATTCGCCTGCTCAATCACCTCGCGCCACTGTCGCAACTCGGCATGGCGTGCCTGTCGCGCGGCATCCAGCGCCTGTTCGGCCTGTGCGATCCCGTGCGGTCCTGCCGCCCGGAGGAGCGCCACCCGCTCCCGCTCACAGGCGAGATCCACCTGGGTGTGCAGGAGGTCGATGCGCTGGTGCAGAAGCGAGAGGTCATGCCCGTACAACTTCTTCTGCTTCACGAGGACGTTCTCTCGCACCCCGACCTTCCCGAAGTCGTGCAGGAGACCGGCGTAGCGGAGTTCACGGAGCTGCGTCTTGGAGAAATGCGTCGTGGCATACGGCCCATCGCGTACGCCATCGACGGCCTCGGCCAGTTCCGTGGAGAGCGTCGCCACGCGGAGTGAGTGCCCCGAGGTCGTCGGGTCACGCGATTCGATCGCGGTCACCGACGCCGTGACGAAGCCCTCGAGTAATCGCTCGATCTCCTCGTACAGCTGCGCATTCTCGACGGCGACCGCAGCATGGGCCGCGAGCGCCGCCCCGATCCGTTCGGCGCGATCGTCGAAGGGAAGCACCTGGGCATCGACCGAGGCCGGATCGCCGAGCGTGGCCTCCGCGTCCCGCTTCCGGTTGATCAGCTGGAGGACGCCGACCACCTCATCGCGATGCGTGCGCATCGGGAGCACGAGCATCGACCGGGTCCGATAGGAGAACCGCTCGTCGAAGGTGGGATTGAACCGGAAGGGACTCGCCGTCGGGAGGTGGTAGACATCGCGGAGGTTCAGTCGGGTCCCCGAGAGGGCCACATGGCCGGCGAGGCTCGCGTGGTCGATCGGCATCTCGAAGCGCTCGAATGGGATCTCTGGTCGCGTCTGATTCCTGGTGCGGACGAAGTCGAGCGTCGCCGGGGTCCCCGTCTCATCGCGGCGGACGAGATACAGAGAGGCCGCGTCGGCATCAGTCAGTCGTAGTGCTTGCGAGACGATGAGGTCCAGGAGCGTCGGGAGATCCCGTTCGGTGATCAGGGCGTCCCCAACGGCGGAGAGCTCCAGCAGATCGCGCGCGGTATCCCGTTCCACCCGGTACGCGCGCCGTGCCTCGAGGCGTGCCGCCGCATGTCGCAGAGCGCCCGCGAGGATCGTACGTCCCGTGGCGGCTGGGGCATCGGCGGGGAGCCATCCGATCAGGGGAAGCGCCGCGAGCGCCTCACTCGGCTGCTGTGCGGAGGGCGCGTCGAGCCCGATGAGGGCACCGAGGTCCCCGAGGGCCTCACAGTGGGTCTGGTCCTGGGCTCCTGCACTCGCCGCATCGAGCAGGACGACGACGAGTCGGTCGGGGTCGAGCGTGGAGGCGTCTGGCAATCCCGCATATCGGCGCACCTCGACGGCGCCATCCGCGCCGAGGGCGGGGAAGGCCGAGAGGGTTCGGCCTTCCGGGGCGAGGATCAGCGGGATCACCCGCTGGCCCTCACCGATCGAGACTCAGCGCGTCGCGCCACCACCCGTGAGCTTCGCGCGGGCCTTCCGCGCATCCTCGAAATCCGGGAAGCGCTCGATCGTCTGGGTGAAGAGGGAGATCGCCTCCTCCTTCTGCCCCGCATCCTGTGCGGAGAGGGCGCGCGAGTAGAGCATCACCGCTTGGAATGGGATCTTCTTCTGCTCAGCCGTGCGCTCCGCCGATGCCGCCTTGGCCTGCGGCGTGAGCGCGGGAAGCTTGAGCCCCGCGTTGGCGGCCGTCGCCACCTTCGAGACGAGGGTGAGGAAATCGTCGGTCTTCCCCTGATCTTTGTGCGTCCACGAGATGCGGCCCGTCTCGCTGTCGATCGCCTTCAGGGTGATGACCATCTGTCCGGTGCGGTCGGTGATGAACGATCCCGTCACCATGTGCTTGGCGCCGAGGAGCTTCCCGATGCGGGCGGCAGTGGCGTCATCGACCCGCCCATCCTGGGCGAGGCGCTGCTCGTCGAGGAGGCGCTGGATATTCTCGCGCTCCACGACCCGGATCCCCGAGTTCATCCCGAGATCGGTGATGAGCAGGTCGGCGATCCCTTTGGAGAGCGGAGCGAGTTCAGCGTTAGCCGCACCGATCGCGCTGTTGACGAATGGCAGGACCGCCACGGTCGGCCGCGTATCCTCTTGCGCGGCGAGCGGAGTCGCCAGCAGGGAGAACGCGAGGAACCGGGCGAGGGACGAGCGCATAGTAAGACTCCGCAGAGGTTCAGGTGTGCACCGTCAGACCTTCCGCAGCGGCGACGACCTCGAGGGAGGCGCCTGCCCGCCGGACCTGCTCCCGACACTCCGCCACACACCGATCGAGCGCGTCATCCGCGCGCTGGGGATCGTGGTGGAAGAGCACCAACGTGCGAACGTCGGCCGCCAGCGCCAACGTCACCGCTTCCAGATGGGTCGAGTGTCCCCACCCCTGACACGACGCATACTCCTCGGGGGTGTACATCGCATCGTGGATGAGGACCGATGCCCCGCGGACGAACGCCGTCATCCGGTCATGCCAGTCTGGCCCCGACCCGTACCGCGGGTGCGGCGCCAGTTCATTATCTGGGACGTACACGAGGGCCCCTGCGTCACCATCCCGCTCCTGAAATCGGTAGCCCAGTGCCCCTCCAGGATGCTGCAATCCGAACGCTTCCACGTCGTACCCCAACCCAGGGGTGGGCGTGCCCTCGACGATCGAACGGAACTCGATCGTCGCCGCCAGCTCCTCGAACGACACGGGGAAGACGACCGGGGACATCTGGTCGCGGACGACCTGATCGACCCGACGCTCTAGCGCTGCCGATCCCCAGATCCGCAACCGGTTGCCGCGTCCGAAGAGCGGCGCGAAGAAGGGAATCCCCTGGATGTGATCCCAGTGGGCATGGGTGAGGAAGAGGTCGGCCTCGATCGGGGCGCCGTTCGCGTGCTCGTGCAGGGATCGGCCGAGCGCACGGATCCCGGTGCCCGCATCGAGGATAAGGAGGGCCCCGGCCTGGGTCCGCACCTCGACGCAGGGGGTATTCCCCCCGTAGCGCACGGTATGTGGACCGGGGGAGGGGATCGATCCCCGAGTCCCCCAAAAGGTCGCGCGCATACTCATCGGTCGACTCGGGCCATGCCGGAAGATGGCGCAGGAGCCCGAACCTGGCGAGGTCGACAGGTCACCGTGTGATGGTGATCTCGGTCACGGATGGGCGCTCCGCCGTCGCCGGCGTCTCACGCCCGCAGTGTCGTCCGCCGCTCCAATGCCGCGCGATCCATCACCCGGATGCGCCGGCGCTCCATCGTGATCCACCCCGCTTGGACGAAGTCCCGCAGGGCCCGCGAGATCGTCTCGCGGCTCGCCCCGACCAAGTGAGCGATCGTCTGGTGCGTGAGGGGCTTCTCGATCAGCTGCCCATCCCCCTCGGCGGCATGTTCGAGCAAGAGGCGCGCGATGCGCCCGGGGACGTCGAGGAGGACGAGCGCCCCGATCTTCTCGTCGGCACGCCGCAGGCGGCGCGAGAGCTCGAGGAGGAGGGCCCAGGCCACCGCCGGATTCTGCTCCACCCGCTGCCGGAAGTCCTCGCGGCGCAGCACGTAGAGGCTGGCATCCTCCATCGCGATCACGTGGGCGGAGCGCGGCTGTCCGTCGATCAGGGCGAGCTCCCCGAAGTGCTCCCCGACACCAAGGATCCCCAGGATCACCTCCCGGCCATCCGCGGCCATCAGGACGACCTTGACCCGCCCAGACCGGACCACGAAGAAGGCATCGCCGGGGTCATCCTCGAACAGGATGACGCTCCCCCTGGCGTAGTTCCGGGCCCGGATGAGCTGCGCGAAGATCACGAGCTCCTCTGGGGAGAGGGAGCGGAAGAGCGGGACGGTCGCCAGGAAATCGGCGGTGGACTGAGGCACGCGGGGGCGGGTGAGAGGACGGGGCGAAGTTACGGGTCCCCCACCCGGGGTGTCAAACGGCCAAATCGTTGTCGGCTTGCATCTTATGGGTTTCGGGGGCTAGGTTTCTAGGCTCGGTTCGACCACGACCGAACCTGACCTTTTCCTGGTACGAGTTCTTTATGAAGCCCGAGATTCATCCAACCTACGCGACGACGAAGGTGCTCTGCGCCTGCGGCAACACCTTCCAGACGCGGTCGACCCACGCCACGATCACCACCGACATCTGCGCGGCCTGCCATCCCTTCTTCACCGGGAAGCAGAAGCTCATCGACACCGCCGGTCGTGTCGAGCGCTTCCGTCAGAAGTACGGCAAGGCGAGCGCCTGAGTCTCCGCGACCGCCTCGCCGACGCGCTCCGGCGCGCCGCCGAGGTCGAGCGCGATCTCCTCGATCCCAAGACCGTCCGCGATGCCCGTTTGATGGCGTCGCTCGGTCGGGAGCATCAGCGCCTCGGCCAGGTCGTCGTGCGCGCGGAATCGCTGGAAAAGATGGAGTCCGAGCTCGCGCAGGCGCGCGAGCTCGTGTCGTGTGATGACCCCGAGCTCGCCGCAGAGGCGCGCCGCGAGGTCGAGCAGCTCTCCGCGGGGATCGCCGCAGCGGAGGAGGCGCTCAAGCCCCTCCTGATCCCCCCGGATCCCCTGCATGATCGCAATGCGATCTTCGAGATCCGCGCCGGGACGGGCGGGGATGAGGCCGCGCTCTTCGCCGCGGATCTGCATCGGATGTATTCCCGGTACATCGAGCGGCACGGGGGATGGGCGGTCGAGACGATCTCCGTCTCCGACGCCACGCTCGGGGGATTGAAAGAGGTCATCTTCAAGGTCTCGGGACCCGGCGCCTTCGGGGAGCTACGCTTCGAGTCTGGCGTGCATCGGGTGCAGCGTGTCCCCGCCACCGAGGCGGCTGGCCGCATCCACACCTCCGCCGCCACGGTCGCCGTCCTCCCCGAGGCGGACGAGATCGACCTCACCATCGAGGACAAGGACCTCCGCATCGACGTCTTTCGCTCGTCGGGGCCCGGCGGTCAGAGCGTGAACACCACCGACTCCGCCGTCCGCATCACGCATCTGCCGAGCGGACTCGTGGTGAGTCAGCAGGACCAGAAGTCGCAGCTCCAGAACAAGCTCAAGGCGATGGAGGTGCTCCGCTCGCGCCTCCTCGACCTCAAGCTCGCCGAGCAGGAGGCGCAGCGTTCGCGCATGCGGAAGAGCCAGGTCTCCACCGGGGACCGCTCGGCCAAGATCCGCACCTACAACTATCCACAGAGCCGCGTGACCGACCATCGGATCGGGTTCACCACGCATGATCTGGCGGCGGTGATGAACGGGGAGTTGCAGCCGTTGATGGAGGCCCTGCGTCTCGCCGACTTGGAGGAGCGCCTCGCGGGGGAGGGGGCGTGACGGTCGGGGAGTGGCTCGATGCGATCGCGGTTCGCTTGGTCGCTCCCGGTGTGCCGCCGGCACGGGGTGAGGCGCGCGATCTCATCGCGGCGGTCGTGGACCAGCCGAGATTCTGGCCGTCGGCCCATCGCGAGGCGATGCTCGATGACGCCACGGAGGCGAGGCTCGAGGCGGCCGTGGCGCGGCGCCGCGAGGGGATGCCGCTCCAGTACGCCGTGGGCCGCGCCCCGTTCCGACATCTCACGCTGCAGGTAGACCGCCGCGTGTTGATCCCGCGTCCGGAGACGGAGCTCCTGGTAGACCTGGTCCTCGCCGCACAGCAGGGGGGACGTGGCCGCCTGGTGGATGTGGGGACGGGGTCGGGAGCGATCGCCCTCGCGTTGGCGGCCGAGGGGGCGTTTGATGCGGTGCATGCCACCGATCGATCGGCGGAGGCGCTCGCCGTGGCCCGAGCGAATCTGGCCGCGATCCCCGAGGCGCGCCGCGACCGACTCCACTGGCACGAGGGGGATCTGCTCACTCCCGTCCGGGGGATCGCCTTCGACGTGGTGGTCTCCAACCCTCCCTATATTTCTCCGGCAGAAGCGGCGGCACTCCCGCCGCTCGTGCGTGAGTGGGAGCCGCATCTGGCGCTCTTCGCGGACGATGACGGGATGGCGGTGATCCGCGCGTTGGTCCCGCAGGCGGCTGAAGGGTTGGTCCCTGGGGGGTTGCTGGCGATGGAGATCGACGCGAGGCGGGCGAGGCTCGCGGTCGAGGCGGTGGAAGCTGACCCCCGATTCACGGCGGTCGAATTGCGGATGGATCTCACCGGGCGCCCGCGCTTCGTGGTCGCCCGCCGACAGGAGCGGTGATGCTGAACGAAAAGGCGAACGACCTCGGTCGATTGATCGGCCAGAGCCCCGAATATCAGGCGGTCAAGCGCGCCAACGAGTCGCTTCAGGAGGACCAGGCGCTCTTGAGCTCGCTGCAGCGGATGGATCAACTCCGCACCGAGGCCCAGGGGATGTTGCAGCACGGGCAGCAGCCCACCGCCGAGATGGAGCAGGAACTCGATCAACTCCTCACCAAGGTGCAGGGGAGCATGCTCTACCAGCGCGTCCTCTCCGCGAACGAGAACTTCGACAAGGTGATGATGCAGGTGAACCAATGGATCCTCGAGGGGATCAAGAAGGGCGCCACCAGCTCCATCATCACCCTCGGGTGATCTCCGTGGGGCGTGGCCTGCTCATCGTCTTCGAGGGGGGGGAGGGCGCGGGGAAATCCACGCAGCTCCGTCGCCTCGCCGCTGACTTGGCCGCAGCGCAGGTCGCGCATCAGTGCTGTCGCGAACCAGGGGGCACCCCACTCGGGGACCGCATCCGCGAGCTCCTGCTCCACGCGGAGCATGCGGTGGAGCCACGCGCGGAGGCCGCGCTCTTCGTCGCCTCGCGAGCACAACTCGTCGCCACCGAGCTCAAGCCGGCGCTCGCACGCGGCGAGATCGTCTTGCTCGATCGCTTTCTCCTCTCGACCTACGCGTATCAGATCCATGGGCGCGGATTACCTGAGGCGCCGGTGCGCGCGGCGAACGCGCTCGCGACCGATGGGCTGGTACCTGATCTCACCCTGCTCTTCGTGATCGATCCCCAGGCGGGATTGGCGCGCGCCGGTGCACGCGGCGCGACCGACCGCATCGAGCGGAGCGATGCCGCCTTCCATGCACGTGTCGCCGACGCCTTCTCCGCCTTCACCGCCGCGGCATGGCAGGAGGCCCATCCTGAGTGTGGGCCGATCGTCGCGATCGACGGCACCGGGGATGAGGCGACCGTCGCGGCACGCGTCCGCGCGGTGCTGCGTGCGCGGATCCCTGCCGTCGCGACCGCCCTCGAGGGGCGCGCATGAGGCGGTACCGTGGGTTACTCCTGCTCGGTCTCGTCTGCGCGGGGCTCTGGGGTGCCGGACGGTTCCTGCAAGGCGCGGTGAGTGGGCGCGACACCTCGGCGCGCGATGGGGCACGGCTCCTCGATCAGGTGATGCAGCGGGTGCGCCTCTCCTATGTGGATTCGGTCGCGCAGGACCACCTCTGGCAACTCGCGATGCAGGGGCTCCTCTCGGAGTTGGGCGATCCGAACGCCGCCTATCTCCCACCGGAGCGTCGGGCGCGACTCGAGCAGGCGGTGACGAATTCCTATCCCGGGGTCGGTCTCCAGGTCGACCTGATCGAGGGATGGCCGACCGTCCTCCTCGCGCGGTCCGGCTCACCGGCGGAGCGCGCGGGCCTCGTCGAAGGGGATCGCCTCACGGCGATCGATGGACGCTCGACCAAGGGCTGGACCGCCGCGGAGGCGCGAAATGCGCTGCGTGGGCCTGCGGGCACCTCGGTGCGCCTGCGGGTGGAGCGTGGGAGCGGAACGCCCCTGACGCTGACCGTGGAACGCGCGGAGATCCGCGTGAGCACCGTGGCGCGCGCGATGGTGCTGGAGGGAGGGCTCGGCTATCTCGCCATCACCGCCTTCAGCGATTCCACCGATCACGAACTCCTGCGGACGGTGGACTCGCTGCGCACCGCTGGGGCGCGCGCGCTGATCCTCGACCTCCGGGGGAATCCCGGCGGGCTGCTCCTGCAGGGGGTGCGCGTCGCCGACCTCTTCCTCGATCCCGCGCAGCGGATCGTGCAGATCACAGGCCGCTCCCCTGGTGTGAATACCGTCTACGTGGATTCGACCGCCCAACGGTGGCCCGATCTCCCCATGACGGTCCTGGTGAACCCGCTGACCGCGAGTGCGGCGGAGATCGTGGCGGGGGCGTTGCAGGACCACGATCGCGCCCTCGTCCTCGGACTCCCCACCTACGGCAAAGGGAGTGCCCAAGCGATCTATGAACTCGAGGACGGCGCGGCGCTCTCGCTCACGAATGCGCGCTGGGTCACTCCAGTCGGTCGGAGTATCGAGTACGCGCCCGTGGGTGAGGCGAGGCTCACGGAGACCGACACGGTACGCCCACGCTTCCGCACGGACGCAGGGCGCGTGGTCCTCGGTGGGGGTGGGATCGTGCCCGACCTCTCGCTGGGTGACACGGCGGCCCTCGGTGCGGAGCGTCGCTTCATCGCGGCGCTTGGTGAACAAGTCGCGGCGTGGCGAAGCGTGGTGCGCGAGGTCGCGACGCAGCTCGTGCGCGAGGGGGTCGCACGGGATTCGCTCGTCCGATCGGCCCCCGCATGGCGCGAGCGTCTGCTCACGGCAGGGCGTCGCGCGGGGCTCACCATCCAAGCGGATCTCGTCGAGGACGCCAGCGCCCTCATCGATCGGACCATCGCGACGGAGGTGGTGCGCACCGCCTTCGGGGCTCCCTACGGCGTGCGCTGGGCGGTCCGGAACGATCCGTTGGTGCAGCGCGCGGCGACGGTCTTGCGGCGGTCGCGCACGATCGCCGACGTCTTCGCCGCCGAGTGAGTCAGC
Organism: Gemmatimonadota bacterium; assembly: GCA_041178365.1. Taxonomy (GTDB): domain Bacteria; phylum Gemmatimonadota; class Gemmatimonadetes; order Gemmatimonadales; family Gemmatimonadaceae; genus Pseudogemmatithrix. The sequence continues at coordinate 1,983 of JBEGVM010000156.1, read as the reverse complement.
GCGGGATCATCCCGCCCATCAACGCCGCCTGATCGATCACGCGCACCCCAGGGGGTGGGGTGAAGCGGAACGCATCGGCCGGGAGTGATCCTCCACGCCGCACGTTGGCGAGGGTCACCCGCCGGATGAGGCCACTCGCCTCGTCGAACTCCGCCACGGCGATCTCTGCGGTGCGCGCGACGAGCCAGAGTTCCGCTCGGGTGAAGGGGCCAGGCGCCTTGGGGAGGAGGGAGACGCGCACGAGGCGGCGTCCCTCCACCGTGGTGTCACCTAGCCCGGTGATCACGTAGTGCGTCGCAGGATCGCGCAGCAGCGTCCCGATGAGATCGAGCCCCGCCCCGGCGACCGTGGGGAGTTTGAGCACCTGGCCCTTCGCCGTACTCGGGAGATAGAGCCAGATCGCTTGCCCATCGGCGACGATGCGATCCGCTGACGGGTCGGCGAAGCGGAAGGCGAATCGCGTGGGGCCCTGCTGGAAGAACTCCCCGCGCGACGGGAAGGTGGTCCCGGTGCGAGGATTGGTGAGCACCTGGGTGAAGTTCGCCCGCAGGGGGTCGCCGCGCCGCGCCGTCGTCGCCGCACGCTCGACGACCTGACGAGCCACCGAGTCCCGCGGCGGGATCGGTTGAGCGACGACGTGGGCGGTGATGGTCGGTGCCCCGAGGAGCAGGGCCACCGCGCGTGCGCGGATCACGCCGCGCGGGTCCGGAGCGTCGCGAGGTCGCGCCCGAGGACCGTCGCGATCCCCCGCAGCTGTCGCATCGTCTCCTCGAACTGCGCCGGCGATTGTGACTGCGCACCGTCGGACATGGCCCGATCCGGCTCAGGATGGACCTCGATGATCAGACCATCCGCCCCCGCCGCGAGCGCCGCACGCGCCATCGGGAGCACGAGATCGCGCCGTCCCGTCCCATGGCTGGGGTCGGCGATGATCGGGAGATGCGAGACCTGATGTACCACCGGGATCGCGGTGAGATCGAAGAGATTGCGCACGGTGGCATCGAAGCTGCGCAAGCCACGTTCGCAGAGGATCACCTGTGGGTTCCCTTCGGCGAGGATGTACTCCGCGGAGAGGAGGAGGTCGGCGATGGTCGCCGCCGCTCCGCGCTTGAGGAGGATCGGCTTGCCGAGGCGTCCCACCGCCTTGAGCAAGGCATAGTTCTGCATGTTGCGGGCGCCGATCTGGATGCAGTCGGCCATCTCCGCCACCTGATTGGCTCCCGCTTCGTCCATCGCCTCGGTGACGATGGCGAGTCCCGTCTCGCGTTTGGCGAGGGCGAGGAGCCGGAGCCCCTCGGTGCCGAGGCCTTGGAAGGCGTAGGGTGAGGAGCGCGGCTTGAAGGCCCCGCCGCGGAGCGCCACCGCACCGGCCGCGCGAACCGCGTGCGCGGCAGCGACGATCTGCGCCTCGGACTCCACGGAGCAGGGGCCCGCGATCACCGATACCGGTCCCTCCCCACCGAAGCTCACCCCGGGAGCGATCGTGACGATGGTGGGTTCCGGATGGGCCGAGCGCGCCGCCTTGCGGTACGGCTGCTCGACCTGCATCACCTCGGCGACACCAGCGAGTCCCTTGAGCGCCGCACTGAGGGCTCGTCCCTCCACGCCGAGGACCGCGATCGCGGTCTGCGCCGCGCCCGGCATCACCTGTGGGGTGAGCCCACGCTCGCGCACGAGATCGGCGACGCGCGCGACGTCCTCGGTCGCAGCATCGGGGCGCATGACGATGAGCAACATCGGGATCGCCTCAGGCCACCGGGGCCGCGAGGGCGGGGTCGGGCTCGTCCACCGCGGGCCCGCGCATCCGCACGCTCACCAGCGATGAGACCCCGGGCTCCTGCATCGTCACCCCGTAGACCGCGTCGGCCGCCTCCGTCGTGGTCCGCGGGTTGTGCGTGATCACGATGAACTGCGTCCGCTGCTTGAACTGATTCAGCATCTTGACGAACCGGCCGATGTTCTGGTCGTCCAAGGGGGCGTCGA
>JBEGVM010000155.1:0-2717 GCA_041178365.1 Gemmatimonadota bacterium | reverse complement strand
CTGGCGGAGATCGTCCGTGCACTGGCCCCGTTGCCTGGGGCGCTGGGGGTCAGTGCAGCGACCGCGGCGACCCTCGTGGAGTTCCTTCCCGAGCTCCGATCGGTCTTTCCTGCCGCGGAGGCGCGGTCGGTGGATGCCGGGGATCGCCTCCGCCGTCGGCAGGAGGCGTTGCTCGACCTGATCGCTGCCGTCGCCGAGCGTCGGGCGGTCTCGTTGCTGATCGATGATGCGCATCAGCTCGATGCACCGTCGCTGACCGCGTTGCAAGCGGTTCCGCGACTCCGTGGCGTGCGATTCCTCATGGTGCTGGCGGGTTGGACCCCCGTCCTAAAGGGTACGGAGGAGGTCGAGGTCCTCGAGCTCCCTCCGCTCTCTACCGCCGAGGTGCGTCAGCTCGTGGAGCGGGTCGCCCCGTGGCCGGCGGGGGCCTGGGTTCCAGCCTTTTTCGACCGACTGACGGCGACCTCGCGGGGGCTGCCCCAAGTGGTCATCCAGATCGTCCGGACCCTGCTCGAGGAGGGGGTGCTCTCCCTCGCAGGGGACGTCTGGTCGGTGGCGAATCCTGAGCGGCTCCTCGAACGAGTGGATGGGGCGAGCGTACTGCCGGTCGACCGCGCGGCGATCTCGGAGACGGGACGTCTGCTCTTGCGCATCCTCTCGGTGTGGGGGCGTCCCATGCCAGACGTCGCGCTGCGGGCGATCGCACAGACGCTCGCGAGCAGCGTGACCAGCGATGTGAGCGACGCCACGATCGAGCGACTCGAGGCGCTTGGGGTCGTGGTGTCTCGCGGGAGTGAGTGGTCGATCGCGCACGACACGATCGCGGAGGCCCTCCGTGAGGGGGAGTCACCAGCGAACCGCCAGCGGGTGCGTGAGGCGGCGGTTCGGTGGTGGGTCAGCCAGCCCGAGGTTGATCTCCCCACGCTCGAGCATCTGATGCTGCTCTGCGCTGAGGGGGACGATCTGCAGTCGGCCCGCGCGGCGGTGGCGAAGCTGACGCGGGATGCGGAGTGGCGGCGGACTCAACGGCTCTCGGCGGGTCGTCTCGCCAATCGGCTGGCCAGCGCCGCCGGTCGCCCTGATTGGGAGCGCCCACTTTACGGAAGCATGGGTTGGGTCGCGCGTCGCTCGCGCACCCAGCTCGCCTGGCTCTCCGCAGGTGCGTCCGCGATCCTGCTGTCCGGGGCGGTGCTCGCCGCGCTCCTCTGGCCACGTCTCCGCGTGGAGGTCGAGCCGATGGGTGAGTCCTACCTCCCGCAGCGGCTTGCGACGCTGCAGGTCCAGCCTCGGGTAGGAGTCTACGATGGCTTTGGTCGACGGCTCCTTCTCTCGGGTGAGGTGCGTGCTGAGGCGGAGGGAATCGCCCGTACGATCGGTGACACCGTCATCTCGCTCCGAGAGGGACGCGCGCAGTTTCGGCGGCTTGCCCTCGCGAACATCGCTGTGCAGCCGATAGGTGAGGCATTCACCCCACAGCCCCATCGGATCCGGTTCCGTGGCCCGGGGTGGGTCCTCGGGACCTCGGCACCCGTCCATGGGATGATCGGGGTGGAGCAGGAGGGGATCCGTGTCGTGGAGCTGTCGGTGAATGGGCGCGCCGTCGATTCCACCTTGCGGGTCACGCTCCCCGTCGGGGAGCCCCTGCACTTCGTGCTGACCCTCTCCTACACGACGGCGGGGATCACCTCGAACTACATCGTCGGGGCGGGCCCCACCTGGCTCCCGCCGAAGGAATCAGTCATCCGCTTGGCGGGATTGCCGCGTCCGGTGATCGATGCCTGGCAGACGGTGGAGTTCGACGTGCCCCCTGCGTCAGGTCCCGGGCATCACCACCTGCTCATCCTCTTCCGCGCAGAGGATTCGGTGGAGCATCTCTTCTCCGCCACCAACTGGGCGGTGGGCACCCCGGTCTGGGGGGATGGGAATGATCTGGCAGCGACGTTGACCGAGGGGCAGATCACCCAGCTCCGTCGCGACGGCCAGATCACCATCGACCGCTACCTCATGCGACAGTATCTCGGGCGCCGTGCGCAGGGGTCGGTCAACGGCGTCAAGATCCAACAGGTACTCGGTCCGCTGACCCCGGTGTACCAGTCGACCCCCATCATCGGGACCGCCATCGAGATCGATTTCGTCGTGTCGGATCGGTGAGCGACGCATGGCGACCTAGCGCTCTAGCGCCGGGCCGCCATGCGGGGTGCGCTTAGGCCGTTGCTCCGTTCATGGCGAGCTGCTGCAGTCTGGTGCGGAGGCCTTCGGCGGTGCTCCCGAGCGCCCAGCTCCCATTCCGGTCCTGCAGCACCCCCTCGCGGTGTAGCGTCGTCAGGATGTAGAGGACCCGGCGAGGGATGCCCTCACTCGCGGCGCTCAGCCCGTCGATGAGGGCGTCACTCCATGGCGCCTCGGGGAGCCGGGCCAACTCATCCACCATCTGACGAACCCGGAGTGGAGTGAGGGGGTCGAGGATAAGCGCCGGCGAGGTGATCCGCGTCGGAAGCGAGGGCGTGGGGACGGCGACGACGGCGACGAGTGCGGGGGGACGCTGCTCGTCGAGTGCCGCGAGCAGCGCACCGAGCTCTCGGCCCTCATACTGATGGCCATCGTCGATCAGGAGGACCAGCGGTCCCTCGGCGGTGATCGCGATGGCGAGATCGAGGATGGCCTCGACCGCCTCGCTGAGCACCGGGTGCACCGCGCCGCGGGTGAGCCGCTCGATG
>JBEGVM010000154.1:0-4701 GCA_041178365.1 Gemmatimonadota bacterium | reverse complement strand
GGGGCAGGGGATACCCCAGATTCGTCCCCATGCGCACACACAATCAGCGCTTCGGCGCACTCGGAGAACGGATCGCGGCCCGGTGGCTCGCCCAGCGCGGCTGGCGGATCGTCTACCATCGCTTCGTCAACGGACGACGCGACATCGACCTCGTCGCCGAGCGGCACGGGGTCGTTGCCTTCGTCGAGGTCAAGGCACGGAACGGCGCCGAATTCGGCGACCCGGTGGAGGCCGTCCACCGCCGCAAACAGCGCGAGCTGACCAAGAGCGCGCAGGTCTGGATCGATCGCCATGGCAGGCAGCCGGAGACCTATCGATTCGACGTGATCGGCGTCCTGGTGTCCGGTGAGCGCGTGCGGGTCAAGCATGTGGAAAACGCCTTTCCTGCTCTTCCATGACTTTTCAACATCTTAAGCTCCTTCATTGCAATCTGTTAACTGATAGTTACAGTAATGTGGAAAAAATGATTTGTGAATAAACTTTTGCGGCGCTCTCGGCTATTGCGCGATCATCCTCACTTCGGCTAATCTTCGGTTTCTTGTCACCCCTCGTCTCATCGGCGTTCCTTCGGGGATAGCCCCCACCCACCCCCCCGCTACATTCAACCTCAGGAGAACTCATGGCGACCCCAACCACCTCTCAGCAGTCAGAAAAGTCCAAGGCGCTCGGTCTCGCGGTCTCGCAGATCGAGAAGTCCTTCGGCAAGGGTGCCATCATGCGCATGGGCACCGATGGCGCCAAGGTGCGCGTCGATGCCATCCCGACCGGTGCGATCAATCTCGATGCCGCCATCGGTGTCGGCGGGATCCCGCGGGGCCGCGTCACCGAGATCTACGGACCCGAGAGCAGCGGTAAGACCACGGTCTGTCTCCACGTCGTCGCCAACGCGCAGAAGCAGGGGGGGACCGCCGCCTTCATCGACGCCGAGCATGCGCTCGATACCGATTATGCGGCGAAGCTCGGGGTCGATGTCGAGAAGTTGCTCGTCTCCCAGCCCGACACGGGGGAGCAGGCGCTGGAGATCTGCGAGATCCTCGTGCGGAGCGGGGCCGTCGACGTGATCGTCATCGATTCCGTCGCCGCGCTCGTGCCCAAGGCGGAGATCGAGGGGGAGATGGGGGATTCGCACGTCGGGTTGCAGGCGCGGCTCATGAGCCAGGCGCTCCGCAAGCTCACCGGGGCCATCGCCCGCTCCAACTGCTCGGTCGTCTTCATCAACCAGCTCCGCGAGAAGATCGGGGTGATGTTCGGGAATCCGGAGACCACGACCGGCGGCAAGGCGCTCAAGTTCTACGCCTCGCTCCGGCTCGATATCCGTCGCATCGGCCCGGTGAAGGAGAAGGAGGATGTGATCGGGTCGCACGTCCGGGTCAAAGTCGTCAAGAACAAGGTCGCCCCGCCGTTCAAGCAGGCGGAGTTCGACATCATGTACGCAGAAGGCATCTCCCACACCTCCCTCTTGGTCGATATCGGCGCGGAGAGCGGGATCATCGAGAAGTCGGGCGCCTGGTACAGCTATGGCGACCAGCGGATCGGACAGGGCCGGGAGAACGCCAAGCTCTTCCTCAAGGACAACCCGAAGGTGATGGCCGAGATCGAGGAGAAGGTGAAGGTGGTCTTGGGCGTGACGAAGGTGGTCGAGGAGTCGGACGAGGAGTAGGTCGAAGAGTCAGTCAACAGGACGCGCCGAACGTGTATCGGGGGTGTGATCTGTGGTGAGTCGCCGGGGCCCGGAATCCCCGTCGTTCCACTCGGGTCCACCCCCGATGCCGTTGCGGGCACCGTGCTACAACCGGGCGCTCGACGCCCTGGCGCGCCGAGCCCGGTCGTGCGCCGAGCTCCGGCGCTGGCTCCTCCAGCGGGAGTACGCGGCCGAGGAGGTCGAGCAGGTCCTCGACCGCCTCGTCGCCGGCCGACTGCTGGATGACCTCGCCTTCGCGCGCGGCTTCGCCCAGGCTCGGCTCGGGGCGGGGCGGGGGTATGGCCCCGCGCGGGTCCGTCTCGAGCTCATGCGGCGCGGGGTCGCGCGTGACCTGATCGATCGGGTCCTGACGGAGCATCAGGAGGACTCGGGCCTGGATCCAGCGCAGGTGGTCGAGGCCGCAGCGCGGAAACGGCTCCGTGCCTTGGCGGGGCTCGAGCCGGCGGTGGCGCGCCGCCGACTGGTGGCCTGGTTACTCCGGCGGGGATTCCCGGGCGCTGATGCGACGCGGGTCGCCCGTGAGCTGATCGGAAGCGCCCGTCACGATTGAGGTCGTCCCCGGGGACCCGTTAGTCTCCCTGCCATGACCACGTCCCCGATTCGTCCCATCCCCGCGCCATGCTCCCTCGCGGGGCGCCGCGCCATCGTCACGGGCGGTTCTCGCGGCATCGGTGCTGCCGTCGCCCACTCCCTCGCCGACCTCGGCGCCGATGTCGGCATCGGCTATCAGTCGCGTGGGACGGACGCCGCACAGCTCGTTGCGGCGCTCCAGGCCAAAGGCGTCCGCGCCTTTGGCCTCGCAGGGGATCTCGGTGACCCCGCGGCGGCCGATGCGCTCGTCGCGGAGGCGGTGCGGGTGTTCGGCGGGTTGGATATCGCGGTGCACAACGCGGGGATCTGGCCCACCGATGACGTGCCGGTGCATGAGATGACCGACGAGCGGTGGCGCCGGACGATGCGAGCGAACACCGATGCGATGTTCCATGTCTCGCGGGCGGCGGCGCGGGTGTTAGGCGATGGCGGACGGATCGTGCACGTGGCCTCCACCGCGGGGCAGCGCGGTGAGGCCTTCCACGCCGACTATGCGGCGAGCAAGGGGGCGATGATCTCCTTTGTGAAGAGCCAGGCGATCGAGCTCGCGAAGCGCGGGATCACGGTGAATGCGGTGGCCCCTGGGTGGGTCGACACCGAGATGTCATCGATCCCCTATGCGGGGGAGGGGAAGGCGCGGATCGCGGCGAGCATCCCGAACGGGCGTATCGCGACGGCAGAGGATGTGGCCTGGGCGGTGGTCGCGCTCTGTATGCCCGGCGCGCGGCACCTCGTGGGAGAGATCGTCAATGTCAACGGCGGGAGCATCCTCCCCGGCTGATCCGCCGTGGGGATGGTCTGTCGGTGATGAAAGACGACGCCCCTACCGAAGCAGCGCCCACACCGTCGCGAGACTCGCCACCGTCTGTGCGATGATCTGGATCGTTGAGGCGAAGCGCTGGAGATCGGCCTCGTTGTCCGGCTTCACGGGGACCACCACCGTGGCGCCTGGGCGCGGGGTGGGGTTCAGCGCGATCACCCAGAGGACCTTCCGACGCGCCTCGATCTTCCCATTCGGTTGGATCACGTAGGCCCTGTTGGCATCACCACGGAGCGAGGGTCCACCGGCGGCGCGCACGTAGTAATTGAGAGACCGCCCCGAGGATGCCGCGATGATGCTGGGCGCGTTGACCGCACCACTGATCTCGATGGTGGTCCGCTGCATCGGGAGATGGAGCGAGTCGTTGTCGAAGAGCAGGAGGTTGTCGTCCGCGCTCGGTCGCGCGAGTGCGGCACGCAGGTCGACGCCGACACGGGAGCGCGTGACGCTCACGGTGGTGGTGTCGAAGCCCTTCTTCGCATCAGAGGCTGTATCGGCTCTTCCGAAGGCCGTGAGCGCCGTCACACGCGCGAAGTACGCGGCGTCCGTCGCCGCCTCGGTCGAGAGTCCTCCGGCGCGCTGTACGATGTCACTCAGTCGCTCTGACTTGGTCCGCAGGGCGTACCGTCCAGGATACCGAACCTCACCGGTGATCACTACCGATCGGGGGAGGGAGAAGTCGGGCTGCTGCATGATCAACACGTTGTCGTACGGGCGAAGCGTGACCTCCCGGACTCCGGATCCCGCACCAGTCGCGCTCTGCGCGAGGTAGCTCGAATCCAATGGAACACGCACCGTCTGCGCGGTGACCCCTCCCTCAAAGCTCGCGGGGATCCGGGCGATCTCCGCCTCGCGAATCCACGCCCCCTCAACCAACCCGCCAGCGGCGAGCACCAGGTCGCGGAGGGTCATCCCCTCGTTGAATGGATAGCGACCACCGACCTTCACCGAGCCGCCGATCGCCACGAAGCGACGCGGGCGGAAGTTGGTCAGGGAATACACGGTGATCACATCGTCGTCGGCCAGCTCGAGATCATTCACCACGGCACCGGTGGTATCGCGGAGCACGGCGCGCAGCTGGATCCGAGTCGAATCAGCCTGCAACCGCGTGATCGAGACCTGCCCGAGATAGGCATCGGGCTGCGTCCCACCGGCGGCGCGCAAGGCGTCGCTCAACTTCATTCCCGCGACGAAGGCCTGCTGCCCTGTGGTCCAGACGTGACCCTCGAGAGTGATCCGGCTGCGGACGCGGCTCGCGACGGGGAAGACGCGGAGTTCGTCCCCCCCGCGGATCTCAACCAGAGGGAAGGCGTCGATCGAGGGGCCGCCCGCGGTGACATCCACGACGGTCCGGTCACTGCCGCCGCCGGTCCGCTCTGTCGGAGGGACGATACGGACGATCTGCACGCGCGACGCAAGCGCGGTCGGCTTGAATCCCCCGGCCGCGCGAATCGCCTCGCGCACGCCCTCACCGGCCTTGAGCTCATAGGTGGCTGGGCGGACCACTTCTCCGGTCACTTGGACGCGCGGGCCATGGGTTCCGACGAAGATCACATCGCCATTCTCGAGGCGTACATCCTTGCCGTTG
>JBEGVM010000153.1:0-3787 GCA_041178365.1 Gemmatimonadota bacterium | reverse complement strand
TCCTCGTCGAGGTCGTCCAGATCCCCGTCGAGATCCTCCCCGTCGACGATGCGTAGCCCCTCGAGGTCCTCCCCCCCCACCCCGAGCTCCTCCTCTTCGGCGAGCCCGACGGCCCACCCCGACCGCTCCTCCCCCCGCATCTGTGCCGCTCTCCCTGCTTGGGTGATGGGATGGCGCCGGCTCAGCCCCCGGCGCGTTCCTTCTTCGCGTCCCGATTGATCCGCTTGCGATCACTCGCGCTCAACATCCGCTTCCGGAGCCGGATGGCGCTCGGGGTGACCTCGATCAGCTCATCATCTTCGATATACTCGAGCGCGCTCTCCAACGTCAACGCCCGCGGGGGCTCGAGCTGGATCGCATCATCCGCACTCTTGGAGCGCATGTTGGTGAGCTTCTTCTCCTTCGTGGGGTTCACGTCCATGTCGCCGGGTCGTGCATTCTCCCCGATGATCATCCCCTCATAGACCTCGTCGCCCGGGGAGACGAAGAGGGTCGACCGCTCCTGGAGGTTCCCGAGGGCGAAGGCGATGATCATCCCCCCCTCCATGGAGATGAGCACGCCACGCAGACGCCCTTGCAGGCCCCCCGCCCACGCCCCGTACTCGAGGAACCGGTGATGCATGATCCCGGTGCCGCGCGTGTCGGTGAGGAACTCGGAGCGATACCCGAAGAGCCCACGCGCGGGGATCTTGTAGACCAACCGCACGAGCCCCTGCCCCGGATTCTTCATCTCCACCATGCTCGCCTTGCGGGGGCCGAGCTTCTCGATGACGGTCCCCATGAATTCCTCAGGGACGTCGATCGCGAGCTCCTCGTACGGCTCGAGCCGCTCGCCATCCGGCCCCAAGTGCGTGATCACGCGGGGACGGCTCACCTGGAACTCATACCCCTCGCGGCGCATCGTCTCCATGAGGATCGAGAGGTGCAACTCGCCGCGGCCCGAGACGGTCCAGGTGTCGGTGCTCTCGGTGTCCTCGACGCGGAGCGCGACGTTCCGCTCGAGTTCCTTCTCCAGCCGCTCCTTGAGCTGGCGGCTGGTCACGTACTTCCCGTCCTTCCCCGCGAAGGGCGAGTTGTTCACCAGGAAGTCGACGGAGATCGTCGGCTCCTCGACGGCGATCCCCTCCAACCGCTCCGGATGCTCGGGATCGGTGATGGTCAGTCCGATCTCGACGCCATCGAGCCCCGCGAGCGCGACGATCTCCCCCGCCGCCGCCTCTGGGACCTCCACCCGCTCGAGCCCCTCGAAGCCGAAGAGCTTGGTGACGCGCCCCGGGGCCCCCTTGAGGGTGTGATCCACCGGGAGGAGATGCACCGTGTCGCCGACCTTCACCGTCCCGCGCTCGATCCGCCCGATGGCGAGGCGCCCGAGATAATTCGAATAGTCGATCGTCGAGACCAACATCTGGAACGACCCCGCCGCATCACTCGGCGGCGCCGGCACATGCCGCACGACCGTCTCGAAGAGCGGGGTCAGATCGACCGCTGGGGTCTCGAGGTCCATCGTCGAGATCCCCTCGCGCCCGGAGGCATACACCACCGGCGCATCGAGCTGCGCCTCGTTGGCCTCGAGCTCGATCAGGAGATCGAGCACTTCCTCATGCACACGCATCGGATCGGCGCCGGGACGGTCGATCTTGTTGATGCAGATGATGACGGTCCGTCCGAGCGCGAGCGCCTTGCGGAGCACGAAGCGCGTCTGCGGCATCGGACCATCGAAGGCGTCGACCACGAGGAGCACGCCATCGACCATGCGGAGGATCCGCTCCACCTCGCCGCCGAAGTCGGCGTGCCCCGGGGTGTCGACGATGTTGAGCTTGGTCTCCCCCCAGTGGATCGAGGTGTTCTTGGCGAGGATGGTGATGCCGCGCTCACGTTCGAGCGGATTGGAATCCATCACCCGTTCGGCGACGACCTGGTTCTCACGGAAGGCCCCGGCCTGACGGAGCATCTGATCGACGAGAGTGGTCTTCCCGTGGTCGACGTGCGCGATGATGGCGATGTTACGGATACGCATAGCCTTCAAAGCTAACGTGGCGCCCCCGTCAACGGTGCCCCAGTCAACGGCTCCCCCTCAGACCCCAGGGAGAGCTCCCCCTCCGCGAAGCTCACATCGTGTCCCCGCGCCCGTAGCTGCGCGACCAGGCTCGGTTTGTCGACCGCCTTCATCCAGGCCTCCTGCGGCTCGACGAGCTTCTTCTCCACCAGGTTCAGCAGGGACTCGTTCATCGTGATCATCCCGATCTTCTTGCCGGCCTGCATCATCGAGGGGATCTGGAAGGTCTTCCCCTCACGGATGAGGTTGGAGATCGCGGTGTTCACGATCAGGATCTCATGTGCGGCCACGCGCCCGCCCCCGATCTTCCGGCAGAGGACCTGCGCCACGACCCCCTTGAGCGACTCGGCGAGCATGGTGCGGACCTGCTCCTGTTGGTCCGCCGAGAACTGATCGATGATGCGATCGATGGTGCTCGCCGCCGTGGAGGTGTGGAGCGTCCCGAAGACCAGATGCCCCGTCTCGGCGGTCTCGATCGCGATGCTCACCGTCTCCAGATCGCGCAACTCGCCGACGAGGATGATGTCCGGATCCTCGCGCAGCGCCGCGCGGAGGGCGCTCTTGAACGACCCCGTATGCATCCCCACCTGGCGCTGCGTCACGATGCAGTTCTTGTTGGGATGCACGAACTCGATGGGGTCCTCGATCGTGATGATGTGGTCGCTGCGCACGCGGTTCACGAGATCGATGAGCGAGGCGAGTGTCGTCGATTTCCCGGATCCCGTGGGGCCGGTGACGAGCACCAACCCCTTGGTCAGGTAACAGAGCTTCTGCACCTCCGGCGTGATGCCGAGCTGCTCGACGGTCAACACCGTTGCCGGGATCACGCGGAAGACCGCGGCATTCCCCTTCCGCTCCGCAAAGACGTTGGCGCGAAACCTCGCTATCCCTCTGATCTCGTAGGCGAAGTCGGTGTCGTTGGTCTTCGCGAACGCCGTCGCGTTCTCCTCTGGGATGATTGCCCCAATCATGCCAACGATATCATCATCGGCGAGAACGGCCTGACCCTCGATACGGACCAGCTCGCCGGATTTCCGGAGTACCGGGGGTTCACCCACGCGCAGGTGGAGGTCCGAGCTCCCGGAGGAGGCGAGGGTGCGGAGGAGGGCATCGATGCGATCCCGTGCCACGGCGCGCTCGGCCGGGTCCACGGGGGGCACTGTGGGGCGCGCCACCGCAGCAACGGGGGCATCGGATTCCGACGGTGCGTCGGGAGTCACCGGGGCCGGCGGGACGGCCGGGGCCGCCGCGGCAACGGCCGCGATCTTCGCCACATCCGCGTCCCCCTCTGGGCGGCACTCGACGCGGACCCCCGCTTCATCCCGCATCACCCGGACGGTGAAGGTCACGTCACTGACCGCATACGGGAATTTGGTGGGCTTCCCCTCATTCATCGACTCCGCGGCGTCCTTCGGCGCGATCTCGCGCAAGAGCCCGAGCACCTGCGCCCCTGAGAGGGGTTTGGTGAGCGGAAGTCCTTGTCCATTGATCGCGAGCTGGGCGGGTTCCCCATCGCGGAGCACGAGGGCTTCTCCCCCCTTCTCCATCACCACGCGCAAGAGTCGATCGATCTGGGCCATCAATGCGGTACCGGCTGGAGGGCATGGGGGGCCCGTTCGAGCAGGGCGGCCCCGCTGGGAAAGATCTCAGGGGCGATCTCCGGGTCGAGCCGCAACGCAGCTTCGATGATCGCTCGCATATCGGGGTCGTCATCGGCGCAGAGGAGATAGA
>JBEGVM010000152.1:0-5996 GCA_041178365.1 Gemmatimonadota bacterium | reverse complement strand
TATCGGGCGCGCTTCAAGAAGGACTTCGTCGTGGATCTCGTCGGGTATCGGCGGTGGGGGCACAACGAGGGCGACGAACCGACCTTCACGCAGCCGCAGCTCTATGAGCGGATCAAGGCGCACCCGACCCCGCGGCAGGTGTGGGGGAGTCGGCTGGTCGCTGAGGGGATCGTGACGTCGGCGCAGGTCGAGACACTCGACGCCGAGGTGGCGGCACGCTTCCAGCAGGCGTTCGAGGCCTCCAAGGCGCCGGCGAGTGCTCACGCGGCACCGGCCGCACATGGTGGGCATGGCACACACGAGCCTGCGGCGACGGGGTCGGTGCGCACCGCAGTGCCTGCCGCGCAGCTCACGCAGTGGAATGAGGCGCTTCTCACCTATCCCGCCGGCTTCACCCCGCATCCGCGACTCGCGAAGCAGCTCGAGCGGCGTCGCGAGGCGATCGGTCCGGCGGGGGGGATCGATTGGGGGCACGCGGAAGCGCTCGCCTTCGCCTCGATCCTCGCGGACGGCGTGCATGTGCGCATTACAGGGCAGGATGTGCAGCGCGGGACCTTCTCCCATCGGCATGCGGTCCTGCACGACCCGACGACGGGGGGCACGCATGCGCCACTCGCGCATCTGCCGGGCGTGTCGAGCGCCTTCGAGGCGTACAACTCCGCGCTTTCCGAGCTGGCGGTGATGGGCTTCGAGTATGGCTACAGCGTCACCGCGCCTGACACGCTGACGCTCTGGGAGGGGCAGTTCGGCGACTTCAGCAACATGGCGCAGCCGATCATCGACCAGTTCATCGCCTCGGATCGTGCGAAGTGGGGGCAGGACTCCGGACTCGTGCTCCTCTTGCCGCATGGGTATGAGGGGCAGGGCCCTGAGCACTCGAGCGCGCGTCTCGAGCGCTATCTCCAGCTCTGCGCGGAGGGGAATCTGCGCGTCGCCTATCCGAGCACACCGGCACAGTACTTTCACGTGCTGCGGCGGCAGGCGTTGCTCTCGCCACGTCGTCCCCTCGTCTTGATGCAGCCCAAGTCACTGTTGCGCCTCGCGCAGGCGGCGTCATCGCTCAGCGATCTGAGCGAAGGCGCGTTCCAGGTGATCTTCGACGATCCGCAGGGTGCGGCGAAGCGCGATCAGGTCCGCCGTCTCGTCTTCTGCACGGGGAAGGTCTACTACGATCTCCTGGCGAAGGGCGTCCCTGAACATGTCGCGGTGGTGCGCGTCGAGGAGCTCTACCCCTGGCCGCATGAGGGGGTGGCGCAACTCGTCGATCGCTATCCGCGGATCGAGGAGGTCGCCTGGGTGCAGGAGGAGCCGAAGAACCAGGGGGCGTGGAGCTTCGTGGCGCCGCGGCTCCGCGTCTCCACCGGCAATGCGCTCGTGATCCGCTACTACGGGCGTCCTGAGCGGGCGAGCCCCGCTGAGGGATACGCATCGGAACATGCGGAGGAGCAGGGGCGGATCGTCACCGAGGCGCTCGCCCCGGTGGCCCGACCGACCGGTGGCGCACGGCGCACCGGCACCGCGGCGCGCCCCACGAGGTAAGGGCTGACCATGGCGCGTCGTCCTGCGCGTACGCGCGTCGTCATCATCGGTGGCGGCTTCGGTGGGCTCAATGCCGCCCGGGCGCTCGCGCGCCCCGGCTTCGAGGTGCTGCTGATCGATCGCACCAACCACCATCTCTTTCAGCCCCTGCTCTACCAGGTCGCGACCACCTCGCTGGCGCCGAGCGATGTGACGGCACCGATCCGCTGGGTGCTGCGCAAGGAGAAGGAGGTCACCACGCTCTTGGGGACGGTCGAGCGGATCGATCGCACCTCCCGCGCGATTCGCGTGGTCGGCGAGAGCGATCCGATCCCCTACGACTACCTGATCGTCGCCCCTGGCACTCGGCACTCCTACTTCGGACGCTCGGAGTGGGAGAAGTGGGCGCCGGGCTTGAAGAGCGTCGAGGATGCGCGGCGGATCCGGAAGCGGTTCCTCCTCGCCTTCGAGCGTGCGGAGTGGGAAGACGATCTCAAGGCGCGGCAGGCGCTGCTGACCTACGTGGTGGTCGGTGGCGGGCCGACGGGCGTGGAGTTGGCCGGGGTGTTGCCGGAGATGTGCAAGGTCGCGTTCCGCGCGGATTTCCGGCGGATCGATACCTCGACCGTGCGGGTGATCCTGCTCGAGGGCGGCCCACGCATCCTCCCGGCGTTCCCGGAGTCGCTCTCACGGCGCGCGCAGCGGGATCTCGAGAAGCTCGGTGTGGAGGTGCGCACCAACGCGGTCGTGACCGACATCGATGAGCATGGGGTCTCGATCGCCGATGAGCATATCAAATCGGAATCGGTGTTCTGGGCGGCGGGGAATCAGGCCTCGCCGCTGCTCGCGACGCTGGAGACCCCGCTCGACCGCATGGGGCGTGCGGAGGTGACACCGGAGCTGCATCTCCCCGGGGATCTCCGCGTCTTCGTGATCGGCGATGCTGCCGCGGCGACCTCCACCGATGGACGCGAGGTGCCGGCCGTGGCACCAGCCGCGACGCAGATGGCCCGCCGGGTGGCAGAGAACATCATCGCGCAGCTCGAGGGGCGCGCGATGCGGCCCTTCCGGTACGTGAACAAGGGCGATCTCGCCGTGATCGGGCGCCATAAGGCGGTGGCAAGCTTCTTCGACGGGAAGCTCCGCATCGCGGGGCATCTCGCCTGGTTCACCTGGTTGCTCGTCCACGTGATGTTCCTCGTGGGATTCCGCAACCGGATCAGCGTGCTGATGCAGTGGGCGTACAACTATCTCTTCTTCGAGCGCGGGGTCCGCCTCATCACGGAGACAGAGGACGCCTCGATGTCGCGCCATCCGGCGCGCTCAGGAGAGACCGGGGAGTTCGAGGTCCCGCGCGCGTAAGACTCAGCGCGCCGGGAGATGTTTCTCGATCCCGAGCCCCATCACGATGGTGATCGCCGCGAGTGCGGCGCCCGTATAGAACGGTACCCCGCGCCCGAGATAGTCGAAGGCGAACCCCGCCCAGATCGGGCCGATCACGCGCGCCAATCCGCCGAAGGTCTGCTGCACCCCCATGTACAACCCGCGCTCATGGTTCGGGATCACCTGCGAGAGCATCCCTGTCACGCAGGGGAAGGTGAAGGCGGTGCCGAGCGGGATCAGCAGGATCGCGAGGGCAAGGGTGAGATAGTTGGTCGTGAAGGGAAGTGCACCGAGGCCGAGCGCGAGGAGGGTCTGCCCGATGCGCGAGAGGCGGGGTTCGCGAAACCGATCGACGGCGGGGCCGAGCACCAGGGCGCGCGCCACGACCGAGATGACCCCGATGTAGGTGAAGACCCAGCCAATCTCCCCGACGCCGATCTGGAAGCGCGCATCGAGGAAGAGCGCGAGGATCGCCGTCATCCCTTGGAAGGCCCCCATCCCGACGGCGTACATCCAGATCAGGCGCGAGGCCGGTTCCATCGGATGTGAGAGGACGCGTCGGACCGCGGTGCCGGAGCGTTGGACCTTGGGGCGCTGGTCGGCAGCGGCGCCTGCATACTCGTTCGACTCGGTGAGATAGCGGAACGCGAAGGCCATCGTCGCGATCGTGAGCCCAAAGGCGACGAGTCCCGGTCCGCTACTCCCGAAGAGTTTCGCGGCACCAGAGCCCAGTACGGGCCCGAGCGCGACCCCGGCGTTGGTGGCCGCTGAGAGCCATCCGAGGGTCTTGGCGCGATCCTTGGGCTCCGAGGCGTCCGCCACGTAGGCCTGGATCACCCCCGTGGTCCCGCCCCCCGCCCCCTGCACGATGCGGGAGAGAAAGAGGAGCTCGAGGGAGTTGGCGAAGGCGAAGCCGATGTAGGCGATCCCGCTCGCCGCCATTCCCACCAACAGGGCAGGGCGGCGCCCCACCCGGTCAGAGATTCGCCCCCAAAATGGCGCACTGAGCAACTGCGCGACGGCAAACGAGGAGACCAAGAGGGCGATCACTGCCCCCTCTCCCCCCATGCCGAGCGCATTGAAGGCGCGCCAGAGTGGCCCCTGCCCCACGAAGCGTTGTGCGTAGAACGGCATGAGCGGGAGCACCATGAGGAGCCCGACCATATCGAGGAACGCGGTGAACATCAGGACGACGAGCTTGCCCAGAGACCCTCCAAGGGGTTCTACAGGGGTAGGGCGGGGGACGGCGAAAGGTAACGTGGTGGGGTATTCTTCAGAGTGATCGAGACGATCGGGCGGGTCTTTCGTGAGGGGCTAGAAGCCTTCGGTCAGGCGGGATCGCTGGCCGCCGAGGCCGGGCGCTCGTCGCGCGATGTGAAGACGTGGGGGGCGAACTTCTCCCAGCAGGCCCGCGCCTTGGGGGTCAACTCCCTGCCGATCGGGATGCTGATCGCCCTCTTCACCGGAGTCGTCCTCGCCCTCCTCGCGAGCTACAGCTTCACGGGGGCCGTCCCGCGCTATCTCGTGGGCACCCTCGTCCAGAAGACGGTCATGATGGAGCTCGCCCCAGTGCTCACCGGCCTCGCCCTCGCGGGGCGCGTCGGGGCGAACATCGCGGCGGAACTGGGCACGATGAAGGTGACCGAACAGGTCGATGCCCTGGAGACGCTGGGCTACGACCCGGTCGCCTATCTCGTGGTGCCGCGGATCCTCGCGGGGGTGTTGATGTTCCCGATCGTCGTGGGTGCGGCGATGTTCGTCGGGCTCGCCGCCGGCTGGGCCGCCTCCCTCGGGCTCCTCGATATGACGACGAGTGAGTTCATGAAGGGGGCGCGGCTCTTCTTCGACTCCTTCGATGTCCGGTACGGGTTGGTGAAGTCCGCGAGCTTCGGCTTCGCGGTGACCCTTTTGGGCTGCACGAACGGACTCCGCGCGAAGGGTGGGGCGCAGGGCGTCGGCAGCTCCGCGACGCAGGCGGTGGTGCAGTCCGCGGTGATGATCCTGGTACTCGATGCCTTTTGGGCGGTGGTCTGGCTCCTTGGGAGGGCGACATGAAGCGACGTTCGAATGACTGGATCGTCGGCGCGACGATCATCGTGGTGATGGTGGGGATCGTCTTCTCTACCCTCTTCCTGCAACAGGCGGAGTTCGGCAAGAAGCCTGAGCTCGTGACGGCACACTTCCGCGATGTCGGCGGGGTGCAGGTCGGGAACGCCGTCGTGATCCGCGGGGTGGTCGCTGGGCGGGTGAAGCAGATCGCCCTCGCGCCCGACGACTGGGTGCTCATTGCGATGGAGCTCAATCAGGGGATCCTGATGCCGGCGGACCCGGTGGTCTTGGTCCAGGCGGCGACCCTCTTCGGCGAGTGGCAGGCGATCATCACCTCGCGCGCCGCGGTCCCCGTGAACCGCGAGGTCGAGACGCAGCTCGCTGAAGTCGATGGGGCACCCGAGGGGTCGCTCCGCGGCGCGGTCCTCCCCGACATCGCGCAGCTCACCACCGTCGCCGGCAGCATCGCGGGGAATGTGGCCTCCGTCTCCGAGCGCGTTCGCATGGCGTTCAACGACACCGCGGCACGCGAGCTGCGCCGCTCCATCCGGGATTTCAGTATCCTCTCGCGCGACCTCGCATCGGCGGTGAAGGTGCAGTCGCGCAATCTCGATTCGCTCGCCGCGACGGCGCGACTCAGCTTCGCCGATGTCGCGACCTCGGCCAACGCCCTGCAGCGCACCATGGCTCGCGTGGATAGTGCCACTTCGCAGGGGGAGGTACAGGAGATCCTGCGCCAGAGTCGCCAGGCGTCGCAGAACCTTCGGAATGCGACGGAGCGCTTCGAATCGCTCTCTCGCTCGCTGGTCTCTGCCGAGGCCAATCTCCGCGGCGCGATCGGCAAGGCGGATACGATCCTCGCCCGCGTGGAGCGTGGGGAGGGATCGCTCGGACTCCTCGTGAACGATCCCTCGCTCTACCGCAATCCGGATTCGTTGTTGATCGACCTGCGCAAGCTCGTCGTGGACTTCCGGTCCGACCCCAAGAAGTACATCAACGTACGCATCTTCTGATTCCCTTCCCTCTCCGGAGCATCCTCCGATGAC
>JBEGVM010000151.1:0-9529 GCA_041178365.1 Gemmatimonadota bacterium | reverse complement strand
CTATGTAGTGACGATCCCTCAGACGGGAGCAACTGCGCCGACGGTGAGCGTCGCCGCACCGGCCAACGCCGTGGTCCCTGTGCGCAAGCTCAACGAGGTCGGTGGAGAATTCCCCGCCTGGAGCGGTGACGGGAAGAAGGTCATCTGGGGGCTCGGCAACGCGATCTGGACCTACGATCTCGATCGTGCCAAGGTGGTCGACGATTCGCTCAAGGCCGATGCGCGTCGCGTCGCCCTCCTCCGTGCCGACCCGACCAAGAAGGACAGCCTCACCCGCGCCGACTCCATCACGAAGGCCGACACCACCAAGAAGCCTGCGCCGGGCTATAAGCCCGCCGAGCAACGGATTGCCGTGATGCTCGAGCGCGAGAAGACGCAGGGGACGATCGTCCTCCGCGGGGCGAAGGCGATCACAATGAAGGGGCAGGAGATCATCGAGAACGCCGACATCGTCGTGCGCGACGAGCGCATTGTCGCCATCGGCGCGCGCGGGAGTGTCACGATCCCAGAGGGCGCGCGCACGATGGATCTCTCGGGGAAGGTCATCATGCCGGGGATGGTTGACACGCACTATCACCCGCAGTGGCTCACCCCAGGGGTCCATAACTCACAGACTTGGCAGTACCTCGCGACGCTCGCGTACGGCACCACGACCACGCGCGATCCACAGACCGCGACGACCGACTTCCTCACCTATGGCGACCGCGTCGCGATGGGAGAGATGATCGGCCCGCGCATCTATACCACCGGCCCCGGCGTCTTCTCGGGCGAGAACGTCCGCGATCAAGAGCATGCGCGGCAGGTGATGAAGCGTTACGCCACCTACTACGACACCAAGACGCTCAAGATGTACATGAGCGGGAATCGCCAGCAGCGGCAATGGCTGATCATCGCGGCCAAGGAGCTCGGGATCATGCCGACCACTGAAGGCGGTCTCGATCAGAAGCTCAACATGACGCATGGGATCGATGGCTACCCCGGGATCGAACACACCCTCCCGATCACACCGAAGTTCGCGGATGTCTTCGAGTGGTATAAGGCGACCGGCACCTATAACTCCCCGACCCTCGTCGTCGAGTACGGTGGTCCCTTCGGCGAAGGATGGTTCTACCAGTCGGAGGATCTCGTCAATGACACCAAACTTCGATACTTCACGCATCCGATCGATCTCGCGGGGAAGATTCGCCGTCGCGGTACGGGGAACGCCCCCGGACCCGCGGGCTTCGCGCTCCGCGAGGAGTACGCGATGTGGCAGCATGGCGAGGACATCGCGAAGACCGTCGCCGCCGGTGGCCGCATCGGGGTCGGGTCGCATGGCCAGCTGCAGGGGCTCGGGATGCACTGGGAGCTCTGGCTGATCCAGAGTGGCGGGCTCTCCACGCATGAGGCCCTACGCTCGGCCACGATCGTCGGCGCCGAGGCGATCGGCCTCGCGACCGACATCGGCTCCCTTGAGGTCGGGAAGCTCGCCGATCTCTTGGTGCTCGACCGTGACCCGCTGGCGAACATCCGGAACTCCAACACCATCGCCATGGTGATGCTCGGCGGGCGGCTCTACGATGCGAACACGCTCGATGAGCAGTTCCCAAAGCAGCGGCTCCTGCCCAAGCAGCCGTGGGCCTATGCCGTCCCGAAGGCGGGAGCAGGGATCGGGGCGCTGCGGTAAGGGCGCTCGATCCGCGAGATCACACGCGTGCGCTGGTCGCTCCACTCGCTCCGCCGTCACCTCGCGCCACTCACCCTGTTGGTGGGTGGCGCGATCGGTCTCGCGCGTCCGGTCTTCGCGCAAGACGCGCGGGCCGACTCGCTGACGCTCACGGCGATCATCGACTCGGCGGCGTTGCGGAATCGACTCGTCCCTGCCGAACTCGGGGGATATCGCGCGCGGTTGGAATCTGAGATCTCCCTCGGAAACCGTCGTGCGGAGGGGATGGAGATGTCCCTCTCCATCGAACAGGTGGCGAGCACCCTCACCTGGGATCGCACCGGGCGCTACATGCAACAGGTCACGGGGTACCGCACGCAAGCGATCGCGACGAACATCTCGAGCTTGGGGTTATTCCGTGGCGGATGGGCGATCCCTTCGCTCTATGGCAACCGACTTGCCCTCCTCTTTGGGCGCGATACCTCCACCTCGTGGCAACGGCGGAGCCGCACACGGGGACGCGACCCCCTCTACGCGATTCATCCCCTCGGCGATGAACGGGAGCGCACCTATCGCTTCCGTGGTGGTGAGATCGTCCAGTCGGTGCGCACGGCAGGGCGTGAGATCCCGGTGCGCCGGATCGAGGTGACGCCGCGCCGAGGGCTCGCGCGTGGGACAGTCGTCTTCGTCGGAACCCTCGATCTCGATGCGACGCGGTGGCAGATCGTCCGGCTCCGTGGGCACTTCGCACAGGTCGGGAATCGCGACGATCGCAATCTCATCTCGCGCGGCTCAGGGCTTGATGGGATCGCCTATGTGGAGGCGGTGAACGCTGAGGTCGATGGGCGCTTCTGGCTTCCGTCGTATCAGCGCTTTGAGGTGCAGGCGGCTTCTCCGCTCGCCGGCGAGGGGCGCGCGATCGTCCGTATCGTCACACGATTCCTCGATCGTGAAGTCCTGCCCGCCCCTCGCGATGTCATCGTCGGCGCGCCCTCCGACACGATCGAGATCCGACCCTTCCGACTTGCCCTCGGCGTGCCGGATAGTGTGAGTGCCTATCGCGACTGGACGACCGAGATCGGGGCGATGACGGCGGAGACGAGTGCGGATGATTTCCAGGATGTGGCCCCTGATCGGTTCAATCCACGTGGACCGCCACGTACCAGAATCGAGACGGAGCGCCTCTCTGATTCGTATCGTCTTGATCGAGTACAGGGGCTCTTTATCGGCACCGGGGCGGTGCTTCGCTTCCGTGATGCGGCTCCGGGGCTCACCCTGCGGGCCGCTGGAGGGTGGGCCTTCGCGGAGCAGACGGCGCGTGGGCGCGTGGTGATCGAGCAACGCCGCGGACGCGACCAGCTCGCGTTGCGGCTCCAGCGCTCGCTCGATCTCACCAACGATTTCCGGAATCCCTACGATTCGGGTTCCGTGCTCGGCGCGCTCTTCGGTCGAGATGAGTACGACTATGTGGATCGGCGCACCGCCTCCCTGCAGTATCTCCGATTGGTCGGGGCGCGGCAGCGGGTGCAGGTGCGTGTGGAGGTCGGCCTAGCGAACGATGGGACGGTCGAGCGGAATGTGAAGGCGAGTCCTCTCCGGTCAGGGACACCGTTCCGGCCGAACCGTCCGGTCACGCCAGGGAGCTACCGTCGCGCCGCGCTCACCTTCGATGCCAACCCGGACGTTGCTCTCGAGTTCCTGCGTCCTGGGCTCGGCGCGCGGCTCCACTACGAGCGTGGGGATGGCGAGCTCACCTATCAGCGGGCCGAGGCGCGACTCACCGCGCGAGTGAATCGTGGCGGACTGATGTATGCCGCGCGGCTGGACGTCGGGATCACCTCCCCTGATGCGCCACCGCAACAGCTCTTCGAGCTTGGGCGGCAACAGAATCTCCCGGGCTATGACTACAAAGAGTTCGCCGGGGATCAGGCCGCAGTGCTGCGTGGTGCGGTGGGGTGGATGACGCCCTGGATGCGGTCGCCGGTGATCCTCGCCCCGCGCATCTGGCTCCCCCCAGTCGCGCCGACGCTCTCCCTCGGATTGCAGTCAGGGTGGACGCGCGCATCGAATGCGACCGCGCTCGCAACGGTCACGGCGCTCGGTTCAACGGTGAGCGATCACCCGCGGACGTCGGCGAGCCTCACGCTGCGCGTCTTTGGTGGCGCCGTCGGCGCAGGGATCGCTCGAACATTGGATCGCCCCGGCCCGACACGCTGGTTCCTCGAGTTCGGCCAGCGGTACTAGGTCGCGGTACTAGTTCGCGAACTCTCCGATCAAGCCGATCTCTGGCTCCAACATCTGATCGAAGCGCTCGGCCACCATCTGCTGCGCATGCGCGATGAGCTTCCGGACATCAGCCGCCGTCGCCGACCCGAGGTTCACCATGATGTTCGCATGGATGTGCGAGATCTGCGCGTCGCCGATGCGGAATCCCTTGAGCCCGCACTGATCGATCAACCGCCCCGCCCCAACCCCTTCGATCTTCTTGAAGATCGACCCCGCGCTCGGGTGATGCTCGAGCCAAGGATGCCGCGACCCACGCCAGGAGAGATTCTCCTGCATCACGCGATGCATCTCAAAGTGATCGCCCTTGGTGAGCTGGAAGGTGACAGCCAGGGCGATCTCCCCGCTGCCGTGGAGCCTCGAGATGTCGTACCCAAACCCCATCTCGTCCCCCCTGACCCTCTGGACCCTCTCACCTGACACCAGCAACTCAACCGATTCCACCACCTCGGCGATGAACATCGTCCGTGCCCGCTCCGGCGCCGGCGAGAGAAAGTGCAGGTTCTGCCAGACCGCACCACCGACGGTGCTCGGGATTCCCACGTAGTGCTCGAGCCCCGACCATCCCGCCGCCACCGTCTGCCGGATCAGCTCGGACACCATCGCCCCGCTCTCGGCTCGCACCCGTCCATCCGCCCCGATGGTGATGCCGTTCGCCACATTCCGGACCACTAGTCCATGGAATCCCAGATCGCCGATGAGGATGTTCGCCCCGAGCCCCAGGACGAAGACCGGGACGTCCGCTCGCCGGGCCGCGGTCACCGCGGTGGCGAGTTCCTCCGCCGTCGTGGCATCGTACACCAGGTCGGCGGGACCGCCGATGCGGAAGGTGGTGTATGGAGCGAGCGGGATGTCACGGCGCAGTCGGTCGGCGCCGAGCACGGGAGCTAAGGCTGCAGCCCATTCGGCGGCACGCGATGAACGACTCGACGGGGATAGCGACATAGTGATCAACGAAATCAACGTACGCGGATGGCGGCTCGCCAGCACCCTCCTGGTCGGGCTCCTGCTCCATGGGGCGAGCCTCACGGCCCAACCCAGCGAGCGCGACCTCGCCCTGCGTCGGACCCAGCTCCCCAATGGCCTTGAGGTCATCATCGCCCCCAGCGGTGGAGTCCCTCTGGCCACGGTCGAGCTCGTGGTGCGGAACGGCGCCTTCACGCAGCCCCCAGAGTACGCCGGCCTCGCGCACCTCTTCGAGCACATGTTCTTCAAGGCGAACGACGACTACCCCGAGCCCGATGCCTTCATGGATCGCGCCGCTCGGCTCGGTGCCGCCTTCAACGCCACCACCCGCGAGGAGCAGGTCACCTACTACCTGACCGTCGCCGCGGATTCACTGGAGGGTGGGCTCCGCTTCCTCGCCTCCGCCCTGCGGGGCGCCCAGTTCCGCGCCGATGAGCTCGCGCGCGAGAAGGTCGTGGTGCTCGGGGAGTACGATCGCGCCGAGTCGTCCCCCTTCTTCCGATTCGACCAGCAGATGGGGCGGATGCTCTGGGGGGAGTTCTGGAGCCGGAAGAACACCATCGGAGATCGCACGGTGATCAGCGGTGTGACGCCGGAACAGATGAAGACGATCCGCGACCTCTATTATGTGCCGAACAACAGCGCGCTCATCGTGAGTGGCGCCGTCGACCCTGAGGCGACCCTCGCCTTGGTCCGACGCGTCCTTGGCGATTGGCCCCGCGGCGCCGACCCCTTCGTGCGTGCCCCTGTGCCTTCGGTGAAGCCGCTGACTAGGAGCCAGGCGCTGATCGTGGAGGAGAACGTCAATGCGGTCACGGTGCAGATCCAGTGGCATGGCCCACCGGCGCGTGCTGATGAGGCCGCGACCTTTGCCGCGGACGTCTACTCCGATCTCCTGAACCAACCGACCTCGCGATTCCATAAGCGGCTCGTGGAGAGTGGGCTCTGGCAGGGCGTGATCGTCAACTATTACACGCTAGCGAACGTCGGGCCGATCACCGTCAGTGGGCAGACCACCCCCGAGAAGCTTCGCGTCGCACTCGCGACCCTCGATTCGGCGCTCACCGAGTCGGTGCAGCCGGGGCACTTCTCCGCCGAGGAGCTGGAGGCGGTGAAGGCGGAGCGTGCGGTGACCACCGCATTCGGTGATGAGCGCGCCTCTGAGCGCTCGCACACCATCGGCTTCTGGTGGAGCGTGCTCTCGTTGGATTACCACCTCCGGTACATCGAGACGATGGCGAAGCAGACCCCAGCCCAGCTGCAGGCCTACGCGCGGAAGTACGTCATCGGGAAGCCGAGGCTTGTCGGAGTGATGTTGCCGCCGGGCACGAAGGAGAAGTTGAAGCTGACCGAAGCCGAGCTGGTCATGCTCGGGGGAGGGCGCTGAGATGCGGATTTTTCTCGCTGTCCTGCTCTTCTGCTCGAGCCTTTCGGCCCGGGCCGCCGTTCCTGTCACCTGGTCCCTGGCACCTGACACCTCAACAACGAAGTTCGTCGTCGACGGCCTCACCATCCTCCACCGCCGCGCCCCCGGCGATCTCGTCGTCGCCAATCTCTACCTGTTGGGCGGGGTTCGCCTCACCACCGCGGCGACGGCCGGGATCGAACCCTTCCTATTAGAGGTCTCTGCGCGCGGGACGCGTCGCTATCCCAGTGATCAGCTACGCCGGGCCATGGCGCGAACGGGGAGTAGCATCGGGATCATCGCGCACGAGGACTATTCGATCTTCGGCCTGCGCACCACGCGCGATCGGCTTGACTCGACCTGGAGCATCTACACCGATCGTCTGATGCATCCGACGCTCAGCGATGCGGATATCGCCTTTGTTCGAGAGAATCGCGTGGCCGCGCTCGCGCAGCGTGGGGACGATGCCGATGCGCTGCTCGACTATCTCGCCGATAGCGTCGCCTTCGCCGGTCATCCGTATGGGCTCTCACCCGTCGGGACCGATCGCAGTCTCGCACGCATCACCCCAGCGGAGCTCCGTGCCTTTCAGAAGGACCGGATGGTCACCTCGCGGATGATGCTCGTGGTGGTCGGCGACCTGTCGCGCGAGCGGCTCACCACCCTCGTGCGTCGCACCCTCGGGACCCTCCCCGCGGGTGACTACCACTGGACCCTCCCTGAGCCGATCACCGAGCGCACTGGTTCTGGCGTTCACTTGGTGACGCAACGCCTTCCCACCAACTACATCCTCGGATGGTGGAGCGGCCCGCCGGCGGGGCATCCCGATGTCCCGGCCCTTCGCGTGGCGACCGCCATCCTCTCCGGTCGGCTCTTCGCCGAGGTACGGTCGCGGCGCAATCTCACCTATGCGGTGGAGGCGCGGTTCCGCGATCGGGCGCTCACCTCTGGTGGCCTCTACGTGACGACCACGCGCCCAGAGGAGACCCTGCGCATCATGCGTGAGGAGCTTCGCGCGCTGCAAACGGGGACCATTCCGACCGAGGCGCTCGCTCCACTCATCCAGCAGTTCATCACCGAGTACTTCCTCGACAATGAGACCACCTCGGCCCAAGCCGACTTCCTGGCCGAGGCCGAGCTCTATCGCGGCGACTTCCGCGCGGGGGAGCGCTTCATCGCCGACCTGCGGGGGGTGACGGGGGAGGATGTCCGGCGGGTGGCCCAGACCTGGATGAGGCAGCTCCGGTTCACCTATCTGGGGAACCCGGCGATCGTGAACCGGTTCACCCTGCTCTCGTTTTAGGACTTTGTCCAGCTTCCAGCCTTCAGCCTCCAGCCTCCATCCCAATCCCACTCCCCTTTCTCTTCGCAAGTGAATAATTTCACAAGTGCGGGTCGGGCCCGACTCGCGCTCTAATAACAATCTCTTTGCACCTGGCCTGGAGGCCTCCACACCATGTCGTTCAAGAAGTTCGCGCTCGTCGCTTCCGTCTTCGCCCTCGCCGCCTGCGGCGGTTCCTCTGAGTCCGCTCCGGCCGCCGAAGAGACCACCGTCGCACCGGCCGCTGAGACCGCTGCCCCGGCTGCCGCTGCCGTCACCGGCACCACGCACGAGATCAAGATGATCGGCGATGAGAAGGGCTATCGCTTCGAGCCGGCCAACCTCACCGTCAAGACCGGCGATGCCATCAAGTACGTCTTCGTCTCGGGTGGCCCGCACAATGTCGCCTTCGAAGGCACCAGCCTCTCGGCCGACGTCAAGAAGCAGCTCGATGCCAACTTCTCCGCGAAGATGGCTGAGCTCTCCTCGAACATGATGCTCAACGCTGGCGAGTCGGTCACCGTCTCGTTCGCGGGCATCCCGGCGGGTCAGTACCCGTACAACTGCACCCCGCACCTTGCGATGAACATGAAGGGCGTCATCACCGTCCAGTAAGCGCGCGCGAGCCTCGGCTCGCACCGTTCACCACGGCTGACAGGACGGGCGGGACGCGAGAGCGTCCCGCCCGTTCGCTTTTTCCCTAGATTCCTTCCATGGACCTCACCGGCCAGTGGGCCGACGCCCTCCTCGCACGCGAGCATCTCCACCTCGCCTGGCTCCTCGTCTGGGCGCTGCTCAGCATCGTCGTCGGGACCGCGCTCATCGCCTTCGTTCGGTGGCGCGGTATCACCTCGCCACTCATCACCCACTTCGCGATCCAGACCTTCGCCTGGGGCGCGATCGACGCGATCATCGCGCTTGCGGCACGCTCCGGCTTGAAAGAACGTGATCTCGCCAGCGCCGTCGCCCTCGATCGGTTCGTCTGGCTCAACATCGGCCTCGACGTCGGCTACGTCGGGATCGGCCTCACCCTCGCCATCTGTGGCTGGCGACTCGGTCGCCGCCTGGGGCTCGTCGGCGCCGGCTGTGGTATCATGGTCCAGGGGTTGGCGCTGACCCTCCTCGATCTCATCCTGAGCCGCGCGATCCTCCGGTGACCCACGGTTACTCCGACCGCATCAACCACGCCTTCGCCTTCGCGGCCAAGCATCACGATCGCCGCGTGCGCCAAGGGACGCGTGCCCCCTACCTCACGCAGCCCGCGACCGTCGCCGTGATCCTCACGCGCTACGGACGCAGCGAGGACGAGGTCGTCGCGGGGATCCTCCACGATGTCGTGCAGGATGCGCGACTCGAGGCCTGGGAAGCAGACGAACTCGACGAACGGATCGGCGCCAAGTTCGGACATGCGATGCTCGCCCTCGCGCTCGAGATCACCACGCGCCGCTTCGACGCCGATGGCGCCGAACTCTCACGCGACGAGATTCGCGCCGACCAACTCCTGCGCATCCGCGACGCGAGCCCGAGCGCGAAGTGGGTCGCCGCCGCCGCCGCACTGCATCAGCTCGGTACCCTTCACGCCGATCTCACACGCACGATCGATCCACAGAGTGTCTGGAGTCGCGTGACGGGTGGGCGCGAGGCGACTCTCACCTGGCACGACGAGCTCGCCACCGCACTCGGCGCCGACTTCGCTGCGCCGATCCTGGCCGAGCTCGGGATGCTGCGCGAAGAGATTCGCGCGCTCTAATCGTGCCGCAGCGCGCCCGACGCGGCGCGCCTACTTCGCCGGATAAGTCTGTACGACGTAGCCGTTCAAGATCTCCAAGAACTCCGGCACGATCTTGTCGCCCTTGAGCGTCACGCGTAGCGCGCCATCCACGTAGACCGGCGCCTTCGGCTCCTCGAA
>JBEGVM010000150.1:0-5956 GCA_041178365.1 Gemmatimonadota bacterium | reverse complement strand
AACACCGCACCGACCCCGGTCCCCACCGCGCCGATGATCGCCCCCTGCCAGAGGAAGATCCGGCGCACCGCGTCCATGCGCAGCCCCATCGCGCGCAGGATCCCGATCTCCCGCGTCTTGTCCCGCACGACCATCGTGAGCGTGCTCACCACGTTGAACGCGGCGACCATCACGATGAGCGCCAGGATCACCGCCATCCCGAGCTTCTCCAGCTTGAGCGCACGGAAGAGTGAGATGTTCTGCTGCTGCCAATCGACGGTGCGATAGGGGTAGCCGAGGGTGGAGTCGATCAGGGCCGCGACCTGTGGCGCGATCCAGCGATCGGTGGTCCGCACCTCGAGCCCGGTGACCGCAGTGTCGAGCGCCGCGAACTCCCGCCCGAGCTCGAGATCCACGTAGATGTAGGCGTTGTCGTATTCGAACATCCCCGTGGTGAAGACCCCGGTCACCTCGAAGGTCATGAAGCGTGGGATCACCGCGCCCAGCACCGGGTTCAGCGCGGCCCCGCTCGCCGTGACGAGGGTGAGGGTCGCGCCTGGGTAGGCCCCCAACCGAGCGGCCAACAGCGAACCCACCACCGCCCCGCGTCGCCCCCCATCGCTCGATCGGAAGGTGAAGTCCCCGCTGGTGGCATGGGTGCGGATGCCCGTCACGGGAATCATCGTGGAGTCCAGCGGTGCGATCCCCGCCACGGTGATCGCCTCGGAGTAGGTGGAGCCGAGGGTCGCGAGCCCCTGATGCACCACGAACGGGGCGACACTGACCACGCCGGGGAGCGACTCCACCCGCGCGGCCGTGCGCCGCCACCCATCCATGCGGAGTGCCTCCCCATAGGTGAGGACCCGCACATCTGGGCTCCCCACGAGGATCTTCTCGCGGAGATCGGTCTGGAGCCCATTCATCACGCCGATGATGATGATGAGCGCACTCACCCCGACGGCGACGCCCGCGACCGCGATCACACTGATGAACGAGAGGAGCCGCGACCCGCGACGGCTCCGCAGATACCGCCAGGCGATCGCCACCTCGAGCGCGCGCGTCCCGGCCACCTGGCTCACTCCGGCCGCATCAGCGGAAAGAGGATCACATCACGGATGTGCGGGGTGTCCGTCAAGAACATGAAGAGGCGATCGAGCCCGATCCCCACGCCCCCCGTAGGCGGCATCCCGTACTCCATCGCGCGGAGGTAATCCTCGTCGACGCCGCTGGCCTCCTCATCGCCGGCGGCCTTGAGACGCGCCTGCGCCTCGAAGCGAGCGCGCTGTTCGATCGGATCGTTCAACTCGGAGAAGGCGTTCGCGAGCTCCTTCCCCTTGGCGAAGAGCTCGAACCGCTCGGTCAGGCCGGCATGCTCGCGATGCGGCTTCGCCAACGGCGAGAGCTCCACGGGGTAATCCACGACGAAGGTCGGCTCGACGATCTTCGACTCGACATGCGCCTGGAAGAGCTCATCGAGCAGCTTGGGGCGCGAGAGCTTCGCCACGTCGGGGACCTTCGCCTGCTCCGCCGCCTTTCGGAGCGCCTCGTCATCGAGGTCGAGCACCTGAGGCACGCCGAGCGCTTGCGAGAGCGCCGGTACCCACGCAATGCGTGGGAAGGGCGTCGCGAAGGTCGGTACCGGCCCCGCCTCGGAGCCATCATGCCGCATCCGCGGCGCATCCCCCAGGACCTCGCGCACCGCCGTCGCCGCCGTCACCAGGAGCTGCTCCACGCGGTCCATCATCACCGTGTAATCGGCGTAGGCCTCGTAGAACTCGAGCATCGTGAACTCGGGGTTGTGCGTGCGGTCGATCCCCTCGTTCCGGAAGTCATGGCCGATCTCGTACACCCGCTCGAACCCACCGACGATCAACCGCTTGAGATAGAGCTCGTCCGCGATGCGCAGGAAGAGCGGCATGTCGAGCGCATGGTGATGCGTCGTGAAGGGGCGCGCCGCGGCGCCGCCGTAGAGCGGCTGCAGGACCGGCGTCTCCACCTCCAGATACTCCCATGCATCCATGGCCCGACGGATCGCCGTCGTCATCTTGGAACGCGCGGCGAAGTGCCGGCGCACCTCGGGGTGCACCGCGAGATCGGCATACCGCTGCCGTGAGCGCTGCTCCCCATCCGCGAACCCGGAGTAGCGTACCGTGCGCCCCTCCACCTGATCCTCCTTCCCGAAGGGGAGCGGGCGCAGCGATTTGGCGAGGAGGGTCCACGATTCCACCCGGACCGTCACCTCCCCCGTGCGCGTGCGGAAGAGCGGCCCCGCCACGCCAAGCACGTCGCCGAGATCGAGCTGCGCCAAGAGGGCGTAGGATGCCGCCGCGAGCTGATCCTGGCGGAAGTAGAGCTGGATCCGCCCCGTATCGTCCGCGAGATGCGCGAAGATCGTCTTGCCATGGCCACGCCAGGCGACGATGCGCCCCGCGAGCCGGACCGTGGGCCCCTCCTCCGCCTCCCCCAGCAGGGCGAGCGCAGGACCGCAGTGATGCGTGCGGTCATAGCTATAGGCGAAGGGGACGACCCCCGAGTCGACCAGCGCGCCCAGCTTCTCACGGCGCGCCTGCATCACGAAGTTGAGTTCATCGCTCATACCTTCTCCCCCGTGGCGGCCGGCGCCCCACTCTGCTTCAGATAGGCCTCGATGAAGGGGTCGATCGCCCCATCCATCACCTTCTGCACATCGGTGATCTTGAGTTCGGTGCGATGGTCGTTGACCATCGTGTACGGCTGGAAGACATAGCTGCGGATCTGGCTCCCGAACGAGACATCCTGCTTGGTCGAGTCGAGCAGCGCCTTGGCCGCCGCCTGCTTCTCCGCCTCGAGATTGTAGAGCCGGTTCTTGAGCATCTTCATCGCCGTCGCCTTGTTCTTGAACTGCGAGCGCTCCGCCTGTGAGGCGCAGACGATCCCCGAGGGCAAGTGCGTGATGCGCACCGCGGAGGAGGTCTTGTTCACGTGCTGGCCCCCGGCCCCCGAGGCGCGATAGACATCGATCCGCAGATCCTCATCGCGAATCTCGATGTTGATCTCCTCGTTCACCACCGGATAGATGAAGACCGAGGCGAAGCTCGTGTGCCGTCGCGCCTGTGAGTCGAAGGGGGAAATGCGCACCAACCGATGCACCCCCGTCTCGGCTCGCAGGAAGCCGAAGGCGTACTCCCCCTTCACCTCGAGCACCGCCCCCTTGATCCCCGCCTCTTCCCCCTCGGAGAGATCGAGGATGTCCACGGAATAGCCCTTTCGCTCGGCCCAGCGCGTGTACATGCGCATGAGCATCTGCGCCCAGTCCTGTGCCTCGGTGCCACCGGCACCGGCGCTGATCTCCACCTGCGCATCACGGAAGTCGTCGCGACCCTGCAGGAGGGAGCGGAGCCGGTAGGCATCGGTCTCCTCGGTGATCACCTTCGCCTCGCGCGCGACCTCTCCCTCCATCTCCGCGTCGGGTTCCATCGCGAGCAACTCGGCCAGCTCCATCGCGCTCGCGGCGCGGCCGACGAGTCGGTCGTAGGGCTCGAGCCATCCCTTGAGCATCTTCACCTCCTGGACCACCTCCCGGGCGCGCTCCTGCGCATTCCAGAAGCCCGGGTCCGACATGTCCCCTTCGAGGGCGGTCAGCCGTTCGCGCTTGCGATCGAGGTCAAAGGTACCTCCGCAGTTCGTCCAGACGGGTCTGGTCGTGCCGGAGGGAGACGAGGTGTTCGGAGGCGGCCATCGGAGGGGGTCGGGGCGGATGCGTGGCGAGCCGGCCCCACGATGGGTGCCGGCTCGCGTCGCGTGCCAGTGAAAGATAGCGGAGAACCCCCCTCAGAACAGGGCGCGTCCCTGCGCCAACATCTCGTTGAGCGCTTCCTGGAAATAGGTCGTCCCCTCCGCCACCTCCCGCCCCACCTCAGCGGCATAGACGGCGTACGACCGAGCGATCTCCTCGCGGAAGGCGAGCCGGAGGGTGCCCGCGGCGGTCGCGGCCTCCCGCCGACCGGGGTGGTAGGCGATCAGGTCGGAGACCAGGGCGCGCGCGAGGCGTTGCGCGCGCACGAGCGGGTCGACACGCAGGAAGGGGTGATGGCGTACAGGTTCCGGTGCGGTCTGACGCACGGGCTCACGGAGGGGCTGAGGAGCCGATGCAGGGACCGGCGCCATTGGCCGTTCCTGGGCCCACAAGCGGACCGGCGTCTCGATCTCTGGGGCCGCGGCCGCGTCCGACTCCAGGAGCGCTCGGCTCAATGGAGGCCGACCGAGCATCGCCGCCTCGTCCGCATACCAGTCATCGGAGAACCAGTCATCCGAGCGCTGGTCCGTCGTGAGCGCGATCCCCGACCCACACCGAGTGCAGCGCGCGGTCACTCCGGCGGCAGGCACCCGTTCCGGATCCACGCGGAAGACCGCGCGACAGGCTGCGCAGGAGACGTTCATCGCGAGGCCGAACGCGCCTGATCGAGGAGGAGGACGGGGATCCCATCGCGCACCGAGAACCGCACCGCACAGGAGGCGCAATCGAGTGTGGCCGACTCCTCGGGGCGCTCCGCCGGGCCATCAGCGAGCGGCCCATGACAGCGCGGGCAGGCCAAGATCTCGCGGATCGCAGGGGGGATCGTGTGGGGGATCGATGGGATGGTCACGAGCGGGACTCCTCGGTGGGGACCAGGAAACCAAGACGGGCGAGGGCGGCAGGGTTCCGACGCCAATTGGCGAGCACCTTCACCCAGAGATCGAGATAGACGGGCTCGCCGACCAGGGTCTCGATCCGTTCCCGGGCCGCACGGCCGATCTCGCGGATCCGGCTCCCCCCCGCCCCGATCACGATCCGCTTCTGGCTCTCGCGCTCCACATGGAGCACCGCCCGAATGTAGAGGGGGGCGCTCCCTTCGCGGAACTCGTCGATCTCCACCGCCACCCCGTACGGGACCTCCTCCTCGAGCTGCTCCATCACCGCCTCGCGGATGAACTCCGAGACGAAGAATCGTGTCTGCTGCGTGGAGATGTCATCGGCGGGATAGAGAAAGGGGCTCTCGGGCATCCGTCGCCGGATTTCCGCGAGCAACGCCTCCAGCCCCTCCCCGGTCGCCGCCGAGATCTGCACGGCGGCTGGGAACTCCTCGAGCAGCGCTTCCCGTCGGCCGGTCGGGAGCTGATCGACCTTGTTCAGGACGACGAGGATCGGGGCCTTGGGGGGCGCGGGGAGCTGCGCCAGCGCGGTCAGGTCCTCCGGGCGGTCGCTGGTGGCATCGATCAGGTGGACGATGAGATCGGCATCGGCGATCGCCTGCTGCGCGGCGAACTGCATCGCCTTGTGCAGGGCGTACCGCGGCTCCAGGAGCCCCGGGGTATCGAACAGGATGAGCTGCGCCACGTCGTCGGTGAGGATGCCGACCACGCGTTCGCGGGTCGACTGCGGCTTGGCGGAGACGATGGCGAGCCGGGTACCGACCAGCCGGTTCAGGAGGGTCGATTTGCCGGCGTTGGGGCGTCCGACGAAGGTGACGAAACCGGCGCGGGTAGTCTGGGAACTCACGAAGGGAATGTGCCGGTCATGGGGGGCAAAGAGAAAGCCCCTGCCGAGTGAACGACAGGGGCTTTCAGGGGTGCCGGCGACGGCCTACTCTCCCGCGACCTCTCGGTCGGAGTACCATCGGCGCTGTAGGGCTTAACGATCGTGTTCGGGATGGGAACGAGTGTGGCCCCTACGCTCTAGTCGCCAGCGAAATGCTGACAGCGGAGGATGGTAGTGTTCGTGTAGTCGCAAATCGATTAGATCGTGCGAAGCTCTGCGGTTGTTATTCCAGCCCCTTTCTTGGGAGAAAGGGGGAGTAGTCAAGCCGCACGGGCGATTAGGATGGGTTAGCTCGGAAGCGATTACTCGCCTTCCACTTCCCACCTATCGACGTGGTGGTCTCCCACGGCCCTTCAGGGGACTCAAGGTCCCAGGGAGAGTTCATCTTGGGGACAGCTTCCCACTTAGATGCTTTCAGCG
>JBEGVM010000149.1:0-11660 GCA_041178365.1 Gemmatimonadota bacterium | reverse complement strand
TGCCGATCGGCTCCGCGTGGGGATGCTCAGCGCCGCGTGGCTCGCGCTGGGGCTCGGCGCGAGCGCCTTCGTGCTGTCGGCGGGGCGATGGATCGCGTGGCCAGCGCTCCTCCCGCTTCTCCTGTGGGCGACGGTGATCGCCGCGCTGACGCTCATCGTGTGGTATGGGCATCGCTGGCATGCGAAGCGCACCGATCCCCTCACGGTGGCGCGCGGGATCGAGATGGAGCAGGAGCTGCGGCGTGGGGCGCTCGTCGGCGTGCTCGAGTTGGCGGCGGCGCGCGGCGTGTTCGTGGAGGCGGCGGCGCAGCAGGTCGGCACGGTGCTGGCCTCCGTCGCGCATGCCCCTGCCCCCGGGGCGGCGGCGCAGCGGCGGCGTGCGGCGTGGGGCGTGGGGAGTGTGCTGTTGGCATCGATGTTCTTTGCCATGCTCACCTGGGGGGCGCGTCCTGACGGCTGGCTGGTGATGCGTCGTCCGCTCGCTGCCGCGCGCGGCACCCTGCTCACCTCGCTCCGCTTCGAAGCGATGCCCATCGGGGTGGCGCGTGGAGCGGCGCTCACCATTGATGTGCGTGCGGAGGGGCGACCGGCGATCCGCGTCCTCTGGCGTTCCCTCGGGGCCGGTTGGCGTGATACCACGGTGCGCGTCGCGGCCGATGGGCATGCGCGCCTCACCTTGGCGCGTGTCGATGCCGACCTGCGGATCGTCGCGCTCGATGGTCGCACCACCAGCGACACGGTGCGAGTGCGAGCGGTCGATCGCCCCTTCCTTGGCGATGTGCGCGTGACAGCGGTCTTTCCGGCCTATCTGCAACGGCCATCGACGCCGCTGGAGATCGATGGGCCGCTGCAGGTGCCGGAGGGGACGGTGCTGACCATCGAGGGGCGGGCCTCAGAAACACTGGCGTCGGTCGTACTGCGACCCGATCCATCGGAGGCTGTGGTCGTGTTGCAGGCGGAGGGGCTCCGCTTTCGCGGGCGCTTCACCCCGCGGCGCAGTGGGGTCTTCGCCTGGGAGGCGGTCGGGCGCTCGACGGCGATCGAGGATCTTCCGCTTCCTCTGACGATCGAGGTGATGCCCGATCTCGCTCCACGGGTGCGCATCGTGAGCCCGGAGGGTCCGGTGCGCGTCGATCCGACGGCGCGACTCAGCGTGGAGGTGGTCGCGGAGGACGATCATGGTCTCGGGGCGATCACGTTGCGTCGCCAGCTCATCGATGACGCGGGACGCCCCGGTGCGGCGGTCGAGACCGCCCTCACCACGGGTGGCGAGTCGGCCTGGGTGGGGGCGGTCCAACTCGACCTCGCGGCGCTCGCGCTTCGGCCAGGGGCGCGGGTGCGACTCGTGGCGGTGGCCCGAGAGGCCGGTCCGCGTGCCCGTATCGTGGAGAGCGCGGCGCTCGAGCTCCAGGTCCCGACGGACGACGAGGGGCGCGAGGCGGCGCGCGAGGTAGGGGATGCCGTCGCGGCCGCCGCGGCGGCGGCCGCTCGCACGCAGGCCACCCTCGCCGAGCGGACGGAGACCGCGGCGCGCGCGCGGGATCGGGGCGCGCTCCGTGCGGAGAGTGCAGAGCAGGCGCGGGAGATCGCGGCGCAGCAACGAGCGGTGCAGGAGCAGGTCGCCGAGCTCGAGTCCACGGCCCAGTCGCTCGAGGATCGGCTTCGGCAGGCGGGGGCGCTCGACACGACGCTCTCGCGCCAGCTGCAGGAGGCGCAGCGGTTGCTGCGCGAGGCGCTCGCGGGTTCGCTCGATGCCTCGCTCCAACGGCTCGATGCGGCGCGCGAGTCGGGGGATGCCGATCGCACGCGACAGTCGCTGGCCGAGGTGGCGGCGCAGCAGCAGCGGATGCGTGAGGCGCTCGAGCGCAGTGCGCAGATGCTGCAGCGGGCGGCGCTCGAAGGCGCGATGCGCACGACGGCGGATCAGGCCGCGGCGCTCGCCGCCGACCAGCGGCGGTTCGCTGATTCCGCGCCAGCGGCGGAGCGCGCGAAGCCGGCGGAGCCATTGGCGCGCCGCGCCGATGCGCTCGCTCAGGCGATCGAGGCGATGGCGCAACGGCTCGCCGCCGCCCGCGCGCAGACCGGTGCCCGTGGCGCGCGGGAGGGGGCGGAGGCGGCGCGGCGCGCGGAGGCGGCCTCACGCGAGGGCGCGGCGGAGACGGCGGCACAGGCCGCGGCGGAGGCCGCACGCGCGTTGGCCGAGACGCAGCGCGCCCAGCTCGCGGAATGGCGCGGGGAGCTCACGGGGGCGCTCGACCGCTCGGTGCAAGAGTTGTTGCAGCTCGCTCGTGAGCAGGAACAGGTGGCGCAGGAGGCACGGCAGGATCCCGCTGATCCCTCGCTCCGTAATCGGCAGAGTGCAGTACAGCAGGGGGTGCAGGCCGCGCAGCAGCGGCTCGCGGAGCAGGCGAAGCAGTCGGCGCTCGTCTCCCCTCGGTCGCAACAGACGATGGCGGCGGCACAGCAGCAGGTGAGCGAGGCGGCGCGACAGGTGCAGCAGGGAGGTCCAGGCGCCTCGAGCGCCAACCTGCAGGAGGCCGCCGACGCGTTGCGTCAGGCCGCCGCTCAGTTGACGCGCGACCGAGAACGCGCCGCCGCTGCCGCCTCGGCCTCGGGGCTCCCCGAGTTGATGCAACAGCTGCAGCAGCTCGCGCAGCAGCAGGGCGCGATGAATGGCCAGTTGCAGAGCCTGCTCTCCACCGCGCGCGCAGCGGGACGGTCGGGGAGTGAGGGGCTCGATGGCGAGGGACAGAACCAGGCGCGCGCCCTCGCCCGGGCGCAGCGCGAGGTGGCGCAGGCGCTCGATGACGCCGCGGACGGCGACCCGAGCGGGCGCGCACAGGAGATGGCGCGGGAGGCGCGTGGCCTCGCGCAGCAGCTCGATCAGGGGATCGTCACCCCGGCCACCGAGCAGCGGCTCGAGCGGTTGTTGCGCCGGATGCTCGACGCCGGCCGCTCCCTCGAGCAGGAGGAGCGGGATGCGACGCAGCGTCGTGAAGCCCGTGCCGCGAGCCGCGAGGCCCCCCGCTTCACCCCGCCGGGTACACGTGGGACGGGTGCCGCCGCCCAGCGCTTCCCGACGCCGGCGTGGGCCGAGCTCCGCACCCTCACTCCTGAGGAGCGCGCCCTCGCACTCGAGTATTTCCGCCGGCTCAATACCGAGCGTGTGCCGTGAGATGGCGGCCGCTGCTCGCCCTCGTGATCGGAGGTGCGCTGGCTGGCTCAGTGCACCTCGCGGCGCAGACCGGCCCCGCCTCGACGGTGCTGGCGCGCGCCATCGACGCGGAGAATCAGGGCCGCGCCCGCGAGGCGATCGCGGCGTATCGCGAGGCGATCGCGCTCGGCGCGGTCGTCCCCGGGGTGCTGGGGCTCGAGCGCGCCTTCGCCCTCGTGGCGCAGGAGGATTCCGTGCTCCCAGCGCTCGATACGCTCATCGCCAAGTTCCCGCGTGAGGGATCGCTCCGGAACGCCCAGTTGCGCGCCCTGGTGACTGTCGGGCGCGAGCGTGAGGCGTCCCGCGCCTTCATCGCGTGGCGCGAGGCAGAGCCCTCGGCGATCGACCCCTATCGGGAGTACGCGCGCGTCCTGCTCTTCCATGGCCGGATGGCGGCCGCGGATACCGTCCTCGCCGAGGCGGTGCAGCGGTTGGGCTCCACGCGCGGCATGTTGCTCGAGGTGGCGCAGTTGCGCGCGGGCCTTGGTCGATGGGCGGAGGCGGCGGGGAGTTGGCGCGAGGTGATGCAGGAGGAGCCATACTTCGAGACCGCGGCGTTCTATGCGATGCTGCCCACTCCGGTGGCGTTTCGAGACACCGTGCGGGCCATCTTCACGGCGGGGTCGGCGCCGCTGGGTGCACGGCAGGCGTTGGCGCAGCTCGAGGTGTCGTGGGGCACGCCGCGCAGAGGCTGGGAATGGCTCGCCTCGCTTCCCGTCCGGGATACCACGATCGCCATCTGGCAGCAGTTCGCGGAGGAGGTCGAACGCGCCGAGGCCTGGGGCGTGTTGACCGATGTCCTGGTGGCGGTGCAGCGAGCGCGACCCACGAGTGCGCACGCGATCCGGGCGGCGCGTGCCGCGTTGCGGGCCGGTGCCGATACCATCGCGCTCCGTCTCGCACGGGAGGCGCAGCAGGGACCTCCGGCGGACCGTCGCATGACGGATGGGGTCCCGATCGAACTCGAAGCGCTGGCGCGGCTCGGTCGTGCCGCCGACGCGGAGCGTGTGCTCGCCGCCGCGGCCCCGACGCTGGGGCCTGAGATCGTGCGGCGACAGGCACGCACGATCGCGATGGCGTGGATCCGCGCGGGGGATGTGGATCGCGCACGGCGTGCGGTGCGAGAGGCCCCGATCGAAGACGCCGATCTGGTCGCGGGATGGCTCGCGCTCTATGCGGGAGAGATCGGGGTAGCGCGCACGGCACTCCGTCAGCTCGACACCCCCGATCCGCAGCGGGTAGAGGTGCTCGCCTTCCTGGCCCGCACCTCGGCGACCCAATCGCGATCGATCGGCGAGGCGTTCCTTGCGGTGGCGCGCGGCGATTCAGCCCGTGCGATCCGCGCCTTCGAGCAGGTCGCGCGAGATCACGCGGAGCTCGCCTCCCTCGCGACCCTCGTCGCCGCGCGCATCCATCAGGGGCGGGGGGAGTTGGCGAAGGCCGCCGAACTCTGGGCACGCCTCGTCGCGCAGGATGGGCAGTCGCCCGAGGCCGCGGAGGCACTCCTCGAGTGGGGGCGCCTCGCTCGCCGACAGGGAGATCGCGCGGCGGCGCGTGCGCGATTCGAACAGCTGATCCTCTCCCATCCCACGAGTGCGCTCGTCCCGCAGGCGCGGCGTGAGTTGGATCGTCTCGCGCTGGAGGACCGTCGATGATCGCTGGATACCGTCTCCCGCGCATGGCGCGCCGGCTGATCGCCTTGGCCCTCATGGCGATCGCGATGCCGGCGCGCGCGCAGCATCTCCTCCTCCCGATGGATGATGCGCAGGCCAATCACCTCAAGGCCTACGGCGTGACCTTCGGGGCGCTGCGTGATGGGGTCCGTAGCGAGTGGTTACTCAATTACCGTGGCGGGGCCTTCCTCCTTCCCGATCTCCCGAGTCTCCGGCGGGCGGCGCTCCTCGCCGGGGTCAGCGTCGAGGCCATCGATGCGGCGACCTTACGCACGCTCCGGACGGCGATGGCGGAGGGGAACATGGATGCGGTGCCGTTGGAGAAGGCCCCGCGGATCGCGATCTACACGCCCCCCGATGCCCCGCCGTGGGACGACGCCGTGACGCTCGCGCTCACCTACGCGGGGATCCCCTACGATGCCATCTGGGACGATGCGGTGCTCGACACCGATCTCTCGAAGTACGATTGGATCCATCTCCATCATGAGGACTTCACCGGGCAACAGCACAAGCTCGCCTCGGTGTATCGTGATGCCCCTTGGTTCGTGCGCAGCCGGGAGCGCGACCTCGCGATGGCGCGCCGATTCGGACAGGGTGACATCCCCGCCTTGAAGAAGGCGGTCGCGGGACGGCTTGCCGCCTTCGTCGAGCGTGGCGGGTTCCTCTTCGCGATGTGTGGCTCCACCGAGACACTGGAGCTCGCGCTCGCGGGGCGGGACGTCGACATCGCCGGGGTTCCCGCCGACGGCTCCCCGCTCGATCCCGCGGCCGACGGGAAGATGGATTGGCTGCGCGCGATGGCCTTCGGCGGTGCGGCGCTCGAGATGGCGCCGGGGGTCAACGCGATGAGCGATATCGACGGGCATCAGGTGAATGTCCCGTTGCGCCGCCAACAGTTAGGGACCTTCTCGCTCTTCGGCTTCTCGGCGAAGTTCGATCCGGTCGCATCGATGCTGGTGCAGAATCATCGTGCGGTCCTGCGCGACTTCTACGGCGTGACGACCTCCTTCACCCGCACCCGCCTCAAGCCTGGGGTCACGATCCTCGCAGAAGAGGCGGGGGCGCCGTGGGTGAAATACGTCCATGGGACGTTCGGGCGCGGGGCCTGGACCTATCTCGGGGGGCATGATCCCGAGGATCCGCAACATGCCGTCGGGGCGCCGCCCACCGATCTCGCGTTGCATCCCAACTCGCCGGGCTATCGCCTGATCCTGAACAACGTCCTCTTTCCCGCGGCCAAGCAGAAGCCGTTGAAGACGTGACCGAGCCAGCCACGGTGCAGGCGCCGCATGGCGACCCGGGTCGTGTCACCTCGAGTGCGGCGACGGCGATCCGTCTCGCGATCCAGCTCGCGGGAGGTCGCGAGGTCTGCTTCGTCTGCTCCGTGGATGCGGAGGGGATCGTGCAGTCGGCGCGGGTGGTCGCGCGCGGTGATGTCCGCAGTGTGCTCGCGCTCCCGGGCTTCGCCAACCGTGGGGAGCTCTTGCTGCACAACCATCCCAGCGGGTGGCTTGAGCCCTCGTCCGCGGATCTCGAGGTCGCGGCGCGTCTGCACGACGATGGGATCGGCTTCGCGATCATCGACAACACGGCCTCCCGGCTCTACGTGGTGGTGGAGATCCCACGCCCCCCGGCGCCGGCGAGTCTCGAGCCGATGGCGGTCGCGGCGCTCTTAGGGCCCGATGGACCGATCGCCCAGCGGCTGGGTCGGTACGAGGATCGGCCGAGTCAACGGCAGATGGCGGCGCGGATCGCCGACCTCTTTTCCCACGGGGGGATCGGTCTGCTCGAGGCGGGGACCGGGGTGGGGAAGTCGCTCGGCTACCTCGTGCCGGCGCTCCGGTGGGCCGCGGCGAGTGGGGAGCGAACGGTGGTGAGCACCAACACCATCACGTTGCAGGAGCAGCTCGTCGGGAAGGATCTCCCATTCCTCGCGAAGGCGCTCACCGATCAACGGGTCTCGTTCGCGTTGCTCAAGGGCTGGCGGAATTATCTCTGCCTCCAGCGGCTCGAGCAGGCGCGCGCGCAGGGACCGGCGCTCTTCGAGGATGACGTGGCGAGCGATCTCGGGATGCTCGAGGCGTGGGCGGAGCAGACGACCGATGGGTCGCTCGCCGATCTCGCGGTCCCGCCGCGACCTGAGGTGTGGGACGAGGTCGCGGCCGAGAGCGATCTCTGCACCCGACTCAAGTGCCCGCAGTTCGACCGGTGCTTCGTCTTCAAGGCCCGCCGGGCGGCGGCGCATGCCGATGTCATCGTGGTCAATCATCACCTGCTGATGGCCGACCTCGCGGTCCGGCGCGCCTCGCAGCGGTGGGAGGACGCCGCGGTGCTCCCGGCCTACAAGCGGCTCATCATCGATGAGGGGCATCACCTCGAGGATGCTGCGGCCGAGCATCTCGGCCAGTCGGT
Organism: Gemmatimonadota bacterium; assembly: GCA_041178365.1. GTDB lineage: Bacteria > Gemmatimonadota > Gemmatimonadetes > Gemmatimonadales > Gemmatimonadaceae > Pseudogemmatithrix. The sequence continues at coordinate 4,361 of JBEGVM010000149.1, read as the reverse complement.
CTCGCGGCGTGGATTGGAGCGACTCTTCTCGCGTCTGGAACGTCGGGGGAAGGGGTTACTCCCGGCGCTGGAGCGCGCGCTGGCGGTGGGGATCGATGCGTTGAGCGTCGCGAGTCTCGACCTGGTGCGTGCCCGGTTGCTCCCCTCCCTTGGTGCCGCACGGATGCGGACGGCGGTGCTCTACGAGCTCCTCACCTCGTGGGTGGGTGAGCAACGGGAGTCGCAGGTGCGTCTCACCGATGCCTTCGACGAGGATCCGATCTGGAAGACCGGGTTAGGGGCCGCGCTCGATGACCTGCTCGCGGAGATCGATCTCTTGGGCGACGGGCTTCGATTGGTGCGGGATCGCTTGGAGAGTGATGAGAAGCGGTCGGAGGAGCTTGCGCCGCTGCTGAACGAGGTGCGTGGCGTCACGCGGCGCCTCCAGTCGGCGGGGGATGCCCTGCGAGTAGCGCTTCGCTCCGACGCCGGTGGTCCTCCTCGCGTGCGCTGGCTCGAGCGGCGTGGCGCGGAAGGGAATATCGGGGCCACGGCGGTTCCCCTCGATCTCGCCCCGGTGCTCCGCGAGGATCTGTTCCGGCGGGTGGAGACCGCGGTGGTGACCAGCGCGACGCTCACCGTCGGTGAGGAGGGGTTCGATTTCATCGCGAGGCGACTCGGTCTCGCCGATGACGACGCGCTGACCCCGATCACCGCGTCGCTCCCCTCGCCGTTCGACTATCCGACGCAGGCGATCCTGGCGATCCCGAGTGATTTCCCGCTCCCGAATACCGAGGGCGGGGCGCATCTGGCCCGGACGGTCGAGGCGGCGGCGGAGCTCATCGCGATGTCGGACGGTGGGGTCTTCGTCCTCTTCACCAGCCACCGCGATGTGAAGGAGGGGGCGCGGCTCCTCCGCGAGCGTGGGGTGGCGGCGGCCCATCCGCTGTTGGTGCATGGGGAATCCCCGCGCGATGATCTGCTGCGGCGCTTCCGCGCGCATGGCGATGCGGTGCTGGTCGGGACGTCGAGCTTCTGGGAAGGGGTCGATGTCCCCGGGCGCGCACTGCGCGGACTCGTCCTCGCCAAGATCCCCTTCCGCGTCCCCACCGAGCCGATGACCGCCGCGCAGTGTGAGGCGATCGAGGCGGAGGGGGGGGACTCCTTCGCGGAGTACATGATCCCGCATGCGGCCCTACGTCTCAAGCAGGGGTTCGGGCGGCTGATCCGCACCGCCACCGATCATGGGGTGGTCATGATCTGCGATCCGCGGGTGGTGACCAAGGGGTATGGTCGGCAGCTGTTGGAGGGGCTCCCCCCCGCGCGGCGCCTCCAGGGGCCGTGGGCCATGATCCGCCCAGAGCTCACGGCCTTCTACGCGGCGGGTCTGAAGCCCGTCGATGACTCGAACCGCGACGCCTCTGAAGGGTAGATTGAACCGATGTCCATTCCCGGAAAGATCCTCTGCGTCGGCCGGAACTACCGCGAGCATGCCAAGGAGCTCGGCAACGAGGTCCCGACCACACCGGTCATCTTCCTCAAGCCTCCCTCGTCGGTGATCGCGTCGGGGGAGGCGATCGTCCTGCCCGCGGGGATCGGGCGGATCGATTACGAGGGGGAGATCGGTCTCGTGATCGGTCAGCGTCTGACCAAGGCCTCGCCCGCCGCCTGTGCCGCCGCTGTGCGTGGGGTGGTCGCGGTGAATGACGTGAGCGCGCGAGACCTCCAGAAGAGCGATCCGCAGTGGTGGCGGGCCAAGGGCACCGACACCTTCTGCCCGATGGGGAACGAGACGCCGGGCACCCCCGACTTCGCCGCGCTCGAGGTGATCACGCGCGTGAACGGCGAGGTACGCCAGCGGGCGAGCAGTGCGGAGATGATCTTCCCGATCCCCGAGGTGATCAGCTTCATCACCCAGGCGGTCACGCTCGAGCCGGGGGACCTCGTGATCACGGGGACCCCCGCCGGGGTCGCTCCGCTCGCGCCGGGGGATCTGGTGGAGGTCGAGATCCCGGGATGGAGTCTCGTCCGCAATCCCGTCGTCGGCGCGGGGTGACGACGCGCGGGCGCATCACGCTGATCCCGACGCGCCGGAACGATCCGCGCGCGTCACTCATCGCCGTCGTCCTGCAGCTCGTCTTCATTCTGATCCTCGGTTCGGCGATCGCCGTGCCGATCGCGTACGACGTCTTTCGGCCGACCGATGTGCGCGAGGAGCGCCTGCGCTTCGTCGCCATCGATTCCGCCGTGGCCCCACGCGCGACACGGGCGCGGATCGACCAGCGCGACGGGGGGGACAATCGTCCGCTCGCGCCCACGCGCACCGCGGAGCCAGCGGCACCGATCGTCGCCCCGGGTGAGGTGCCCGCGGGGATCGTCGAACCGAGTGGCGCCCCGCGCGCGCCCATCGGTGGCACCGGTCCCCTCGTCGGTGGGGGCGGGCCGACGCAGGGGATCCGCCCCTCGTTCAACGACCCACGTCTCTGGCTGGCGCCCGCGCGCCCAGGGGACTACATCGAGGGCCCGTACCGCCTGATGTCGCGCGCCGATTCGCTGAAGGCGATCGTCGATGCCTTTGGTGCGGCGTACGTGGATTCGCTGCGTCGACTCCCGCCGGGATCGACCGTCCCAAGCTGGGTCTTCGAGCGGAATGGGAAGAAGTATGGGCTCGACGGGGGGATGATCCGCCTCGGCGACTTCTCGATTCCGACCGCGCTGCTTGCTTTACTCCCGTTGAATATCCCGCCCGGGAACATGGATACCGAGCGCGCACGTCGTCTGACCTCGATGCGCTCTGAGATCATCGAGCAGGCGGAGCGCCGGCAGCGTGATGACGACTTCTATCGCGCCGTGAAGGCGCTGCGTGAGCGAAAGGAACGGGAGCGGAGAGAGGCAGAGGATGCGCGCCGCGCAGGGACGCTGCCGCCCTGAGTCAGCGGGGAGAGCGGATCACGCCCGCTACCACGCCAAGGACCGCATAGTCGTCGCGCACGCTCAGCTGGATCTCGTCCTGTGTCGCGACCGCGCCGAGCCGGAGGATCACCCCGCGTTCGAGGAGGGGACGTACCATGATGCGGCCCGCCACCTGCACCACGAGGAGGGCGGTCTCGGTCGCGCGTCCACTCGGATCCACCAAGAGGAGATCGTCGGTGCGCACGGCGTGCGCGGGGATCTCCATCCCCGCATGTGATAGCAGAAATGATTCCTCGCTCGGGACCAGCATGCGATCCATCGTGAGGTGATGCGAACAGACGAGCGTGTCACTCGTCGGCGCCCCCGATTCATCACTCGCGGCGATCCGCATCACGGGGACGGGGATCGTCCCCACCCCGCCAGCGAATCCGAGCAACACCACGCCGCGCGACCGACCACTCCCACGCCGCACGTAGCCCTTCTCCTCGAGGCTCGCGATGAGGTCGGTGACCGTCTTGGTCGACGGGATCTTGAGGTGTCGTCCGATCTCTCGCACGCTTGGCTGGAACGTATGCTCCGCGAGGTGGTCGATCAGCAGGTGATAGACCGCGCGCTCGGCTGGCGTGAGCGGGGCGCGCGTCGTCACGCCTGGGCCAGCGTCTCCAGATGGTCCTCTGCCGCCGAGATCCGGCGGAGCGTTCCCTCGCGGCCCAGCAGCACCATCACGTCGAAGATCCCCGGGGAGACCGTGAGCCCGGTGAGCGCGACACGCAGAGGCTGGAAGAGCTTCCCGCCACCGACGCCCTTGACCTCGGCGAGCTGACGCAGCGCCTCCTCCATCACCGGTGGGGTCCATTCGGGAAGTGCGGCGAGGGTCTCGCGCGTGGCCGTGAGGAGCGGGAGCACCACCGCAGGCTCCTTCCACTGCTTTGCGACCGCCTCGGGATCATAGGTGATCGTCTCGACGAAGTACGGTTCGGCCTGTCGCACGATGTCATCGATCAGGCGCGAGCGAACCCGCAGGAGATCGAGCAAGGTGCGATACCAATCATGGTGCTCGGCCAGATACTCGGCGGTCGTGTACCCCGCGGCGACAAGCGCCGGGGTCACGCGCGGCTCGAGCTCCGCGATCGGGAGCTGCGAGAGATGCTGCCCATTCATCCACTCGAGCTTCTTGGAGTCGAAGACGCTTGCCTTGCGGAGCAGGCCGTCGGCCGAGAAGGCATGGAGGAGTTGGTCGATGGTCATGACCTCCTCGAACTCCCCACCGGGTGACCACCCGAGGAGGGCGAGGAAGTTCACCATCGCCTGTGGGAGGATGCCCAAGTGCTGGTAATCCCCGACGGCGGTCGCGCCATGGCGCTTGGAGAGCTTCTTCCCGTCGGTCCCGTGGATCATCGGGAGATGCGCGAACTGCGGGAGCTCCGCGCCGAGCGCCTCGTAGAGGAGGATCTGCTTCGGGGTGTTCG
>JBEGVM010000148.1:0-38797 GCA_041178365.1 Gemmatimonadota bacterium | reverse complement strand
GAACACCTTCCGTTCGGTGAACATCGGGCTCGTGAATGAGATGGCGATCGTCTGCGATCGCCTCGGGGTCGATATCTGGGAAGTGATCGAGGCGGCGGCGACCAAGCCCTTCGGCTTCATGAAGTTCACGCCGGGCCCTGGGATCGGGGGGCACTGCATCCCCCTCGACCCGCATTATCTCGCCTGGAAGATGCGCTCGCTCAACTACAAGACGCGGTTCATCGATCTGGCGAGTGAGGTCAATTCATCGATGCCCGACTTCGTGGTCGAGAAGGTGGCCTGGGCGTTGAACGATGAAGGGAAGGCGGTGAAGGGGAGCGCGGTCCTCGTCCTCGGCGTGGCGTACAAGCGTGACATCGACGACATGCGGGAGAGTCCCGCGCTCGACGTGATGCGCCGGTTGGAAGAGCGAGGCGCGCGGGTGCAGTACCACGATCCGCATGTGGTGCGCTTCCAAGAAGATGGGCATGCGATGGCGAGCGTGCCGCTCACGCCGAAGCTGCTTGGAGCGGTGGATGCCGTCGTGATCATCACCGATCACACCGAAGTGGATTACCGGCAGGTGGGAACGCATGCGCCGTTGATCATCGATACACGGAATGTCATGGCGACGCTTGGCTCCCTGCGTGCCCGCGTCGTGACGCTGACCTCATCGCGCCCGGTCATGGGCGCTGCGACGGAGTGATGGTATGAAGGTGACGGTGGTTGGGACTGGCTATGTTGGCCTGGTCGTCGGCGCCTGTCTCGCGGAGACGGGGAATGACGTCATCTGCGGCGACGTCGACGCCAAGAAGATCGAGGGACTCAATCAGGATATCCTCCCGATCTACGAGCCAGGGCTCGAGGAGTATGTCCATCGCAATCGGGTCGCCGGGCGTTTGGCCTTCACCACCGACATCCCGGCCGCGATCGCCGCCGCCGATGTGATCTTCATCGCCGTAGGGACCCCGCCTGACGAAGATGGTTCCGCCGATCTCAAGCATGTGCTCGCCGTCGCCGATCAGATCGGGCAGCACGCGGCTCGCGAGGTGGTGGTCGTCACCAAGTCGACGGTGCCGGTCGGGACGGCGCAGAAGGTCGCCGAGGCGATCCGTCCACATGCGAAGGTCCCATATCACATGTGCTCCAACCCCGAGTTCCTGAAGGAGGGGGCCGCGGTGGACGACTTCATGAAGCCCGATCGCGTGGTCATCGGGGTGGAGAGCGACTTCGCGCGCGAGCGGATGGCGGAGCTCTATGCCCCCTTCGTGCGCACCGGGAAGCCGATCATCTTCATGGATATCCCGTCGGCGGAGATGACCAAGTATGCCGCCAATGCGATGCTCGCGACCCGCATCTCCTTCATGAATGAGATCGCGAACCTCTGCGAGCGCGTCGGGGCGAACGTCGATCTCGTGCGAAAGGGGATCGGGAGCGATGGTCGGATCGGTCCCGCCTTCCTCTTCCCGGGGCCCGGCTACGGTGGCTCCTGCTTCCCGAAGGATGTGAAGGCGCTCGTGCGCACCTCCGAGGAGCGCGGGGCCCCGATGGGGGTGCTCAAGGCCGTCGAAGAGGCCAACGAGCGGCAGAAGCATCGGCTCTTCGCCAAGGTGACCGCGGCGCTCGGTGGCTCGGTGCGCGGGAAGCGCATCGCGCTCTGGGGGCTCGCCTTCAAGGCGAACACCGACGACATGCGCGAATCACCGGCGCTGGTGTTGATCGACGAGCTGCTCGCCGCTGGGGCGACGGTCGTGGCCCACGATCCCGCAGCGATGCATGAGACCGAGCGGCGGATCGGGGACCGCATCACCTACGCCCCGTCGAACTACGCCGCGGCGGAGGGGGCCGATGCGCTGGTCATCGTCACCGAGTGGAACGAGTACCGCTTCCCCGACTTCGCGCGGGTGAAGGCAGCGCTCAAGACCCCGGTGGTCGTGGACGGCCGCAACCTCTACGACCCCGCGAAGATGCAGGCCTTGGGCTTCACCTACCGCTCGATCGGGCGGGGGGCTGAGTGAGAGTCCTCATCACCGGGGCCGCGGGCTTCCTCGGCAGCCATCTCGCCGATCGCTTCCTCGCGGACGGCCATGAGGTCATCGGGCTCGACAACTTCCTGACCGGCCGACCGGAGAACATCGCGCACCTCATGGGGCACGAGCGCTTCTCCTTCATCCGTCACAATATCTCCGAGTATACCTACGTCCCCGGTCATCTTGACGGGGTGCTGCACTTCGCCTCGCCGGCCAGTCCCGTCGATTATCTCGAGCTCCCGATCCAGACGCTGAAGGTCGGCTCGCTCGGGACGCACAACGCGCTGGGGCTCGCGCTCGCCAAGCAGGCCCGGTTCCTCCTCGCCTCGACCTCCGAGGTCTATGGCGATCCCCTCGTGCATCCGCAGCCGGAATCCTACTGGGGGAATGTGAACCCCATCGGGCCGCGTGGGTGCTATGACGAGGCGAAGCGCTTCGCTGAGGCGATGACGATGGCCTACCATCGGGCGCAGGGGGTAGACACGCGAATCGTCCGGATCTTCAACACCTACGGGACGCGGATGCGGCCGGGGGATGGGCGTGTCGTCTCGAATTTCATCGTGCAGGCACTCTGCGGCGAGCCCCTCTCCGTCTACGGCGACGGGTCGCAGACGCGCTCCTTCTGCTATGTCTCCGACGAGGTGGAGGGGATCTACCGGCTCTTCATGAGCCAGGAACGGATGCCCGTCAACATCGGCAACCCGAATGAGTTCACGGTCCGCGAGCTCGCCGAGCTGGTGATCGAACTCACGGGTTCCTCCTCGACGATTGAATCCCTGCCGCTACCAGCTGATGATCCCAAGGTGCGGCAGCCCGATATCACGCGGGCCAAGGCCATCCTCGGCTGGGAGCCCTCCGTGCAACTCCGCGAGGGGTTACTGCGTACCATTGAGTACTTCCGCACCCTCCCTGGGACGGCGCGGCTCCAACCCCCGACCTGATGCGTCGCTCTCTCCCGCTCGTCGTGTTCCTCGCGCTGGCCACCGCCGGGTGCTTCCGTGCGTTCAACGTACGGAACTATCCGACCTCGGTCTCCCTGTATCAGGCGGGAATCGAGCGGTACGACGCGAAGAAGTACACCGACGCGGCGGCGGCCTTCGAGCGGCTGACGCTCGATCTCCCCAGCCGAGACTCGCTCCTCCCGCGAGCCCATTGGTATCTCGGGCAGTCTCGGCTCAAGCGCGACGAACGCTTGTTGGCGGCCCAGGCCTTCATCCGTCTCGCTGAGAGCTTCCCCAACGACTCGCTGGCGGACGATGCCCTCTACATGTCAGGGCAGGCCTATCTCGGCCTCTGGCCGAATGCGGCACTCGATCCGCAGAACGGTCTCCTCGCGCAGACGCAGTTCCGCCTCCTCGTCGGCGTCTATCCCGATTCCCCGATGGCGGACTCCGCCTCCGTGGCGCTCGAGGGGCTCGATGAGCGGTTCGCCACCAAGGATTACGAGACCGGGATGCACTACCTGCGCCGCAAGGCGTACGACTCGGCGATCCTCTACTTCAAGGACGTGGTGAAGGGGTGGCCCGAGTCTGATCGCGCGAGGCAGGCGATGCTGCGCATGGTCGAGATCTATCGGCTCCCGCTGCTGAACTACACCGATGATGCCGAAGAGGTGTGCGTGACGCTGCGCGCGGCGTACCCGAAGGATGGTGAGGTCGTGCGCCTCTGCAAGCTCCCGGCGGCGATGGATAGCGCCTTGGCTCCTGCGGTTCGTCCTCCGAAAGCGTAACTGAGGTGGGGGAGCGCGTCGGTATCCTCGGCGGGACCTTCGATCCCCCGCACATCGGCCATCTCCTCTTGGCGTACGGGGCGCTGGAGCAGCTGGCGCTCGATCGGCTCGTCCTGATCCCGGCCAGACGCCAGCCATTGAAGTCCGATGCGGCCATCACAGATGCAGCCCATCGGCTCGCCATGCTGCGCCTCCTCGCGGAGGGTGATCCTCGTCTCACCGTCGATCCCATCGAGCTCGATCGGCCCGGGTTATCTTTCACCGTCGACACACTGCGGGCGTATCGTGCCACATGGCCTGACGCCGCGCTGCATCTGATCCTCGGGGCGGACGCCGCGAGGACCTTTGCGCAGTGGCAGGCGCCGGCGGAGGTCGCCGCCCTGGCACAGTTGGTCGTCTGTACGCGTGGGGAGGAGGCGATGCCTGCCGCGCCGGCAGGGATCGTGTGGGACCGATTGGTGACCCGACGGGTCGACCTGTCGGCGACGGAGATTCGTGCGCGGGTGCGCGCGGGGCTCCCGATTCGTGGCTTCGTCACGGATGCCGTGGCCGCGTACATCGCGGCGCATGGGGTGTACCGTACCACCACCGAGTGAGACTGGATGTTCAAGACCCTGCTGGCGAAAGTGATCGGGACGCGGCACCAGCGTGAACAACGCCGGGTGCAGCCGATCGTGGACGAGATCAACGAGATCGGCTCGCGCCTCCAGGCGCTGTCGGATGCTGATCTGCAGGCCCAGGCCGCGACCTTCCGCGCGACCATCGCGGAGGCGACCGCGGCGCTGCACGGTCGCATCGAGGCGCTGAGGGCAGAGAAGCATGCGGCGGCTGATGCCGTGGCGCGCGAGGCGATCGATCTGGAGCTCTCGGGGCCGGATGGACAGGGGGGGCTCGAGCGCGAGTATCGCGACGCCATCAAGGCCGTGCTCGACGAGCTCCTCCCGGAGGCCTTTGCGACGGTGCGGGAGGCGGCGCGTCGGTTGGTCGGGACCACCGTGGTCGTCACCGGCCGCGACCTCCCGTGGGATATGGTGCACTACGATGTGCAGATGGTGGGTGGGATCCAGCTCCACTTGGGGAAGATCGCGGAGATGGCGACGGGTGAGGGAAAGACGCTCGTAGCGACCTTGCCCCTCTTTCTTAACGCACTCCCGGGTCGCGGGGCGCATCTCGTCACGGTGAACTCGTACCTCGCGCGCCGTGACTCCCAGTGGATGGGGCATCTCTTCCGGTGGCTGGGGCTCACCGTCGGGTGCCTCGATGACACGGAGCCGGGGACCCCGGAGCGTCGGGCGGCATATGCCTGTGACATCACCTACGGAACGAACAACGAGTTCGGCTTCGACTACCTGCGCGACAACATGGTGGTCTCGCTCGATCAGCGGGTGCAGCGGCCGCACATCTACGCGATCGTCGACGAGGTCGACTCGGTTCTGATCGATGAGGCGCGAACCCCGCTCATCATCTCGGGGCCGGTGGGGAACGAGGGGGATCTGGCCTACGCCGAGCAGAACCAGGCGATCACGCGGCTGGTGCGGAAGCAGACGGAGTTGGTCAACGACCTCGCGGCGAAGGGCGAGCGCGCCCTCACGGAGGCGGAGGCGGCCGGCCCGAAGGGCTCGCCCCAGCGGAAGGAGGCGGGACTCCTCCTCTATCAAGCACGTCTGGGTGGACCGAAGAACAAGCGTCTCCTCAAGGCGATGCAGGAGACGGGGGTCAAGCAGCTCATCCAGGAAGCCGAGCTCGCCCACCTCGCGGATCGCAAGTTGCCCCCGGCGAAGCAGGAGTATCGGCACATCGAGGACGACCTCCTCTTCGTGCTCGATGAGAAGGGGCACTCGGTGCACCTCACCGATCGTGGGGTCGACTTCCTCTCCCCCGATCATCCTGATGAGTTCGTCCTCCCGGATATCGCCACGGCGATCGGCCGGCTCGAGAAGGACGTGACGCTGGAGGCTGGTGCCCGCCTGGAGGCACGGCGCCAGATCGAGACCGAGTATGCGCTCAAGTCGGAGAAGTTGAACATCGTCCATCAACTGCTCCGGGCCCACGCGCTGTACGAGAAGGACGTGAACTACGTCGTGCAGGACGGGCAGGTGCTGATCGTCGACGAGTTCACCGGCCGGACCATGCCAGGCCGTCGCTGGAGCGAGGGGCTCCACCAGGCGGTCGAAGCCAAGGAAGGGGTGCAGGTGAAGGGGGAGACCCAGACCCTCGCGACCATCACCATCCAGAACTACTTCCGCCTGTACGAGAAGCTCGCGGGCATGACGGGCACCGCCGAGACGGAGGAGACGGAATTCTTCCAGATCTATGGGCTCGAGGTCTCGGTCATCCCGACCAACCGGCCGATCGTGCGCGAGGATCGCCACGACCTCGTCTACAAGACACGGCGTGAGAAGTACAATGGGATCGTCGAGGAGACGCGCCGGCTCCATCAGCTCGGGTTCCCCGTGCTGGTCGGCACGACGAGCGTCGAGGCGTCGGAGACGCTCGCGCGGCTCTTCCAGCGCGCGGGGCTCCCGCACAACGTGCTCAACGCCAAGTACCACCAGCGGGAAGCGGAGATCGTCGCCCTCGCCGGGCAGTCGGGCGCGATCACCATCGCGACGAACATGGCCGGTCGCGGCACCGACATCAAACTCGGTGCCGGCGTACGGGAAGCGAAGGCCTCGACGGTCAAGGATCCCGATGGGAAGGAGCAGAGCGTCACGGAGCCCGGTGGCCTGCACATCATCGGGTCGGAGCGGCACGAGTCACGTCGCATCGATCGCCAGCTCCGTGGCCGCGCGGGGCGCCAGGGCGACCCGGGCAGCTCGCAGTTCTTCCTCTCCCTCGAAGACGACCTGATGCGCCTCTTCGGGTCGGATCGGATCGCCCGGCTCATGGATTCGCTCGGAGCGCAGGAGGGGGAGGTGCTCACGCACCCCCTCATCACCCGCTCGATCGAGCAGGCGCAGAAACGCGTCGAGCTGCAGAACTTCCAGTCCCGCAAGCGACTCCTCGATTACGACGATGTGATGAACCAGCAGCGCGAGGTGATCTACTCGCTCCGCTCGTTCGCGCTCGATGCCGGTCAAGAGCTGAAGGGGGAGGCCGAGCGCATGGTTGGCGCGGCGGTCGCACGGCGCGTCGAGATGGAGCTGGCCGACGCCGAATCCCCGGAGACGTGGGACCTCGCGCTCATCCGGCAGGAGCTGCTCATGCAGTACCTGCTCCAGGTGCCGGCCTTCGAGCAGGAGGATGACCATCCCGCCACCCTGATCGCCGCGCAAGCCGCGGCGACCGAGGCCGCGACGGTGGCGTTCCACGCGAAGATCGAATCCCTCGGCGAGTTCTCGGCACGGCTCCTGTCGCTGGTGATGCTCAACGTGCTGGACGAGAAGTGGAAGGATCATCTCTACGATCTCGATCAGCTCCGCGCGGCGATCGGGTATCGGTCGTGGGGGCAGAAGGATCCGCTCGTGGAATACAAGCAGGAGGCCTTCTCGATGTTCGAGGACCTCATGCGCGACATCCAGCATACCTTCGCGGAGCGCTTCCTCAAGGTGCAGCTGGTCTTCGAACAGGCGCCGGGTGCGCCACCGCCCCCACCGGTCACACCGGCCCCGCGCTCCCTCGATCCCTTCGGGGTCGCGAACCCGCCGGCAGCACCCGTGGACCCACCGGCTCCGCGCGTCGTCGGGGCGGGGCGGGGAGTGCAGAATCTCGACGGGCCGGGTGCGACCCGCCCTGGGGACTTCGCCGATGTGGGTCGGAACGATCCCTGCCCCTGCGGGAGCGGGAAGAAGTTCAAGAAGTGCCATGGGGCCTGACCCTGGCCTGATCGCGTGTCACGACTGATGGCAGACGATGGGGGCGCGGACGCGTGAGAGTTCGCGCCCCCATCGGCATCCGAAGGGTGCTGTGCGGCGAGGATGCGGCGGCCATGATGGCGACATGCCTTCCGTCCTCGAACTCCCTCCCGCCGACCGCCCCCGTGAGCGCCTCCGCGCCCTCGGCGCCCAGTCCCTGACCACGAGCGAGCTCCTCGGATTGTTGCTCGGCTCCGCCCCGAGTGGGTCGAGCACCACGGAGGTCGCCGCCGCACTGCTCGCTCGAGCGGGGGGCTCCCTGCGCCGGCTCGGTCAGATGCCGCTGGCCGCGCTCGCCGAGGTCCCCGGCCTCGGGGAGACCCGCGCCCTCGCTGTGCAGGCAGCGCTGGAGGTCGGACGCCGGCTCGCCGGCGAAGGAGTGGTGGAGGGGGAGCCGATGCGAGGACCACGCGATGTCTGGCGCTACTTCGCGCCGCGACTCGAGGGACTCCCCGTGGAGGAGTTCCATGTGGCGATCCTCGACAGTCAGCACCGACTGGAACGAGACGTGCTGATCAGCCGCGGGATCCTCAATGGGTCGCTCGTGCATCCGCGCGAGGTCTTTCGGGAGGCGATCGCCGAGCGGGCGGCGGCCCTGGTGCTCGTCCACAACCATCCGTCGGGGGACCCCACGCCGAGCACCGACGACCGGGAGATCACCGCCCAGTTGGTAGCGGCGGGGCGGCTCCTCGACATCCCGGTGCAGGACCATATCGTGATCGGGCGAGGGCGCTACCTCTCCTTCGCGGAGTCGGGGATCCTCTAGCGGCGCCAGGGCGCTTGCACCTTTTGGTCGGGCCGGCGATATACCGAGGTATGACCGCTGCGCCCCCGCTGATCGACATCATCCCAGGGTGGGACCTCCAGGACCCCGAGCTGGCCGGACGGCTCGACGCCGACCTGCTCGGGCGCGCCTATCGGTTCAGTGAGAAAGCGCATCTGGGGCAGACCCGGCGCAACGGGGATCCCTATGTGACGCATTGCGTACAGGTCGCCCGCATCCTCGCCGAGCTCCATCTCGATTCCGTGACGGTCGCGAGCGGCCTGATCCACGATGTGGTCGAGGACACCGGACGCACGGTGGAGGATGTGGAGCGCGAGTTCGGGCGGGAGATCGCGCAGATCGTCGACGGATTGACCAAGATCGGGCATCTCCCGATGGCCTCCCGTGAGGAGCGTCAGGTGGAGAGCTACCGCAAGCTCCTCCTCTCGGTCGCCAAGGATGCGCGGGTGATCCTGGTCAAGCTCGCTGACCGCCTGCATAACATGCGGACCCTCGAGTGGATGCCGGAGGAGAAGCGTCGGCGCATCGCGCTCGAGACGCGCGACCTCTATGCGCCGATGGCCCATCGCTTCGGGCTCGCCGCGATGAAAGCGGAACTCGAAGACCTCGCCTTCAAGTGGCTCGAGTCTGACGAGTATAAAAGCCTCGCGCAGCTGATCGCCGAGAAGCGTGCCACGCGAGATGCGCGCATCGCCGAGATGCTCCAGCCGTTGGAGTCGACGCTCCGAGCGAGCGGCGTGAAGGTGCAGGAGGTCAACGGCCGCCCCAAACATCTCTGGTCCATCCACAAGAAGATGGCGAAGCGGGATGTCCCGTACGACGAGATCTACGACCTCTACGCCATTCGCGTCCTCGTCGACAGCGTCCCTGAGTGCTACCATGCCCTGGGCGTGGTCCACGGGGCCTGGACCCCGTTGCAGGAGCGGATCAAGGACTACATCGCACAGCCCAAGTCGAACGGGTATCAGTCGCTGCATACGACCATCTTCGGGCCGCGTGGGACGCTCTTCGAGATCCAGATCCGTACGCGCGATATGCATCGGACGGCGGAGTTCGGCATCGCCGCCCACTGGTTGTACAAGGAGGGAGAGAAGGGAAGTCGCGACCTCGATCGCCATCTCTCCTGGTTCCGGCAGGTGCTCGAGCTCCAGCTCGACGCCGAGACCCCCGATCAGTTCCTCGAGTTCCTCAAGCTCGACCTGTATCAGGATGAGATCTTCGTCTTTACGCCGAGTGGGGATGTGATCCAGCTCCCGAAGGGGGCGACGCCGATCGACTTCGCCTTCGCGGTGCACACCCAGGTGGGGCTCCACACGCAGGGGGCCCGGGTGAATGGGCGGATCGTGCCGCTCTCCCGGGAACTCCGGAACTCCGAGACGGTCGAGATCATCCGATCCCAGTCGGCCCGCCCGAACCGGGATTGGCTGGCCCATGTGCGCACGGGTCGTGCCCGGCACAAGATCCGGCAGTGGTTGCGGAACGAGGAGCAGAAGACCTTCGTCGCTGTCGGGCAGGAGATCCTCGATCGCGAGTTGCGTCGTCGTCGGCACGCCAAGCTTGGGGACGCCGAGTTGGAGACCATCGCGACGGCGCTCAGGCTCCCGAGCGTCGGTCACGTCCTCGCGGCGATCGGGTCGGGGGACGTCGGGGTCACCGCGGTGCTCAAGGCGTTGCACCCCGATCTCAATGAGACGCAGGAGGTCGCGCTCCGACCGAGTCCGATCGAGCGGTTGATCGATCGGATGCGGCGCCCCGGGACCTCACGCGGGCTCCGCATCCAGGGGGCCGATGGGTTGATGGTGCGGTATGCACAGTGCTGTCAGCCCGTCCCCGGTGATGCCGTCGTCGGCTACGTCACGCGTGGACGCGGCGTGAGCATCCACCGGGGGGATTGTCCGAACCTGCTCTTCCTCGTGCACGAACCAGAGCGGCGGCTGGAGATCGACTGGCAGGAGAGCGAGGGGGAGCGCTTCGTGATCCGGCTCGCGATCGAGGGGACGGATCGGCGCGGGCTCTACGCCGATCTCGCGACGGCCGTCAGTGCGGCGGGGACCGATATCCGGTCGCTCGAGCTGAAGACCGTCGATGGCCGGGTGGCTGGGGCCGCGCTCGTCGAGGTGGAGAACCTCGCGCACCTCGAGCGCATCATCAATGCCGCGCGTCGCGTGAAGGGGGTGACCTCCGTCGCTCGGCGGGAACGTCTCACGGATGGGGAGGGTTAATCGGACATGTATGCTGCGATCCTACACACCCACAATGCGTTGCGATGGCTCGTCCTCGCGGCGGGCATCCTCGCCGTCCTGCGGATGATCCAGGGGCTGAACGGCCGGACGCCGTATGCCGCGGCGCGTCAGCTCGGGCTGACCTTCACCGCGGCCTTACACCTCCAGGTGATCACCGGACTGTCGCTCTTCGTCGTGAGCCCGCTCATCAAGGCGGCGATGGGCGACATGGCGGGCACCATGAAGAACGCACCGCTGCGCTTCTTCATCGCCGAGCATCCCACGCTGATGGTGGTCGCCGCGATCGTCGCGACGATCGGTGGGGTCGTGGCGAAGAATGCCGCCGATGATGCGAAGCGCCACCGGATGGCCTTGGCCTTCACGGTGGCGACGTTGGTGCTGATCTTCGCGGGGATCCCGTGGGACCGCCCCTGGATGCCGGGGCAGTGAGAGGCGGGGGCGTCCATCGGCTGACGCCCCCACGATGATCTAGAGCAGGAACTCCGCAGGCGAGCGGCCCTCGGCGACGAGCGCGGCGAGCCACCGCGGCTGCTTCCCGCGGCCCGACCAGCTCTCCCCATTGGGGCTACGATACTTGGCTGGGACCTTGGCGCCCTTGGCTGCGGACCGCCTCGCCCCCTTCGCGCCCTTCGCGCGGGCCTTCCTTGGCTTGTTGCCCGCGGCCTTGGCTGGCCGCCCGCGCTTCCCCTGCTTCTTCGGGCTCGTCTTGGCCCCCGTCTTCCCGCGAGACGCGCCACGCCCCGTTGCCCCTGCCGCCTTCCGGCCTCGGCGGCTCCCGAGCCCAGCCGCGACATCCTGCAACGTCAGGCCGAGCCGCTCGAGGGCCTCGGAGACGAACCCGAGTGCCGCGGCGCGAGTCGCCCGCTGCTGGGTCTCGATCTGCTCCAGCTTGGACTGGAGTGCGTGTATCTTCTCTCGGATGACATCGGGGACGGCAGCGCGAGCCATACGGGGATCCGGTGCGAGGGTATCGGGGGCGCCACGTCGGGCGCGCCATAATCGTGAGATAATCAGTAACGCATTATCTCGGATTATGCCATCGGGGACGCCGCGGTCGGGTCGGCGATGACGTTCTTCTCGGTCGAAGCCCCGTTCCAACCCGCGGGCGACCAGCCGCGCGCCATTGCGGAGCTCTCCGCCGGGCTCGCGCGCGGTGATCGCTTCCAGACCCTCCTGGGTGTCACCGGTTCGGGGAAGACGATGACGATGGCGCACGTCATCGCCGCCCACGGGCGCCCCGCGTTGGTGCTCTCACACAACAAGACCCTCGCCGCGCAGCTCTACGGGGAACTCAAGGGGTTCTTTCCGCAGCATGCGGTCGAGTACTTCATCTCCTACTACGACTACTACCAACCCGAGGCCTACGTCCCCGCCTCGGACACCTACATCGAGAAGGACGCGTCGATCAATGAGGACATCGATCGCCTCCGGCTCCGCGCGACCTCCTCGCTCATGGAGCGCGAGGATGTCATCATCGTCGCGACGGTCTCGGCGATCTACGGCCTCGGCGATCCGGAGACCTACCGCCAGGCGATGGTGACGCTCGAGGTCGGGCAGACGATCGCGCGCGACGATATCCTGCGCGCGCTCGTGAAGATCCAATACGGGCGCAACGACGTGGAGTTCGCGCGGGGGACCTTCCGCGTGCGCGGGGATACGGTGGAGATCCTCCCCGCGTACGAGGAGCAGGGGGTCCGGATCGAGATGTTCGGTGACGAGATCGAGCGCATCACCAAGATCGACCCGCTGACCGGTTCGACGATCGCGACCCTCGAGCGCACGGCGGTCTACCCGGCGAAGCACTTCGTGACCACGCGCCCCACGCTGGAGCGTGCCGTGAAGGAGATCCGCGCCGAACTCACCGAGCGGTTGGCGGAGCTGAAGGGGGCGGGGAAGCTCCTCGAGGCCCAGCGGCTGGAGTCACGGACCAACTTCGACATCGAGATGATGTTGGAGATCGGGACCTGCCCCGGCATCGAGAACTACTCGCGGATCCTCGCGGGGCGGCAGCCCGGCGCGCGCCCCGCCTGCCTCCTCGATTATTTCCCCGAGGACTTCCTGGTCGTCGTCGACGAATCGCACGTCTCCCTCCCGCAGATCGGGGGGATGTACAACGGCGACCGCGCCCGGAAGACCACCTTGGTCGAGTATGGATTCCGACTCCCGAGCGCCCTCGACAACCGTCCGCTCAAGTTCGATGAGTTCCTAGCGCTTACCCCTCACGCGGTGAACGTCTCCGCGACCCCCGGGGAGTTAGAGCTCTCCCTCGGTGGGGGCGTCGTGGTCGAACAGGTGATCCGTCCCACGGGGCTCCTCGATCCGGTGATCGAGATCCGCCCGGTGCAGGGGCAGGTCGACGACCTCCTACACGAGATCCGACTGCGCGAGCGCCGTGGGGAGCGCGTCCTCGTCACCACCCTCACCAAGCGCATGGCGGAGGATCTCTCCGATTATCTCGCGCAGGTGGGGGTGCGGGTCCGCTACATGCACGCCGACATCGACGCGATCGAGCGCATGGAGATCGTCCGTGGGCTCCGTCTGGGGGAGTTCGATGTGCTGATCGGGATCAACCTCCTGCGCGAGGGGCTCGATCTCCCCGAGGTCTCGCTCGTCGCGATCCTGGACGCGGATCAGGAAGGCTTCCTCCGCTCGGATCGCTCGCTCATCCAGACCGTCGGGCGAGCCGCTCGACACGTGGATGGGCGCGCGATCTTCTACGCCAACCGCATCACGGGCTCGATGCAACGGTGTCTCGACGAGACCTCGCGCCGACGCGTGCGGCAGGAGGCCCACAACCTCGCGCACGGGATCACGCCGCGGGGGGTGACCAAGAGCACGGACCAGGTGCGGATCGTGACCCGCGTCGCCGATGCACGTGATGGGACGGCCGCGCGCGAAGGGGAGCGTGCCTCCCGGCAGACCCGGAAGAAGGTCGCCGAAGCGGAACGGACCTATGGGACCGACGATCTGCCCGGGCTGATCGCGCGCTTGGAGGAGGAGATGCGGACCGCCGCGAAGAACCTCGACTTCGAATCCGCCGCTCGCCTGCGCGACGAGTTGTTCGATCTCAAGGCGGCGATGGGCGAGGGGCGCCCACGTCCTGGCTCGGGATCACAGCGTGGCGGGGGCGGCCGTGCCCGTCGCTGAGCTCTCCGAAGCGGAGCTTCGCGCGTGGGGCTATGCGCTCGGGGAGGCGGCCGAGCCGGGCACCATCCTCGCGCTGGAGGGCGACCTCGGCGCAGGGAAGACCACCCTCGCGCAGGCCATCGCGCGTGGATGGGGGGTCTCGGTGGAGGTCACGAGTCCCACCTATGCGATCGTGCACGCGTATGCCGCCCCACGCGGTCCGCTCCATCATTTCGATCTGTATCGGCTCGAACGCCCCGAACAGCTCGCGCCGATCGGCTGGGATGAGATGCTCGGGGCGAATGGGCTCGTGGTCGTCGAGTGGCCGGAGCGGGCGGGGAAGTGGTTGCCGCATGAGGTGCAGCGGATCCAGCTCGCACATCTCCCGACCGATCCCTCGCACCGACGGGTGACCTGGTGAGGTCGGACGCCATCGCTCCAGCGCCTGAGGTCGCGCGCCATCCGCTCGACGGCACGGTTCTCGTCATGGATGCCGCGACGGGCGCCGGCACCGTCGCAGTCCTGCAGGGGGGTGCGCTCGTCGTCGAGGAGACGGTTGAGATGCGGAGCATGGAGGAGGAGCGCTTCTTCCCCGCCGTGCTCGCCACGCTCGAGCGTGCCGGCGTCGCGCTCCCTGACCTGCAGGGGATCCTCGTCGGCGCGGGGCCAGGCAGCTTCACCGCGCTCCGCGTCGTCGGCGCGATCGCCAAGGGGCTGGCCGAGGGCCGCGAGATTCCCCTCTTCGCCGTCCCGTCGCTCGCGCTCACTCCGACACCGTCAGGGACCACGCCGGTGCGTCTCGACGCGCTCCGCGGGGAGTATTACGTCGCGGTCCTCCACCGCGATGCGCAGGGCCGCATCACCACGGTGGAGCAGCTCGGCTGTCTCCCCGCAGGGGCGTGCGACACAGCCCACGAAGCCATGCCCCATGCGCGAGAGGCGGTGGGGGTGCTCTCGCTCGCGCGGACCCTCGGGCCGGTTGACCTGCCGGGATGGGAACCGCTCTATGGGCGATTGGCGGAGGCGCAGGTGAAGTGGGAGGCGGCGCATGGGCGTCCGTTGCGTGCGTCACTCTGTCGCGCGCGCACGGCGGACCTGAACGATCTCACGGCCATCCATGCCATCGAGCAGGCCAGCTTCTCCGATCCCTGGAGTGCGGCGATGCTCGCCGAGACGATCAGCTCGCCGACCGATCGGTGCGTTGTTGCAGAGGTGGGCAGCGAGGTCGTGGGATACGCCATCCTCCGGCGGGTTGGGCCGGAGGCGGAGCTGCTGAACCTCGCGGTGCATCCCGCTCGGCGTCGTCAGGGGATAGGGGATGCCCTGCTCGCTGAGGTCCTCCGAGCACTCGATGCCGACGGCGGGGACACCGTCTTCCTCGAGGTCCGCGCGAGCAACATCGCCGCCCAGACCCTCTACCGTCGCCAGGGATTCCTCCCCGTGGGCCGGCGGCGGGGGTACTACACGGCACCTCCCGAGGATGCGGTCCTGATGCGACGGGCGCCCGTGGGCGGCGGCGATTAGGTTATGGGCAGGTGTTTCCGATGCGACGGCGGCCGCGGGACGGCAGTAGGGTGAGCGCGCGGACAGACCCTAACTAGGAGGCAGCATGAGCCGTAGCGTGAACAAGGTGACCCTCGTGGGCAACGTGGGTGCCGACCCCGAGATCCGCTCGACGGGCGGCGGGAACAAGGTGGCACAGTTCTCCCTCGCGACCAGCCGGCAGTGGAATTCGGCGAGCGGGGAGAAGCAGGAGAAGACCGAGTGGCACAAGTGCGTGGCGTGGAACGCCAAGGGCACCGGTCTCGCCGACATCATCGAGCGCTATGTGAAGAAGGGCGACAAGCTCTTCGTCGAGGGGCGCGTCGAGTATCGGCAGTACGAGGACAAGGACAAGCAGACGCGCTATGTGACCGAGATCAACGTGCGCGAGATCGTCCTCCTCGGTGGCGGTCGCGGTGGGGAAGGTGAGGGCCGGCCGATGCGGGCGGCGGCTGGCGCGAAGTCGGAGGGCGCCTCAGATGGCTTCGAGGAGTTCCCGGCGGCGATGGACGGCGACGACGATCTGCCGTTCTGATCGGATGACCACGCGACGTCGTCTGCGCGCGCTGCTCCTGGGCGCTGCGGTCCTCTGCGGCGGCCCTGAGGGCATCGGGGCGCAGGCGACGGGGGCGGGGACCTCCCCGAGTGGGGAGGTCCCCGCCGTCACGCATACGGTCAAGCGAGGCGATACCCTGTGGGGGCTCGCGGCCAAGTACCTCGGCAATCCGTTCGGTTGGCCGGAGATCTTCCGCAAGAACTCCGCACTGATCCAAGACCCCGATCTGATCGAACCGGGGTGGGTGCTCCTGATCACGGGTGAGCCGGCGGCGCCGGTGGAGACCGGACCAGCGAGCGCAGCGCCGCAATCAGCAACAGCCGCTGGCGCCCAGAGTGGCGCCCAGAGTGGCACCCCGGGTGGCGCCGCCGCGCGTACGGCTGCGCCCGCGGGAGCGCCGCGGGTCATCGGCGGCGATCCCGCCTCACTCTGGGCGGCACGTCGTCGAGAGGCGGAGCGGGTCCCGTTTCTCGTCAGCCTCGGCGGCCTCGAGGGGGCTGGGCGCCTGGTGTTGCCCCCGGTGCGATCGACCGCACGAACGGCCGTCTCCTCGACTCGGGTCGTGCAGCTCTATGATCGGGTTCGGCTCGTCCTCCCGCGAGGGAGCACGGTCTCGGCTGGCATGACGTTGCTGACCCTGCGATACGGCCCGACCCTCAAGGGCATCGGCCGCGTCGCCATCCCCACCGGGCTCCTCCGCGTCGTCTCGGATTCGGCCGGTGGGGTCGCTGAGCTGGTGACGAAGTTCGATCAGGTCGAGGAGGACCACGTGGTGGTCCCGAGCTGGAGTCCAGCCGAGGTGACCGACTCGGTACCCACCCGTCTCACAGCGGGCCCGACCACCGCGGTGCTGTGGATTGCAGACAATGCGCTCCTTCCGGCCCCGGGCGCCGCGATCCTCCTGGCCAAGGGGTCGGGGGATGGTCTGCGGGTCGGCGATCAGGTCACGCTGGTGAAGCAAGACCGGCCGTCGCGGCGTCGCGCGCCGATGCCGGACCCCGTCGATCTCGCGGTGGCCCAGGTCGTACGGGTCACCCGCGCCGGGGCGAGCGCCGTCCTGCTGAGCCAGGTCGATGGCGCGATCGCCGTCGGGACCACGGGGCGGGTCACGGCGCGGCTCCCCTAAGCGCTCCCGCGCGCCACTCGGCACTCCCTATCTTTCAGGGATGACTTCACGACGCGCACTGATCACCGGGGGAGCGGGCTTCATCGGCTCCCACGTCGCCGATGCCCTCCTCGCTGACGGCTGGTCCGTCACCGTCATTGATGATCTCTCGAGCGGGAAGCGCACCCAGGTTCCTGCGGCTGCGACCTTCGTTCACGCGGACATCCGGTCCGCCGAGGCGGCCCGCTGTGTCCGAGAGGGCGGGTTCGATCTGATCTGCCATCTCGCCGCGCAGATGGATGTGCGGAAGAGCGTCGCCGAACCTGGCTTCGACGCCGACGTGAATATCAAGGGGTCGCTCAACCTGATCGAGGCGATGCGCGCCTCGGGGCGCCAGACGCGATTCGTCTTTGCCTCGACCGGCGGCGCGGTCTACGGCGATCTCGTCACGCCGCCCAACCTCGAGACCTTCGAGAAGAATCCCGACTCCCCGTACGGGATCGCCAAGTACGCCGTGGAGCTCTACCTCGGCTACTACGCGCGGATCCATGGGCTCGACTACGTCGCCCTTCGCTTCGCGAACGTCTACGGCCCGCGCCAGGATCCGCATGGGGAGGCGGGGGTCGTCGCGATCTTCTGTCAGCGCCTCCGCGCGGGGACGCCTCTCACCGTCTTCGGCGATGGCGGGCAGACCCGTGACTACGTCTATGTGGGTGATGTCGCGCGCGCGCATCTCCGTGCCGTGGCGCTTCCGGTACTCCCGGCGGGGACGGTGGATGTGCGGGCCTTCAACCTCGGCACGCAGATCGAGACCTCGGTGCTCGAGCTGGCGGCGGCGCTGATGCGTGGCACGGGTCGGCGTGTCCCAGTCGAGCATGCGCCCCCACGCGCTGGTGAACAACGTCGATCGGTCGTGTGTATCGATAAGGCACGCGCCGACCTTGGGTGGAGCCCCGCGATGTCGTTGGATGAGGGGCTTCGCCGGACCTTCGACTGGTTCAACACTCAGTGATCATTGCGCAAATGACGGCAGCCGTCCCCTCGTCGCCGATCGAGCTGATTCTCGCGAGCTCAGGCGTCACCCTCACCGTCCTCGCCGTCCTCGGCGTGCTCTCCCTCCTCTCGTGGGCTGTGATGCTCTCCAAGTGGCGCACTTTCCGAGCAGTGGAGCGCGCGGGTCGGGAGTTCCAGGCGGAGTTCAGCGGGTGTCGCTCGTTCAGTGAAGCGGAGGGGCTCCTCCTCGTGCGCGGGGAGGAGGGCGCGCACCCGCGCATCCTGCAACGGGCGGTCCGGTTCCTCGATGATCTGCGGACGGGGGGAGCTGGGCAGCGGAGTGATGCGCTCTCGGCCTCGCAGGTCGAGGCGCTGCGCCTCGTGCTGGATGCGGAGACCAACACCGAGCGTGATCGGTTGGGGACCTACATCCCCTTTCTGGCGATGGTCGGCTCGGTGAGCCCGCTCCTCGGACTGCTCGGCACGGTGCTCGGCGTGATCAGCGCGTTCCTCGGCGTCGCGCGCGGCGGGTCGGGGAACCTTGCGGCGGTCGCGCCGGGTGTGGCCGAAGCGCTCGTCGCGACGGCCTTCGCCCTCGCCGTCGCCATCCCCGCCTACTTCGGGTACAACATCTTTGCCGCACGACTGAACCGCCTCGATGGCGAGCTCGACGCCTTCGGCACGGAAGTGATCGCGCTCATCGCGCGCGAGGGACGGCTCTAGGATGCGACGCCGCGCCCGCGGGGAGCGGACGCCCCTCAATGCGGAGATCAACGTCGTCTCGCTGATCGATGTGATGATGCTCCTGATGATCATCTTCATGATCACGGCCCCGATGATGCAGGGGGGCGTGGATGTCTCACTCCCGCGGGCCGAAGCGCGTCCGCTGGATGCGAAGCAGCCCCTCGTGGTGTCCATCACCCGGGATGGGCGCATCTATCTCGACGACGTGCGCGTCTCGCTCCGGGAGTTCCGGGGGATGTTCCGCGCCTTGGCGGAGAAGTCGGGGCAGGGGGGCGTCTATCTCCGCGCCGATCAGCGGGCGGACTACGGCCAGGTGGTCCGGGTCCTGGCGATCATGCGAGCCTCGGGGGTCGGTGATGTCGGGCTCGTGACGGAGCCGGAGGACGTCGAGAAGTGAGTCATGCGCTCCGCGGGGCTCCGGAGCTGCGTGGTCCTTTGGCGATCTCGGCGGTCGTGCACCTGCTCGCCGGGTTCGCGTTGCTCGTCGTGCGCACCTCGGCGCCCCCCGCGCTCCCCACGATGTACGCCGTGACCCTCGTCGCCGCACCGGCGGGTGAGCGGGCGGCTGGGGTCGTGCGCGAAGCAGCTCCCGAGCCCGCGCGGCCCGCGGAGGTTGCCCCGACGCCGTCCCGCCCTGAGCGCACCGATCCCGGCAAGACCGCGCCGATCAAGGCCCCGACCGCGAAGACGCCGACGCGCGCCACGCCGTCGACAGCAGCGCCAACGAAGGCGGCGCCGGTGTCGCGCGCTCCGACGGCCGGCGGTGGCGCTGTCGGTGGGACTGGGTCCGATGTCGCGATGGTCCGCACCGAGGGGATCCAGTTCCCGTTCCCCGGTTATCTACAGAACATCGTGCGACAGATCGCGTTGAACTTTCGGCCACGCAACCCGGGGGCGCTGACCGCCGAGGTGCTTTTCTTCATCCACCGAGACGGCAGTGTGTCGGGATTCCGATTCGTGGAGCGGAGTGGGAACTTCGCGTTCGACGTGGAGGCGGAAGGGGCGGTCGAGGCGGCGAGGGGACGCTTTGGTCCGCTACCCTCCGGGTTTGGTGATGACATCCTGCCGGTGACCTTTCGCTTCGACCCGGCACGGCTGCGATGAGGGGTGGAACGTGGGGGCGCGCCCTGCGGATGGTCGCGCTGCTGGCGCTTCTGGGCGTCAGTGCTGCGCCGCAGACCGTCGTCGCACAGGAACCCGGCGTTCGGATTGGTCTCACCTACACCCCGGGTACGCAGCCTGGGATCTATCTCCTCCCCGTGCGTGGCGTGGATGCGGATTCGGTGCGGCGCATCATCGCGCGTGATCTGGAGTTCGGGCATCGGCTGACGGTCATCTCTCCCGATTCCGGTGTGGTTCCCCCCACCGGCCGACTGAACTATCCGCTGTATGCGCGACTGGGTGCGGCGGGGGTGTTGCAGCTCGTGCTACAGGCCGATGGGAGCGTGCTGGTCACCCTCCACGATGTCGTGGCGGGACAGGCGCAGGAGGCCCAGCGATTCCCGTTGCCAGGGCCGCGATATTCCCCCGCTTGGCGTCTCGCGGTGCACGCGATCGCGGATCGGGTCGAGGCGTGGGTCACGGGGACCTCGGGGATTGCGGCAACTCGTGTCCTCTTCGTCCGAGGTGGCGCGCTCTGGCAGATCGATAGCGATGGGGTGAACGAACAGATGGTCGCTGGGGTGGGGGCGGCGCTCGGGCCCGCCTGGCATCCGGACGGTCGATCGATCGCCTTTGCTCGGATGCGGGATGA
Organism: Gemmatimonadota bacterium; assembly: GCA_041178365.1. GTDB lineage: Bacteria > Gemmatimonadota > Gemmatimonadetes > Gemmatimonadales > Gemmatimonadaceae > Pseudogemmatithrix. The sequence goes on along the minus strand of JBEGVM010000148.1, from coordinate 18,359 downwards.
CGGGACCTCCGTCGTGGTGCGGGATCTGACCTCAGGTGAGGAGCAGCGGGTGCGGACCTCCGCTCCCCTCAGCCTCTCGCCGGCCTTCTCTCCGGATGGGAAGTGGCTGGCCTTCGCGGCGGGGGAGTCGGGGACCGACCTGTACCTCGTGCCGGTCGGCGCGTGGGAGGAGCCCCCCCTGCGCGTCACCGTGGGTCGCGGATCGACCAACGCACAGCCGACCTTTGCGCCCGATGGCCGGCGGATCGCGTTCACGACCTCCCGCCTGGGACGCAACGAGATCTATCTCACCGATGCCGATGGGGCGAACCCGGAGCTGCTGACCTCGACCGCGCTGACCGACGCCCCCTATCGCGCCGATCCGGCTTGGTCCCCTGATGGGCGATTCGTCGCCTTCTCCACGCAGATCGATGGGCGGTTCCAGATCGCCACGATCAGCCTACGGGATCGCACCGTCCGGCAGTACACGACCGAGGGGATCAACGAGGATCCGTCGTGGGCACCAGATGGACGTCACCTCGTCTTCACCTCGTCGCGGACCGGAACGCGGCAGTTGTGGGTACTGGATATAGAGTCGGGGCGGGTGCGGCAACTCACCCGAGGGGTGGCCACTCGCATGGGGGCATGGTCCCCGCGGCTCCTGAGCACCCCCTGACTCGGTTATCTTTCCCCCTTCTCACTCCTCGATTTGGAGAGGCTCCCATGACCGCTCGTCGCACTCTTCCGGTGGTCGCTGTCGCGCTCTTCTCCCTTGCGGCGTGCAAGGGTGTGACGCCGAAGACCGAACCGACGCCTGAGTCGGCCCCTGCGGTGGCCTCGCCGGCGGCGCCGACCGCGGCCCCTGTGGCTCCCGCGCCAGCGCCCGCCGCCCCCGTCCCTGCCGCGCCGGCTGCGGGCGCCGCCACCTCAGCAGTAGGCGATCGGCTCGCCGGTGCGACCGGGACCGTCGCCGGCCGGGATCTCTCGACATCGGACCCGCGGGCGGTCCTGACGGAGATGATCTTCTTCGACTACGACCAGTCGGATCTGCGCGCGGAAGCTCGGGCGACCCTCGACGCGAAGCTGGCCTTCCTCCAAGCGAATCCGTCGGTGCGGATCCGCGTCGCCGGGCATACCGATGAGCGGGGCTCTGACGAGTACAACATCGCGCTCGGCATGCGCCGTGCGGCCGCCGCCAAGCGCTACCTCGTCGACCTCGGGATCGCCGATGAGCGGATCGCCGTGGTCTCCTTCGGTGAGGAGCGTCCGTTGAACGTCGAGTCGACCGAGGCGGCGTGGGCGCAGAACCGTCGCGACGAGTTCGAGATCATCGCGGGTGGGGTCCCGCCGCGGTGACCCTGCGGTCTTCCCTCCGGCTGTTCTGGGCGCCGGTCGTCATCCTGACGGCCGGCGCCTGCCTTGCGACCCAGCAGGACCTTCGGGTCGTGCAAGGCGATGTCGTCGCGGTCCGCGACGAATTCCGTCGCCTGCAGACGGCCGAGCGTCTGCGGGACTCCCTGCGGGCGGCGGCGATGGATACCACGCTCCTGCAGATCGCGACGCTATTACGCGCGACGAACGACACCGTGCGCAACATGAGCGCCACCGTCGTGCGGTTGCGTGGGGATGTCCGAGAGGACCTCCAGAACGTCCGCGCGCAGCTCATCGCGATCCAAGAGCTCACCGGGCAGTCGCAGCGGCGCATCCAGGAACTCCGCGCCGACCTCGAGTCGGATGCCGGCGAGCGAGCGGCGGGATCCGCTGGGGCGATGAGTGGCGGGCGCGATTCGGCACGTACGCCGACCGCGCCGTCCGCGACACCGGGGCCAGCGCAGTTGTATCAGATGGGGCAGGATCAACTGCGACGAGGGAGCGGCGCGTCCGCTCGGAGCGCGTTCGGTGCGCTGCTGGCGCAGTACCCGCGGTCGGACCTCGCGGCCGATGCGCTGTACGGGATGGCTGAGGCCTTCACGGCGGAGGGGAATGCGACGGCGGCCGACTCGCTCTACGAGCAGGTGGCGGTCCGCTACCCGAACTCTGAGCGCGCCCCCACGGCGCTGTACAAGCGCGCGACGGCGCTGCGCATCGCGGGGAAGACCGAGCCGGCTCGGGTCCTCTATCGGCAGATCATCCAGCGCTATCCGCGCTCAGAGGCGGCGGTCCTCTCCGAGCAGTTCGTCGGGACGACGCGGCGCCCCTGACGCGCCGTCGTCGAGGCCTTCGCCGCATGGTGCGCGCATGACATCCGGACCCGCCGCGGAGATGCCCTTCCTCGATCATCTCGAGGAGCTGCGGTATCGCCTGATGTGGAGCGTGGGAGCGCTCCTGCTCTGCATGATGGGGGCGCTGGTCATCGTCATGCGCCCTGAGTTCGATGTGATCGGGTGGCTGGCCGCCCCCGTGATGCCCTACCTCCCGGAGGGGAAGCTCGTCGTCACGCATCCCCTCGACCCTTTCTCGATCAGTCTCAAAGTCGCCTTCGCCGTGGGCCTCGTCTGCTCGCTGCCGGTCGTCGGGTATCACGTCTGGTCTTTCCTCTCACCCGCGCTCCATCCCCACGAGAAGCGGCTCATGCTCCCGGTGCTCCTGGGGGCGACGGCCCTCTTCGGGACGGGGGTGTATGTCGCGTGGCGCTTCGTGCTGCCGATCATCTTCAAGGTGCTGGTGGGGATGCAGTCCGCCTCGCTTCAGCCCCTCTTCACGGCGCGCGATGTCTTCGGCTTCATGGTCACGACCTGCTTGGCCTTTGGCGCGATCTCGCAGCTGCCGGTCGTGGTCTTGGCGTTGACCGCGATCGGGCTGGTCACGCCGATGGCGATGACGAAGTTCCGGCGCTACGCGATGGCAGCGAGTTTTGTGATCTCTGCGGTCGTGACCCCGGGGGATCTGCTGATCATGACCGCCCTGATGGCGGTGCCGCTCTACGGTCTGTACGAGGTCAGTATCATCGTCTCCTGGCTCGTCTATCGGCGTCGGATGCGCCGGATCGGCGCCGTCATGGCGCTCGTGGTCGTCGTCGGCGGGCTGGTGCCGACCGGGCTCGCGGCACAGCCGGTGCGGCCGCGCCCGGCGGGGCAGGAGCCGATGCGAACGGGGATGCCCATGCCCTCACCATCACCTCAGGGGCGTCCCGGCGTCGACTCCGTATCTCGCGCCCCTGCCGCCGGGGTCCTCGTCTCCTGGGCTCCTGACGACAGCGTCATTCGTGCCCTGATGGCGCGGCGTGGCTATACGGCGGTGCGATACCAAGCGGGGCAGATGCGCTTCGAGGCGACCGGGCGCGTCATGACGTTGCAGCGGGATTCCACCGCGCGCGCGGCGGTGCAGCGCGATTCCACGCTCCTCGTGGCGGATCAGATCGCCTACAGCGATAGCATCAAGCGGGTCACCGCCCGCGGGGACACGATCGTCATGCGGGATCCCGCGCGTGGTGATGACATCATCGGGCAGGAGGAGTTGGTCTACGATGTGGAACGCCGGGAAGGCCGCACCCGCGACTTCAGTACCATCGCGAAGGCCGGAGAGGAGTGGCGCGTGATGGCGCATCGCGCGGCGTTCGCCTCCGACACCGCGGCGGATCGCAATACCGTCTACGGCCGCGACGGGGTCATCACCTCCTGCCTCGATAGTGTCCCGCACTATCACTTCCTCGCGAAGGAATTGAAGCGGGTGAGTGGGAGCACGCTCGTCGCGCGCCCGGCGATCCTCTACGTCCAAGATGTGCCGGTGATGTGGCTCCCCTTCATCTTCCAGGATATCCGCTCCGGGCGCCGCTCGGGGATCATCCCCCCGCGCATGGGATTCGCCGAGTTGGTGCGTAATTCTCCGACGTATCGGCGCACGGTGGAGAACCTAGGGTACTACTTCGCGATCAACGACTTCATCGACGCACAGGTCTCCATGGACTGGCGCTCCAGCGCGCGGGCGACGGCGCAGGACCCGGGGTGGACCCGGTTCAATGGGGAGATCCGCTACCGCTGGCTCGATCGCTTCATGTCCGGCACCCTCGCGCTCTCGCAGAACACGCTGAGCACGGGGAACCAGAACACCGCCGTCAGTTGGTCGCATGCCCAGGAGTTCTCCTCTCGGACGCGCATCAACACCAACCTCAATTACGTCACCAGCACGCAGATCCAGCGGCAGACGATCATCAATCCCCTCGCCGCCGTGGCGACGATCGCCTCCCAGATGAACCTGGTGCGGCAGCAAGGGCCCTTCTCGGTGAACCTGGGTGGCACCCGTCGGCAGTATCCGGGTCGCGACCAGGTCGATCAGGACTTTCCCTCACTCAACATCGCGTCGAAGCCACTCGAGCTGGGCCGGTGGTTCGTCCTGAATCCCAGTCTGCAGTTCGGACAGCGGAACAGTTACAACCTCGATGCGACCGGCGACTTCGCCTATCGCTATCTCCAGACGACGGCCGGACTCGACTCGGTCCGCCTCAAGCGGAATACAGGGACGACGACCCTGTCGATCGGCACCCCATTCAAGATCTTCGACTTCCAGGTCCAGAGCGGGCTCCGCTTCAATCAGCAGGTCTTCGACTACCCACAGATCATCACGCTCCGCGATGTGCGGGACAGCAGTGTGCGCGTCGATCGCGTCTTCCAGCAGACGTATGAGTCGAGCCTCGATGCCGACATCTCCATCGGGCTACCACAGTTTTTGCAGGGGACCTGGAACCTGACCCCCTCCGTGACGGCGTCGAACGTCGATCCCGGCGGATTCGCCGTGCGGACCTTTCGTTCCAATGGGGCGTGGGTCACGCAGCGCAAGCGGTTGTCCTACGGCGTCGGGGTCTCGCCCACCATCTACGCCCTCTTGCCTGGCTTCGGCCCCGTGCAGCGGTTCCGGCACGCGATCTCGCCGACGCTGAGTTACTCGTTCTCCCCGGAGGCATCGGTCCCCGATGCCTTCCTCGCCGCCACAGGCCGCACGCGCGCCGGCTACCTCGGCTCCCTCGCGCAGAATCGCGTGTCGCTCGGCCTCACCACGAATATCGAGGCCAAGCTCCGCGTGCCGCAGGACTCCACGGATCTCTCGGCGGATGGCGGGAAGAAGGTGAAGGTCGCGACGATCCAGTTCACCGGGATCGCGTACGATTTCGAGCGACGGCGTGCGACTGGGAAGACCGGGTTCGCGACCGACCGCTTTGGCTACACCTTCCGCTCCGATCTCCTCCCGGGGTTCGATCTCGGGGTCGACTACTCGCTCTTCCAGGGTGATCTCCTCAGCGACTCGGCCAGCTTCGATCCCTACCGCGAGGCGGTGCGCGCTTCCTTCAACCTCGATGCCAACTCGAGCATCGTCCAAGCGATCGCGAAGCTCTTCGGCATCTCGATGGGGGCGTCGCGGACCGGTCCATCACCGATGGCATCGACGAGCCCCATGGGGGGCGGGCTGATCTCCGCGGCGGGCTCGCTCAACGGCATGGGGGCCACCACCGGCACACGGACGCGCGGGGGGATCCAAGAGATCCCGACGGGGCAGGGATTCACCGCCGCTTTCACGGTGAGCTCGCAGCGCCAACGTCCGCCAGTCGGTGGGCGCATCGTCGATTTCGATCCTACCCTGCAGTGCCAGGCCCTGCTCGGCTTCCCGCAGTACGATACCTGCGTCTTCCAGGCGGAGCGCTCGGCGGCGACGCAGGTCGCGCAGACGGCCGGCCCCTCCGGGGCCACCTTCTTCCGGGTGCCGCCGACTACCTCCGTCGGGATCCGCACGACCTTCAATCTCACGCCGCGGTGGGCGGGGTCGTGGAGCACGACCTACGACGTGGTGCGCAGTGAGTTCGCCAGCCAGGTGGTGTCGTTGCAGCGGGAGCTGCACGATTGGCGCGCGGTCTTTGGCTTCACGCAGGCCCCGAACGGGAATTTCGCCTTCACCTTCTTCATCTCCCTCAAGGCGCAACCGGAGATCAAGCTCGACTACGATCGCCAGACGTTCCGCCCCCCGGGAGCAGGACTCCGTACCCCATGACGGCGCACCCCATGCCGACGCTCCCGCTGATCCTCGACGGGGCCTCCCTCGCCATCACCGATGTCGTTGAGGTCGCCACGGTGGGACGTCAGGTCACCATCGCTCCCACGGCGGTGGCTCGGATGCGGGCGACCCGCACCGTGGTGGAGGGCATCGCCGCGCGTGGAGAGGCGGTCTACGGCGTCACCACGGGGTTCGGGAAGCTCTCCGACGTCGCCATCCCTGCGGATCAGCTCGCGCAACTGCAGGTGAATCTCGTGCGCAGCCATGCCGCGGGGGTGGGGCCGAGACTCCCTGAGGCCGAGGTACGCGCCATGATGCTCTTACGTGCGAACGTGCTGGCGAAGGGGTTCAGCGGGGCGCGTCCGGAGCTCGCCGAGTTGCTCTGTGGGATGCTCAATGCACGGTGCTGGCCCGATATCCCGGAGCAGGGGTCGGTCGGCGCGAGCGGGGATCTGGCCCCACTCGCGCATCTCGCCCTTGCCCTCATCGGAGAGGGAGAGCTGAACCATCCGGCTGGGCGCGGGTCGGCGGCGGAGGTGCTCGCGGCGCACCACCTCGCGCCGATGACCCTCGGTCCGAAGGAGGGGCTCGCCCTCATCAACGGCACCCAAGCGCACACCGCCGTCGCAGCACTGGCGGTGACGGCGGCTCGTCGGGCCTGGGTCACCGCGCATGTGGCAGGTGCGATGTCGCTCGAGGCGCTCCTCGGGACGCCGACGGCCTTCGACCCCCGCATCCATGCCGCGAGAGGACAGGTGGGACAGCAGACCTCAGCGGCGCTCCTCCTCGACCTGCTCCGGGGGAGTGAGATTCGCGAGTCGCACCGCGACGGGGACACGCGGGTGCAGGATGCCTACGCGCTCCGCTGCATGCCGCAGGTGCACGGACCGATCCTCGAGGCGATCGAATTCGCCGAGCGGGTGATCGCCACGGAACTCAACGCGGCGACGGACAATCCCCTCGTCTTCGATGACGGGACGATGCTCTCCGGCGGCAACTTCCACGGCCAGGCGGTCGCGCTCGCGTTGGATCTCCTCGCCATCGTCATGACCAATCTCGCGGTCATGAGTGAGCGACGGATCGACCGGCTCGTGCACCCCGACCTCAACGAGGGACTCCCTCCCTTCCTCACACCCACCGCCGGGGTGAGCTCGGGGTTCATGATGGCGCAGGTGACCGCCGCCGCGATCACCAGCGAGTGCAAAGGGCTCGCGCACCCGGCGAGTGTCGACTCGATCCCGACCGATGGGAGCAAGGAGGATGTCGTCCCGATGGCGATGGGGGCGGCGACCAAGCTGCGGCGGCTGCTCCGCAATGTGGAACAGGTGCTTGCTATCGAGCTGATGTGCGCCGCCCAGGGCATCGACTACCGCCGGCCACTCCGCGGGAGCCCAGCGGTCGAAGCGGCGCACCGCGCGATTCGCACATTGGTCCCGTCATTGACCGCCGATCGGGTCCTGGGCCCCGACATGGAACGCCTGGCTCGCGCGATCGCGGACGGGCGCTTCGCCTCCCCCGCGCACTAACTTCTCCCTATGTCACAGCCACGTCCCGTCCGCGCTCCGCGCGGTCCCGAGATCTCCTGCAAGGGCTGGGAACAGGAAGCCGCCCTGCGCATGCTCATGAACAACCTCGATCCGGAGGTCGCCGAGCGGCCGGATGATCTGGTGGTCTACGGGGGCACGGGGCGCGCGGCGCGGACTTGGCAGGCGTTCGACGATATCGTCCGTTCCTTGCGGGCGTTGGAATCGGATGAGACCCTGCTCGTCCAGAGCGGGAAGCCCGTGGCGGTGTTTCGGACGCATGCGCACGCCCCGCGTGTCCTGATCGCGAACTCGAACCTCGTTGGCCGTTTCGCCACCTGGGACTACTTCCGCGAGATGGAGCGAAAGGGGCTCATGATGTATGGTCAGATGACGGCGGGGTCGTGGATCTACATCGGCTCGCAGGGGATCGTGCAGGGGACCTACGAGACCTTCGGCGCGGTAGCGCGCCAGCACTTTGGTGGGTCGCTCGCAGGGCGCTTTGTGCTCACCGCGGGCCTCGGTGGGATGGGCGGGGCGCAGCCCCTAGCGGCCACCATGCATGACGCCGCCTTCCTGGGAATCGACGTCGATCCCGCGCGGAGCCAGAAGCGCGTCGACACCGGCTACTGCGATCGGATCACGCACGATATCGACGAGGCGATGCGCTGGGTGCGTGAGGCGCAGGCAGCGAAGCGCGGGATCTCCGTCGGGTTGGTCGGGAACGCAGCCGACGTGCTGCCGGCGCTCATCGCACGAGGCGACATCCCGGATGTGGTCACAGATCAGACGTCCGCCCACGACATGCTCAATGGCTATGTGCCGCACGGGATGACCCTCGCCGCGGCAAATGCCCTGCGCGTCGCCGATCCAGCGACCTATCTGCGCCACTCCACCGAAAGCGCCGTCGTCCATGTGGAGGCGATGCTCACGATGCAGCGGCGCGGCGCGATCGCCTTTGACTACGGGAACAACATCCGGACCGTCGCGCTCGATGCGGGGGTCACGAACGCCTTTGACATCCCCGGCTTCGTGCCGGAGTACATCCGGCCCCTCTTCGCTGAGGGGAGGGGGCCCTTCCGGTGGGCCGCGCTCTCGGGCGACCCCAAGGACATCGCCCGGACCGACGCGCTCGTGCTCGAGATGTTCCCCGAGGACGACCATCTGAAACGGTGGATCACTCTCGCGCGCGAGCGCATCCAATTCCAAGGATTGCCGGCGCGCATCTGCTGGCTCGGGCAGGGGGCGCGCGCGAAGTTCGGGATGGCGCTCAACGATCTCGTGGCGCGCGGGGAGGTTGCCGCGCCGATCGTGATCGGACGCGATCACCTCGACACCGGGAGCGTAGCCTCGCCCTTCCGTGAGACCGAGGCGATGAAGGATGGCAGTGATGCGATCGCCGATTGGGCGATCCTCAATGCCTTGCTCAACGTGGCGAGTGGGGCGAGCTGGGTCAGCTTCCACCACGGCGGGGGCGTGGGGATCGGCAACTCGCTGCATGCGGGGCAGGTGATCGTGGCGGATGGGACGCCCGCCATGCGCGAGCGCCTGCAGCGCGTATTGACCAACGACCCTGGCATCGGGGTCGCTCGGCATGCCGATGCCGGATACGAGATCGCGCGGGAGACGGCCGTTCGCGAAGGGATCCAACTCCCCTCGCTCCATTGCTGAGCGCACGCTTCCGCCCCTGGCACCTCCTGCCGTTCAGTCTGAAGTACGCGCGACTGCGGCTGCAGCGGCGACCCGTCCTCGTGAACTTCGAGGTCACGATGCGGTGCAATGCCCGGTGCCCGTTCTGTGACTACTGGAAGACGTCCTCGGAGATGAAGGCGAAGGAGCTGCGCTCCTTCGTGGATGCCGCCGTCGCCTTCGATCCGATGATGATCACCTGGACGGGCGGGGAGCCCCTCCTCCGAGCTGACCTCGAGGAACTCGTGCATGGGGTGCATCAGGCCGTCTCCCCCGTGTGGATGACGGTGCTCACGCACGGGGCGATGTTGAGTCTCGAGCGCGCGCGATCGCTCTGGCAGGCGGGGATCGGTCAGTTCGGGATCTCGCTCGACTATCTCGACGACCGACATGCGCAGGCCCGAGGGATCCCGGGACTCACCGCGAAGATCCTCTCGACGGCGGAGCGGATCCGATCCGAGGGGATGACGGTGCGCTTCAACACCGTGATCAAGGACGACAACCTCGACGAGATCATGCCGATCGTACGGGCGGCGGAGGCCATGCGCGTCGGGGTGAATCTCTCGGTCTACACCGACTTCAAGAATGGGAACCGCGATCACCTGCTCGGCCCGGCCCATCACCAGCGCGTCGGAGCCCTCGTCGCCGAGCTCCTGGCATTCAAGCGCCGCCGTCGTGGGACTATCTCCAACTCCGATCACTACCTCTCGCAGATCCCGCGCTGGGTGGCCGGTGTGTTGCAGGCCCCCTGTCAGTCCGGGCAGGACACCGTACATATCGACCCTTACGGTGGGATCCGTCGGTGTCCCGATTTCCCAACCGACGGCCATTGGCGCGATTATCGCGGGTACGAGCCGATCGCCTGTGATCGCTGCTTCTATGCGTGTCGCGGGGAGGCGCAGGCCCCGCTGCAACTGAACCGCTTCCACGATCTGGTGGCCTCCCCATGACCCAGCTCTTCCTCAACGCATCGCAGGTGGTGACCTGTGCCGGTCCGGCGCGGGCTCGTCGTGGCCCGGAGCAGTCCGAGGCCGCGGTGCGGGACCGCGTCGGGGTCGCCATCGCATCAGACGGGACCATCCAAGCCGTCGCGCCTGATGCGGAGCTTCGCGCGGCCCACCCCACGGCCGAGGTCATCGACTGTGGGAACGGGGTGCTCACCCCCGGGTTCGTCGATTCGCACACGCACGCGATCTTCGGTCGGGCGCGCTACGAGGAGCAGGAGATGCGCGCGGCGGGGATCGGCTATCTCGAGATCGCCCGTCGGGGCGGGGGGATCCATGCCTCGGTGCGTGATCTGCGGAGCCGCACCCCAGAGGCGCTGCGGACGCTGGCCGCCGAGCGCCTCCGGCGCATCGCCTCGTATGGGACGACCACCGTCGAGATCAAGTCCGGCTACGGCCTCTCGCTCGAAGCGGAGCTCACCACCCTCCGGGTGATCCGGCAGCTGGCGTCCGATCTCCCGCTGCGTCTCGTCCCGACCTTTCTCGGGGCGCATGAGGTCCCGCTCGAGCATCGCGAGAGCGCCGCGACCCGTGACGCGTACCTCGATGTGGTGACGCAGGAGATGATCCCCGCCGTCGCGGCGGAGGGGCTCGCCCGGTTTTGCGATGTGTTCTGTGAGCCTGGGGTGTACACGACGCAGGAAACGCGTCGGATTCTGACCGCGGCACGGGCCGCGGGTCTCCAGCTCAAGCTGCACGCCGATGAGCTCGAGAACGGGGCAGCCGCCGAGCTCGCCGCGGAGCTCGGGGCGACGAGCGCGGATCACCTCGCGGCGATCTCGGAGCAGGGGATCCGCGCGCTCGCGGCATCGCAGACCATCGCCACCCTCCTCCCGGGGACGATGCTCTTTCTCGGGCGTCCGAAGCAGGCGCCGGCGCGAGCGCTCATCGAGGCGGGCGTCCCGGTGGCACTCGCCTCGGACTTCAATCCCGGGACGAGCCCGACGGTGAATTTCCCATTGGTCCTCACGCTCGGGGTCAGCCAGCTCCGGCTGAATGTGGCGGAGGCCTTCGTCGCCGCCACGGTGAATGGGGCGGCAGCCCTGGGACTCGCACACGAGATCGGTCAGGTCGCACCAGGCTTCCAGGCCGACCTCGCGCTCTTCGACCTGCGGGATCACCGAGAGATCCCCTACTGGTATGGCGATCGGCGCTGTGTGCGCACCTGGGTCGGGGGCCATCCCGCACACGTCGGCTGACGCAACGACCATTGGTGCACGCGCCGGGAGCGAGCGAGTCAAACGCTTGTCCTGTCAGCGGTTCGGCCGCTAGCTTTGCCTCGTGACCGATATCGCCAAGCTCAAGCGTCGCGCGGCCGATCTCGAGGCGGGCAAGGATCTGGCGCTCGCCATCGTCGCGTATCGCGAGATCGTCGACATGTTCGAGAATGGCGAGGCCGACCCGATCGACATCCCGCTCTACAATCGACTCGGCGACCTGCTCCTCAAGTCCGGCGAGACGACGGACGCGGTCGCGATGTGGGAGCGCGCGGTCGACCACTATGCGGAGGGGGGGTTCTACAACCCGGCCATCGCCCTCTGCAACAAGATCCTGCGCCACTCCCCTGGGCGCACCGTGGTCTACTACAAGCTGGGACGGATCCTGGCGTCCAAGGGATTCCGGGTCGAGGCGCGACAGAACTTCGTCGAGTACGCCAATCGCACGCAGCAGATGGGCGATCTCGAGGAAGCCTTCCGTGCCCTCAAGGAGTACGCCGATCTCGTCCCGGAAGAGAGTGATGTGCGGGTCATGCTCGCCGACCAACTCGCCAATGCCGACCGCATGGATGAGGCGATCGAGCAGCTCCAGCTCGCGCATGCGCAGCTCACGCGGCTGGGCCGGATCCCGGACGCCGACGTCGTCGTCGCGCGGATTCGAGCGATCGATCCCGAGGCGGAGCTGCGGGTGGTGCAACAGGATCGGATGGCCTCGGCGGACGGCCTCGTCTTTCTCGATGTCGGGGCGGCCAACCTGCCGCGACCGACCGGGGTCTTCGATGGCGGGGTCATGCTCGCCAGCCAAGCAGTAGAGGAGCACGAGCTCCTGTTGCCACCGCCGGAGCGTGGGTTCCTCGGGCAGCCGGCCCCCGCGCAATCCGAGTTCGGATTGGAAGCGCTGACGCCGATCGACGCCCCCTGGTCGGGCGGGGGATTGCTGGATGGGTTCGAGGGCACGGGTCTGCTCGGTGAGCTCCCGCCGGACCCCGGGCAGAGCGCGGCGGTCCAGTCCGCCGACGCGGTCGCTGACCCCGATGACGTCCTCGCAGCGACCGCGCCGATCGTGGAGGCGCCATCCTCCCCGATCGCAGATCTCCCGCTCATCGATCCGGAGGGCGTGGAGCCGATCTCGTTGATCGATCTCCCGGGGTTCGAGGAGTCGCAGGCGGCACCACCGCTCGGAGGGGTTGGCGCGGAGATGCCAGCGCGTCGAGTGACCTCGGTCGCCCTTGCGCCGACGGTCGATTCGCTCGCGGCACAGGTTCGGAAGGGCCCCCGCGACTGGTTGTTGCGTCGGACCTATGGCGAGGCCTTGCTGGACGCGGGGCGACGCGAGGAGGGGCTCGCGGAGATCGAACAGGCGCTGACGCTCTGTCAGGAACAGGGGGAGGCGGCGAGCATGGCCTCCCTCGCGGAGGAGCTGGTGCGTGTCGCGCCGGACACCGTACGCTACCATCAGCGCCGCGTGGAGGTGGCGTCGGTCGCCGGTGATGCGCCGCGTCTCACGGGCGCCTTCTTGGATCTGGGCGATGCGCTCGTCCGCAGCGGCGCGCCGTCGCGGGCCTCCGCGGTCTTTCAACGGGTGCTCGCGATCGATCCCGATGACCCGCGCGCCCATACCGCGCTCGCCGCCCTCGGCCCCGTCTCGGTGCCCGCGTCTCCCGCCCCCGCGGCGTCGCCGCGACCATCAGACGCGACGCGCACGTCACGCATGTCTCAGGTGCAACCCGCTCCGACCAGCGATGGAGCGGACGATGGGCTCGTCTCCCTTGGCGACTGGCTCAAGGAGAGCATCGAGCGGGGGAGCACGCGCATCGTCGTCGCTGAGCCGTCGGCGGCGGAGGCGCGTCCGGTGGATTTTCAGGGGATGCTCACGCGATTCACGCAGGGGATCTCGGCGCAGGTGGCCGATGCGGACCACGCCGCACACTACGAACTCGGTGTGGCGTACCGCGAGATGGGGCTCATCGATGACGCGATCGGTGCGTTTCAGAAGGCGCTGCGTTCGGCGGGCCACCGTCTGCGCGCGCTCGAGGCGCTGGGCCGCTGCTTCATCGACAAGGAGCAGCACGCGGTCGGGCAGGCGATCCTCGAGCGGGCCCTCACAGAGCCCGGGGTATCGGACCCGCAGCTCATCGGGGTCCTATTTCTGTTGGGGCAGGTGTCGGAATTCCTAGGCGCCCCAGAGGACGCGCGACGTTATTATCAAAGGGTCTTCGCCGTCGATGGGCGCTTCCGTGACGTCGTCGCTCGTCTCTCCTCGCTCGAACGCACCGCGCCGTGACTCCTGAATCCCCCCTCCCCTTCGCTCCGTCCCTGTCCGGGCTCCGCGAGATCCAGGCCCCGATCCGGGACCGGCTCGACCGTGTGCCGGATGAGATGTGGCGTATCGTCCAGGCTGATGTGGACATCGTCCAGGCGGCGAACGCCCACCTCCGGGGGATGCGCGGGAAACTCTTCCGGCCGACGCTCCTCTTGTTGGCTTCCTCGGTCGAGGGGACGCCTGAGGATCGGGCGCTCCCCCTCGCCGCGGTGAGCGAGCTGGTGCACCTGACGAGTGTGGTTCACGATGACTCGGTCGACCATTCGGTCTTGCGGCGCGGGCAGCCGACGCTGAACGCCCTCTTCAGCCATCAGGTCGCTGTCCTGATGGGGGACTTCCTCTTCTCGAAAGCCATCGCGGAGTTGGTGCGCCTTGGGGATCTCGAGGCCCTGCGGGTCTTCACGCAGGCGTCGAATGAGATGACCCTCGGGGAGCTGCGTCAGCTCGCGTCGTTCGACGCGCTCAGCTTCAGCGAGGCGGATTACCGGCGGTTGATCTTGGCGAAGACGGCCTCCCTGGTCGGCGCGGCCTGTGAGATGGGGGCGCTCGCGGGCGCCCCCCGGTTCCGACAGCCGATGCGCCAATTCGGCGAACGGATGGGGATGGCCTTCCAGGTGGCAGACGACCTGCTCGATTACACCGCGCAGGAGGAGGTCACCGGGAAGCCCACCGGGCTCGACCTTCGCGAGCACAAGGTCACCCTGCCACTGATCGCGGCCCTCCCGGTGATGTCGCGCGCCCAGCGCGCTCAGGTGGACGCCCTCTTCGCCGATCCCGTTCCCAGTGACGAGTCGATCGCCGAGGTCGTCGGGATCGTGACGGAGTGCGGGGGACTCGACTACGCGCGGCAGCAAGGGGAGCTGTGGGCTGGGGAGGCAGAAGAGGCCCTGGCTGATATCCCCCCGTCTGATGTGCGGCAGTCGCTCGCCGATGCGCTCGCGTTCGTCCTCGACCGGAGAGCCTGATGGCGCAGGGGTCAGCGAAGCATCGTCCGCAGTTTCACGCGATCGTCCTGGCGAGCGGGTTCATCGTCGGGGGCTTCCTGACGCATCTCCTCCGGCTCTTCCTGCCATCGGGGGCGGTGAAGGAGTTCCTCACCACAGGGATGACGGCGGCCGTGGGCCCCCTCACCCTCGACTTGATTATCATTAGCATCGGGGTGGGACCCATCGCGCTCGACGTCTCGTTGCTGAGCATCGTCGGGGTCCTCGCTGCCTACCTTGTCGCGCGGTCGCTGTTCTAAGGAGGTCGTCCATGTTCGGTCTGGGTCCAGGGGAGCTCATCCTCATCTCGTTGGTCATCCTGGTCGTCTTCGGGGCCAAGAAGGTTCCGGAGCTGATGGGGGGGATCGGGAAGGGGATCCGCGAGTTCAAGCGCAACATGAACGACGTCCAGCGTGAGCTCGCCACCCCCGCGGAGCGCGAGGCGCTCCCGCCGGGTGAGAGCCGGACCGTGCAGCACGATGACGCGGTGGAGAAGGAGCCGAAAAGGCTGATCTGACCGGAGAGCGGGTGACCGAGGGGTCACCCTGACGCAGGATGCGAAGCGGGGGGCCGGCGCTCAGCGCCGGCCCCCCGCTTCGTTCGCTCGCCTCGCGGGCGAGCGCGACGCTTACGGCTCGAGCTGCGACTGCCGGCGAAGGCCCGCGTTGATCTCGGTGCGACGGTCGACGATCTTCGCCTCCTTGCGGAGGTTGTCGAGGAAGAGGCGGACGCGACGCTCGCGCGCCCCCTGCAGGGCCTGTTCGCGGAGCAGGGCCTTTGACGCATCGAACTCCGGACGGCTCGCCTCGGTCCGCGCGAGGACCTGCATCACGATCACCGCCTCATCGGTCTGCACCATCCCCAGGCCATTCACTGGGGTGGTGAAGGCGGCGCCGATGGCCTCGTTCGCATACCCGAGCCCGGGGACGAAGCCCAATCGGGTGAAAGGGCCCGCGCTGTCTGCGACGGTGCTCGCCTTGGTGGCCGCGGCCGCGAGGGAGGTCGCCTTCGCATCACGGAGCAACGCCTCGCCCTTGCTGGCGAGCGCAGCGGCCGCCTTGCGGCTCTTCAGGACGCTTCGAATCTCCTCCTTGACCACGGCGAAGGACTGCGGCCCCCCCACACTGAGGGAGTCGAGCCGCGCGAGGTAGTACCCGTTCTCGTCATCCAGGAGATCGCTGATCTCCCCCGGGACGGGGCCCGAGAAGGCCCACCCCGTCAGGCCAGGGACGGGGCGTCCAAGGTAGGTGGCCCGCTGCCCATCCTGCACCGGGATCTGCGAGATGAGGAGCTTGAGCTCCGCCGCCGCGCTGTCCAGCTTCGACGGATCGCTCGAGCCCGCCGCGATCGCCGCGAGGCGATCCGCCCGCCGATCGGTCACCGTCGCCGACGCATCGGCTTGCTCCACCTTCAGCAGGATGTGCCGCAGGGAGAGCGTGTCGCCCTTCCGGTCGGTCACCTGAATGAGGTGCCACCCGAAATCGGTCAACACCGGCTCCGAGATCTGATTGGGCCGCAGCGCGTACGCCGCCGCTTCGAAGGGAGGGACGAAGCGCCCTCTCCCCCCGCGCCCGAGATCGCCACCCAAGGCCCCCGAGGCGGTATCCGCCGACTCCCGGCGCGCCACATCCGCAAAGGCGGACCCCACAGCGCCAGCGAGGATCTCCTCCCGCAACTGCATCGCCCGCGCACGGGTCGCGGCGGTGTCCTCGGCCGACGGGGTGCGGTCGATGGTCACGAGTGAGACCACCGCCCGCCCCGGACGGGTCCACCGGTCCTTGAACCGATCGTAGAACGTCTTGACCTCGCTGTCCTCGACCGTGGTGGTGGCGATCTCAGCCGGGGTGGGGCGAAGCGCCACGAAGCGCACCGTCGCACTGTCGCGTTCGTCACGGAAGGTCTGCCAGAGACGCGCGTCGCTGACGTAGGTGTCGGCGATCAGCTGCGAGAAGAGCTTCGCGCGCGGGAGCTCGGTCCGGTAATAGTTCTCGAGCTGCACGAGGAGCCCCTGCTGCTTCGCCACCGGCGAGCTGAGGAAGCGCTGGTACTTCTGGAGGTCGAACCGCCCGTCGGTCTGCAGGTCGGGGTTCTGCATCAACTGCGGGGGCGGGGAGCTCAGCGCCGCCTGCTTGATCTCCGCATCGCTCACGCGGATCCCGCGGCGATCGTACTCCTGTTGCAGGAGGAGGTCCGAGACCATCTGCTCGAACGCCTGCTCCTCGAGCTGGCGCTGGTCATCCAGGGTCATGGCGCGCCCCGCCTGCTGCTCCTGCTGCTGCCGGAGCTGCTGGACCAGGTTCTGCCAGGAGAGGTAGGGGATCTCGTCCCCGTTCACCTTGGCGACGATCGTGGCGCTCGTGACCGGTGCGCGGCCGATGAGCCCCGACATGTCCCCGAGGAGGAAGCCCCCGACGAAGGCGACGAAGAGGAAGATCCAGATGTACTTAGCGATGCCCCGCATCTGTTGCAGCACGGACGAGAACCCTGAGGCTGACGGTGAAAGTCCCGCACGGAGATAACCCTCAAACCTACCCGTCACGGCGACGTAAAATCAAGCGAGACGGGCACTTCTGAATTGACCGTCATGGCGGGGCGATGCTACCTTGCGCCAGGGCGCCGCCGCCCCGATTCGCCCGTCCCCGCGCCCCCCGGCATGTCCGATCTCGACCGTCTCGATGCTCTCCGACTCCGTGCCGACGCGCATCCGGCGCGGTGCGGTGCGTTGTACGCGGAGGCCCTCCGACGCGCCGGCCGCCTCGACGAGGCGATTCGCGTCATCCGAGCGACGCTGGACGAGCGGCCGCGCAATGTGTTCGGGCAGATCGTCTTGGCGCGCTGCTTCCGGGATGTGGGACATCTCGAGGAGGCCGCGCTCGTCGTGCGAGACGCCTCGGCGCTGGATGCGACCGACCCGATCGTCCATGAGCTCGCGTACCTCCTCCCATTCGCCCCGCAGATCGATGAGCCGGTAGTACTCGCGCCCGAGGAGCGGCTGGTGAGGGACGAGGTGGCGCCCATCGCGGATCCCGTGCCCCCTCCGCCGATCTTCGTCACCGAGACCATGGCCGAGCTCTACGTGCAGCAGGGGCTCCCGGACCATGCCGCGGCGATCTATCGGGAGCTGACCGCTCGGGCGCCCGGCGATGATCGCCTCGTCGCACGTCTCGCGGAGGTGGAGGCGCTCGCCGCCACGGGCCGAGCGGAGACGCGGGATGCGTGGGGCGACTCCGAGAGAGCGGATGCGCTCCATGACCTCCCGCTCCTCGAGGACTTCGATCCCATCCCCGTGTTCGAGGAGGCCGCGCCCGCTGAACCTGCGAGTGCTGGCGGAGCCGAGGCGGTGGATGAGGAGGACGAAGGCGTCTGGGTGGTGCAGGACGCGTCCGAGCCAGCGAGCGTCAGCGATCTCTCCGCCATGGGGAGTGCCTTCGACTTCTCGGAGGACGCGCAGCGCGAAGCTGACCCGATGCCCTCGCCCGGCGATGCGATGCTGGAGGGGCTCTCGTTCGATGCAATCGCGCTGCCGACGCCGTCGGTCGGTGGATGGGAGCTCGCCATCCCGATGGGGTCAGGCCCCTCCGCGCGTGACGCCCTGCGGGAACTGGCGGGGCGTCCCGTGTCGGTACGACCGGGCTCTCGACCGCCGTCGAGCCCACCGG
>JBEGVM010000147.1:0-5372 GCA_041178365.1 Gemmatimonadota bacterium | reverse complement strand
CGCGACTGGCCTCGACGATGCGACGCACCGTCCAGACCCCGAGCCCATGTCCCGTCCCGGGCCGCGAGGTCACGAACGCCTCGCCGATCCGCTCCAGGATCTCCGAGGGGATCCCCCGTCCATTATCCTCGACCGCGAGCTCGACCTCCCGATGTCCACCGCCTGAGAGGCGGACCACGGCCTCGGTCGCGCCGGCCTCATGCGCATTGATCAACAGATTGAGCAGCACATGCTCCAGGGAGACGCGCTTGAGCGGGAGGGTCACCGCATCGTCCACGTCAGCTCGTATGGTGAGCCCCGAGGGCACCAGGATCGCCATGGCGGACATCACCTCGGTGCGCAGGACACTCCCAGTGGTCTCCCCGACTCCCTCACCCGCGGGGTGCGAGAAGGCCAAGAGCTGTCGGACGAGCCGTGCGCCTCGGCTCACGGCCACTCGGATGCGGTCGGCATCCTCGCCCTCGGTCAGCCCCGCCAAGGACATATCGACCGCAGAGAAGACCGTGGCCAGCTCGTGGGCCGCGGAGGCCGCGACCTCGCCGAGCGACACGAGCCGCTCGCGATGCCGCATCGTCTCCTCGGCCGCCATCACCTGCTCCATGATGATCGCCTCCACACGCAGGGCCGGCTCCCCGGCCCAGGTGATCCCGTCGATGACGACTTGCGAGACCCCCCCCACATGCGACCCCGGCCAGGGGAGATGGGCGCTCTGCCACCGGTCGAACGCCACCTGGCCCGCAGTCCAGAGGGTCTCATGGACCTCGGGGTCGAGGCGGGACGGGAGCGGCGCCTCGCGGCCGGCGAGCCGCGTCGCGATGCCGAAGGCACGCTCGGCCGCGACGTTCGCGAAGAGACACTCCCCGTGCCGATCGATGACCATCACCGGGGTCGCGCCCGCCTCCAACAGGCCGGCGATGCGGGCCCGCTCCTCATGCCGCAAACGATACCGATTCAGTCGGCAGATGGTCTGCGCCCGCAACCGGAGCTCCACGCGATCGACCGGCTTGGTGAGCACGTCATCCGCCCCCGCCGAGATCGCCTCCAAGCGCGTCTCGCGATCGGCGAGCGCGGTCACGATGATGATGGGGACCTCACGCGTGACGGGGTTCGCGCGGAGATCGCGACAGGCATCGATCCCATTCCCCCCTGGCATCATGACATCGAGCAGGATGAGATCGGGGAGCCACTGATACGCGATCCGGCGCGCCTCGTCGGTGGAGCTCGCCTCCCGTAACTCGTAGCCGAGCTGTTCGAGGGAGGCGGCGATGACGGCGCGCGCCGGGGCTTCGTCGTCGACGATCAGAATCCGGGGAATAGCCATGCCCGCCATCTCAGGCTACGGCACGCTCCCCCGCTACCCGGTCGAGATCCGCGAGCCCCATCAGCACATCGCGCGGCTTCGACCCGTCGGGGGGACCCAGCACCCCCGCGAGCTGCAGTTGGTCGATCAATCGCGCCGCCCGACCGTAGCCGATCTTGAGCCGGCGCTGCAATAACGAGGTCGAGCCACCCTGATGCTGGATACAGACTTCCGCCGCTTCCCGGAAGAGCTTGTCGCGGTCGCCCGACTCCTCGGCTGGCTCCTCGCCCCCCCCCGCCTCCATCGCCTCTCGGGTCCGGACGGTCTCCAGGATATCGGCTTCCTCTGGTTGGGCATCGAGGACCAGGAGCCCCGCCTCCTCGAGCGCCGCAGCCCGCGCCGCCCGCCGTTCGCCGTACCAGTGCATGAGACGCTCGGTATCGTCGTTCGAGAGGAAGGCCCCCTGCAGACGGCTTGGCTCCGACTTCCCGGGCGGGATGAAGAGCATGTCGCCGTTGCCGAGGAGCGACTCCGCCCCCATCCCATCGATGATCGTCCGTGAGTCGATCTGGCTCGCCACACGGAACGCGATCCGGCTCGGGAAGTTCGCCTTGATGAGACCGGTGATCACGTTCACGCTCGGCCGCTGCGTCGCGAGGATCAGATGGATCCCGATCGCACGCGCCTTCTGGGCGAGCATCGCGAGCGGGGTCTCGACCTCCGCCGCGACGGTCATCATGAGATCGGCTAGCTCGTCGATCACCACCACGATGTAGGGGAGGATCCCCCCCGTGTACTCGCGGTGCTCGAACGCGACCCCCTGCTCCTTCGGCTTCCGGAGCGGAGTGCTATTGCGGACCTTTGTGTTGAAGTCCTGGATGTTGCGCGCCCCATTCTCGGCGAGGAGCGCATACCGCTCTTGCATCTCGATCACCGCCCACTTGAGCACGGAGGCGGCGTCGCGGTTGTCGGTGACGACCTTATGCCGGAGATGCGGCAGCACATTGTAGACCGAGAGCTCGACCATCTTCGGATCGACCATCAGGAAGCGCAGCGTCTTCGGCGTGTGCAGGTAGATGAGCGAGGTGATGATCGTGTTCACGCAGACCGACTTCCCTGACCCGGTCGCGCCGGCGATCAGGAGGTGTGGCATCTTCGCGAGATCGGTGACGACGGGGCGTCCCTCCAGATCCTTCCCGAGCGCGACGGGGAGCGCCATCGGCTTCCGTTGATAGTCCTCCGACTCGAGCATCTCACGGAAGGCGACCATCTCCGGTGAGGGGTTGGGGACCTCGACACCGACCGCTCCCTTGCCGGGGATCGGCGCGACCACGCGGATCGACGGGGCCCGCATGGCGAGCGCCAGATCGTTCGCGAGATTCGCGAATTGCCTGACCTTCACGCCGGGCCCTGGCTCGATCTCGAACTGGGTCACGGTCGGCCCACTCGTCCGCCCGCTCAGTGTCCCATCGACCTTGAAGGTCTTCAGCGACTCGATGAGCTTCGCCCCCATCTGATCGAGTTGCGCGCGACCGGCGGTCACATCCCGCTCGACGCCTGGGGTGAGGAGGTCGACACTCGGCAGTTCGTCAGGGTCGACCGTGGCGATCGCATCGGTCCGGCGCGCCATCCGCTTGGCCGGCGCACTCAGGGGTTCCACCGCCTCTGGTTCATCTGCGGCGGGCGCCTCGTGGCGGGCCTTCCGACTCCGCGGCGCCTTGGCTGGGATCGGCTCCTCCCTCTCGAGATCGGCGGGTGCGTCCTCGGGCTCGGGCACCAGCACCGTCGCAGGACTCACGACCGCTGCCTCCGCCGTCGCGGGAAGGGCGAGCCCCATGAGGGAGAGATCGACGGCGGGCATCTCGGCCGCCGAGGGCTCCATCGCCTCCGCGGTGGTGATCGGCTCAGGTGCGACGGACTTGGGACGCGGCGCGGGGAGCTTCACCGAGACCAACGACTTGATCGGATTCCAGGCCACCGTCGCGGCGGTGAGCACACTGCCCGCGGTCACGATGACGAACCAGGCCCCGCCCCGACCGAGCGCCTCCGCCAGATAGAACCCTGCGAGGGCGCCCCAGAGTCCGGTGACGGTATCCGCGGTCCCCTGCGGGACCGCGTCGAGCCGCGCGAGTCCGGCGGCGACCGGGACGATCAGGACGAGACCAATCGGGAAGAGGTCGATCCGCGACTGGGTCGGATGCCCGATGCGGCCAAGGAGCCGAAGCCCACGGATGGCGGGGATGAAGGGCACGACGATGGCGGCGAGCCCACCGACCAACGAGAGGATCGTCCACCGGAGGCACCCGCCGACGGGGCCGAAGGCGCCACCCGACGTCGCGCAGGCCTCCGCCGGCGCAGGGGTCCGCCCGAAGATGAGGGCGCCCGCGAGGAAGAGCGAACCGACCAAGAGGACGATGCCGGCGATCTCCTGACGCAACGGGGACGGGGGCCGATCTTCGGTGGCCTCCTCCGCGACATCGCCCTCGGAGGTGCGCATCGCCAGCGCCTCCGGCGACGGGGAGGGCACGCGCCGCGCCCGCGGTGTCCGAGGGGCGGGGGCGAGGGGCGAATCGAGCAGGAGCGGATCGTCTGAGGCGGGCTTCCGGGGCATCGGCCGTCTGGGGTCGAAGGGATACCCTTCGGACGACCCAGGATACGGTCAGGAAACGCCCCGCTCAGCCGCGCTTCGCGAAGAGGTCCGCCCCTTCCTGCTCGAGGAACTTCGTGTGGACGTCCCCGCGCACGAAGTGCGGGTGCTCCATCAACATCCCGAGGAACGGGATCGTGGTCGGCACCCCCTGGATCACGAAGCTCTCGAGAGCGAACCGCATCTTGGCGATCGCCTCGGCGCGGTCCTGCCCATGCACGATGACCTTCGCGATCATCGAGTCGTAGTAGGGGGGCACGGTGTAGCCGGCATACGCATGCGTGTCGACGCGGATCCCGTTGCCGCCCGGCATATGGAAGACCTCGATCTTCCCAGGGCCCGGTTGGAAGTTGCGGGCCGGATCCTCGGCGTTGATGCGGCACTCGATCACATGGCCGCGAAGTTCAGGCGTCTGCGTCACCGAGAGCGGGAGCCCCGCCGCGACGCGGATCTGCTCCTTCACGAGATCGACCCCGGTGAGCATCTCGGTCACGGGATGCTCCACCTGGATCCGGGTGTTCATCTCCATGAAGTAGAACGATCCATCGCTATCGAGGAGCATCTCGATCGTCCCGGCGCCCACGTAGTCGATCGCCTTCGCTCCCTTCACGGCGGCCGCCCCCATGCGCTCCCGCAGCTCGGGGGTCATCACCGGGCAGGGGGCCTCCTCGACGAGCTTCTGGTGACGCCGCTGCACCGAGCAGTCACGTTCGCCGAGGTGGATGACGTGTCCGTGCGTATCGCCGAGGATCTGGAACTCCACATGGCGGGGCCGCGCGAGATACTTCTCGACATAGACGGAGCCGTTGCCGAAGGCGGAGAGCGCCTCGGAGCGGGCGAGCTGGAAGGCGCGCGCGAAGTCGTCGGCGTCGCGGGCGACGCGCATCCCCTTCCCGCCCCCGCCCGCGGCGGCCTTGATGATGACGGGGAACCCCATCTGTTCGGCGACACGGAGCGCCTCGTCGACATCCTCGACGGGCCCGGGAGACCCAGGCACGACGGGCACGTCGTTCGCGATCATCGCCGCGCGCGCGGCGGCTTTGTCCCCCATCGTCCGGATCTGATGCGGGGTCGGTCCGATGAAGGTGATCCCACTGGCGGCACAGGTCTCGGCGAACTCCGCGTTCTCCGCGAGGAACCCGTAGCCGGGGTGGATGGCGTCGGCCCCCGCGATCTCCGCGGCGGCGATCAGACGGGGGATGCGGAGATAGGAGTCGCGGGCAGGCGCCGGCCCGATGCAGACGTCGTCATCGGCGAAGCGCACATGGAGCGACTCGCGGTCGGCCTCGGAATAGACGGCGACGGTCTCCACGCCGAGCTCACGACAGGCGCGGACGACGCGCAACGCGATCTCCCCACGATTGGCGATCAAGATCTTCCGAAACATCAGCGCATATCCTGAGAGAGTTGATTCCAGGTCTGGTC
>JBEGVM010000146.1:0-3895 GCA_041178365.1 Gemmatimonadota bacterium | reverse complement strand
GTCCCCCCCGGCCCATCGAAGTAGGCGACGGGGTGGCCGTCGTGCTGGCGCTGCAGCGCGGGGAAGCGCGCGCGAATCTGTGCGGTGGTGGTGGTCACTGGCGCGCTCATTGGATCACCGTCCCGGTGAGCTGTTCGACCCACTTCACGACCTCCACATGATCGACCTCCTCCCCCATCGCGAGATGCGCGGCGCGATAGAGCTCGGCGGTCATCTGGAGCATCGGCGTGGGGAGCTTGTGCTCGCGCGCGACGCCGGCGGCGATCCCGACATCCTTGTCGAGCAGCGCCAGACGGAAGGTGCGCGGGAAGGCGCGGGTGAGGACGCGCTCGGGGAAGAGGTTCATCGAGCTGTTGGAGCGGCCGCTCGAGGTGTTGATCACCTCGAGGGCGACCGCGGGATCGACGCCCGCGCGCTTGAGCGTCACCAGCCCTTCGGCGGCGGACCAGATGTGCAGCGCGAGCAGGGCATTGTTCACCGCCTTCACCGCGTCCCCTGCCCCGACGGCCCCGCAGTGGACGATCAGCTTGCCGAAGACCGCGAGCACCGGACGAACCCGCTCGAGCACCGCAGCATCGCCACCGACCATGATCGTGAGCGCCGCATTCTCCGCCCCGACCACGCCCCCAGAGACGGGAGCGTCGAGGAAGTCGATCCCCCGCTCGGCGAGTCGCGCGGCGATGCGGCGCGAGGTCGCGGGGTCCCCCGAGGTGCAGTCGACGAGGACACTCCCCTTGGCGAGACCGGCCAGGAGTCCGTCCGGGCCATCGAGGAGCCCGTCGACATCAGCGGAGACGGGGAGGCAGGTGATCACGATGTCGGCGCCTCGCGCCGCATCGGCGGGGGTGGCGACGCGGAGCGCCCCATGCGAGGCGGCGAAGGCGGCGGCCTTGGTGGCGGTGCGGTTCCAGACGCGCAGGCCAAGGTCCTGCGCGGCGAGATGGCGGGCCATGGGGGCGCCGATGGCGCCGAGGCCGAGGAAGGCGACGGTAGGCATGGGGAGGAAGATAGATTGCCCACCATGCGATTGGCGTGTGTGATCTCGGGGATGGTGGCGGTCCATGCTCGGCATGCGGTCTTCACCGCGCTGAGCGGGGTGCCGGGGGTCGTGCGGGCGGAGGTCGAATTGGGGAAGGCCGAACTCTGGTGCGCACCCGGGGTGGAGGTGGAGGCCGTCAGGGAGGCGGTGGCGGCGGTCGGGTGTCAGGTGACAGGGGTCAGGTATCTCAGGGACGACCTGCCCACCGTTCAGGAAGAGAATTAGCTTCGAGAGACGTTCATCGCGGCGCGGACCGCGCCTGCATTCACCACCCGGGGAGGGCCCCCCGTGACCTCAGATCAGCGCGAGTCAGAGCAGAGTGTCGCGGCGCTGGTCGCCCCCGACATCCGCGATCTCCTTGAATCCGATCCGCGCGCGGTCGCGACGGAGACGGAGGAGCTGCATCCGGCAGACCTCGCCGATGTGGCGGAGCTCCTCCCGCGCGCGCTGATCCCGGTGCTGCTGACACACCTGCCGGCGGGGCGGGCCGCGACGGTGCTCGAGTATCTCGACGAGGAGGTGCGCGCCGAGGTCTTGGAGGCGATGGACCCGGAGGTGGCGGCGGCGCTGCTCGAGCAGATGACGCCCGACGAGCGCGCCGACGCGCTCGAGGAGATGGACGAGGAGACGGCGGATGAGCTCCTCGAGGAGTTGCCCGAGGCGGCGCGTCTCGAGACGGAGCGGCTCCTCGAATATGCGGCGGACACGGCGGGCGGTCTGATGACGACGCAGTTCGTCTCGGTGCCGGAGACGCAGACGATCGAGGAGGCGTTGGCGGCGGTGCGCGAGATGGCGCGCTCGGGACGCCGCGAGGTGTTGGCGACCGTCTATGCGACTGACACGCGCGGGATCCTCACGGGGGTGCTTTCGCTGCGGGAGCTCCTCGCCGCGCCTGAGGGGGCGCGGGTGAGCGAGGTCTTCTGGAGCGAGGTCGTGACGGTCGAAGCGAGTGCCGACCGTGAGGAGGTGGCCCAGCTCACCTCGAATTACGACCTCGTCGCCGTGCCGGTGGTCGATGCCGATCGGCGGTTGCTCGGCGTGGTCACGGTCGACGACGTGATCGACGCGATCCAGGAGGAGCAGACCGAGGATGTGCAGAAGTTCGGCGGTCTGACCGCGTTGGAGGATCCATATCTGCAGAGCTCGGTGATGGACCTGCTCAAGAAGCGGCTCCCCTGGCTCTTGGTGCTCTTCGTCGGCCAGATGTTCACGGCGGCGGCGATGGGGTTCTTCGAGGGGGCGTTGGACGCCGCGGTGGTCCTCGCGTTGTTCATCCCACTGGTGATCAGCTCCGGTGGGAACTCCGGATCGCAGGCCACCTCGCTGATCATTCGCGCGCTGGCGCTGCAGGAGATCGGGATGCGCGATTGGCTCCGTGTGCTCCGCCGCGAACTCGTCCTTGGGTTGGCGTTGGGGCTCGTGCTCGGACTCGTCGGGTTGTTGCGCGTGGCGATCTGGGAGTGGAGCGGGTTCTATGAGTTCGGGGCCCACTACGACCTCCTCGCCCTGACCGTTGGCGTGACGGTCGTCGGCGTGGTGCTCTTCGGCACGCTGACGGGGGCGATGCTCCCCTTCCTGCTCAAGCGGGTCGGCTTCGACCCTGCGAGTGCCTCGGCGCCGCTCGTCGCGACCTTGGTCGATGTGACGGGGGTCGTGCTCTACTTCTCTGTGGCGTTGTTGCTGTTGCGCGGCACCGTCCTCTGATGACCGAGCGGGGGGCCACGGGGCTGATCCTCCTCTCGGCGTGCGCCTTCGGGTCGCTCGCGACGGCGGTGACGTTGGCCGATCGGTCGGGGGTCGCGTTGATCGCACTGATGGCGTGGCGCTATGCGCTCGCCGCCCCGTTGTTGGTGCTCGCCGCCGGTGGATTTCGTGCCTTACGCATCCCCCTCCGTGAGGCGTTGGCGCTCTTGCTGCTGGGCGGCACGGGGCAGATGGTGATCACGACGATGAGTTTCTCCTCACTGCAGTGGCTCACCGCGGCGCAGTTGGGCTTCCTCTTCTATACGTATCCGGCGTGGGTCGCGCTCTTCATGGCGATCGGTGGGGTGGAGCGGTTGACGCGTCGCCGTGTGGCCGCGCTGGGCCTGGCGCTCGTGGGGATCACCATGATGGTGGGACGGCCATGGGCGAGTGCGATCCCCGCCCCCGGACTCTGGCTCGCCTTGGGAAGTGCAGCGATCTACGCAGCCTACATCCCGCTGCTGCACAAGATGCGCGGTCCACATGGCGCGGCGGTGGCATCGACCTATGTGATCACCGGAGCGGCGATCTCCTTGAGCAGTTGGAGCGCGCTGCAGGGGACGCTCCTCACCAACATGACGCCGGCGATGTGGGGCTTGGCATTGGCCTGTGCGGTGATCGGGACGGTGGTGGCGTTCATCACCTTCCTGCGTGGGCTCGAGGTCTTGGGCGCGGTGCGCACGGCGATCCTCTCGACCGTCGAACCCTTCTGGAACGCGGTCCTCGCAGCCGTCGTGCTCAAGCAGGCGATCACCCCCATGACGGTCGCGGGGGGCTCGGTGATCGTGGGAGCGATCGTCTTACTGCAGCGCTCGGCGTACCCGGCAATCCGGACCAACGTCCCAGCCCCGGAATGAAGACGCAGGCGCAGGGCACGCTCTATACGCTGTTGGCGGCCGCAGGGTTCGCCTCGGTGAGCGTGTTGACCTCGCTCCTCACGGCGCGTGGGATCGCGCTGCCGACCGTGCTGTTGTGGCGCTATCTGATCGCGGCGGTGGTGCTCACGCTCTGGGTCGGGACGCATCGGTACAAGCGAATCCCATCGAATGAGATGTTGCGCTTCGTGGTGCTGGGCGGTGGGGGGCAGGCGCTGGTGGTCTTCCTCGCCCTCTC
>JBEGVM010000145.1:0-6066 GCA_041178365.1 Gemmatimonadota bacterium | reverse complement strand
ATCGAAGCGGAGGTCGGCCCCTATCCGAGCGCGGTGCGGCCCGGCGTGGACGTGACCACCACGACGGTCACACGCTATACCGGGACCACGTCGGCCGGCACGTGGACCGGGAAGTACTCCGATGGGCAGGTATTGACCGGGAAGGTGACAGGCACCAAGCAGCCCTGATCTGGCTGACCCGAAACGCACGAGGCCCCGCGATCCGGCACGGATCGCGGGGCCTCGTCACATAGCTGGGGCGGGACTCGAACCCGCGACCCCGGCATTATGAGTGCCGTGCTCTAACCGGCTGAGCTACCCAGCCACAACCTCTGGATGCCACGAGGCGGCCGGTTCGGGAGAACCGACCGCCTCGGACGATAGCGGGGGCGGGATTTGAACCCGCGACCTTCGGGTTATGAGCCCGACGAGCTACCAGGCTGCTCCACCCCGCGGTAGTGACGGGAATCTAGAGCCGCCGCCCCTCAGATTCAAGGTGTCGATCAGGACCGCGCGAGCACCTCTCAGGGCTCCACGAACCGGTACAGGAGCTCCCCCTCCCGCACCATCCCGAACTCCTCCCGGGCGATCCGCTCCTGCGTCGCCGGATCGGACTCCACGAGCCGCTTCTCCTCTCGGAGCCGCGTCACCACGGCCTCCAACGAGTCGACCCTGGCCCGCGCCACCTGCACCTGCTCGCGCTGCCGAAGCAGATCGGTGGTCCCATACTCCCCCCCCTGCACCGCCCAGAAGGCGACGAAGAGCCAGAGCCCCCAATAGGCGAGCCAGCGCGCGATCTCCTTGGGCTCACGCTCCCCGCGCCGACCCTTCGCCATCATCCGTCGATTCCGTAGAGCGCCCCGCCCGGGAACTCGGCATGCGCCCCCAACTCCGCCTCGATGCGCAGGAGCTGGTTGTATTTGGCCACGCGATCGGTGCGGCTCGCCGAGCCGGTCTTGATCTGCCCCGCATTGGTCGCGACGGCGAGATCGGCGATGAAGGTATCCTCGGTCTCCCCCGAGCGATGCGAGATGATCGAGCGATACCCATTCCGCCCCGCCATCTCGATCGTCTCCAACGTCTCCGTGAGCGTCCCGATCTGGTTCACCTTCACGAGGATCGCGTTCGCGACATCCTCCTCGATCCCGCGCGCCAAGAACTCCACATTCGTGACGAAGAGATCGTCCCCGACGAGCTGCACCCGATCCCCGATCGCATCGGTCATCTGGCTCCACCCCGCCCAATCGCCCTCGGCCAAACCATCTTCGATCGACACGATGGGATACTTGTTCAACCACTTCGCGTACATCTCGATCATCTGCTCAGCGGTCTTGGTCCCCGCCCCACTCTTCTTGAAGGTGTACTTCCCCTTGGCGTAGAGCTCGCTCGCCGCGCAGTCGAGCGCCAGCGCGATCTCGGTGCCCGGCGCATACCCCGCCGCCTCGATCGCCTCGATCACCACGTCGAGCGCGGCCTGATCGCTCGCGAGGTCAGGAGCGAAGCCCCCCTCATCGCCGACGCCAGTGGAGAGCTTGCGCTTCACCAGCACCTTCTTGAGCGCATGGAAGACTTCAGTCCCCATCCGCAGCGCCTCGCTGAAGGTCGTCGCCCCTACGGGGACGATCATGTACTCCTGGAAGTCGACGGTGTTGGTGGCGTGCGCGCCGCCATTCAGGATGTTCATGAGCGGCACCGGGAGGGTGCGCGCCATGGGGCCGCCGAGGTACTTGTGCAGCGGGAGGTCGACACTCGCCGCCGCGGCACGGGCCGCCGCCATCGAGACGGCAAGCATCGCATTGGCGCCGAGCTTCGCCTTGGTCTTCGTGCCGTCGAGCGCGATCAACGTGCGATCGAGGGTGAGCTGTTCGGTGACATCGAGCCCGATCAGCGCCGGCTCGATCAGACGGCTCACATTCGCGACCGCCTTCCGGACCCCCTTGCCGAGGTAGCGCTTGGCATCGCCATCGCGCAGTTCGTTCGCCTCATGCTCACCCGTCGAGGCGCCACTCGGCACCGCCGCGCGTCCGTAGGTGCCATCCTCGAGGATGACATCGGCTTCGACGGTGGGATTGCCGCGGGAGTCGAGGATCTCACGGGCCTGAACGGCGAGAATCGTAGACATCAGGGGTCGGGGATCAGGGGTCAGGTGGCAGGTACCGACTACCAGGTACCTGAGGTCTGGTCGCGCGAGGGAAAGATATCGGGTCAGCTCGCCCCGTATGGTGGGGAGATGATCCCGTAACGGTCCTTCGCGCAGGCGGCCATCGCCTCGTAAGTCCGCCGCGCGAGGGGGTCACGATCCTCGTACGTCAGGCCGGCCGTCGGGATCGGGGGGAGGTAATGGAGATGGATGGTCCCCGGGTGGACGCGGAATCCTCCGCGCGGGGCGATCTCGAGCACCCCGTAGACGAACATCGGCACCACCGGGACCTGCGCCTGCACCGCGAGGACGAAGGGGCCCTTCTTGAATGGCCGGAGCGGGTAGGCACGTCCGCGCGTCCCCTCCGGATAGACCCCGACCGAGGCCCCCGCTCGGATCCGCTCCGTGGCCGCGGTGTAGGCCCCGAACGCCGCTTTGCGATTCGCGCGCTCGATGGGGATCATCCCTGCCCGCCGCATCGATGGCCCGAGGATGGGGACCCGAAAGAGCTCCGCCTTGGCCACGAACTTGATCCAGGGGAGATGGCCGCCGAGCGCCAACACATCGAGGATGCTGAGATGATTGGCGACGAAGACGTGCCCTGCCCCCTGCTTGTGCTCGACGCCATGCTCCTGCACGCGGACGCCGATCATCCAGAGGGCGAATCGCCCCCACCGGCGCGGCGCGAGGTCATAGGTGGAGCCGGGGCGATCCCTGACGCCGAAGAGCGCGGCGACGATACAGCTCCCGCCGAAGAGGAGCGTCCCAACGGCGACACTGCATTGCAGGAGGATCCAGCGGAGGTAGGGCATCATGAAGCGAAGTGATTGTACGCCTTGGTGGGTTCCACCTCGTGCCCAGCTTCGGTCCACCGCAGCTGGCCTGCCGGCCCTGCCACGACCGCCCCGATCGCGGCCAGCGTCAGCCCCGAGTGCGCGGCGGCGAATGCCGCCACATCAAGCGTCGGCGCGGTGACGAGGAGCTCGTACTCCTCACCGCTCGCCAATGCCTCTCGGCGAGCAACTCCCTCGAGGACGGGCAGGCGATCCAGGTCGACCTCGCACCCGACCCCGCTCGCCGCCGCGATA
Source organism: Gemmatimonadota bacterium (assembly GCA_041178365.1). Lineage (GTDB taxonomy): Bacteria > Gemmatimonadota > Gemmatimonadetes > Gemmatimonadales > Gemmatimonadaceae > Pseudogemmatithrix. Next base: position 2,859 of record JBEGVM010000145.1, on the reverse strand, counting down.
TGCGCGAGATCGCCCGCCAGGCCATCGGAGATATCGATCGCTGCGGTAGCACCATGCCGCGCACACCAGAGCGCAGGAGCGATCCGTGCCTCAGGATGCGCGAATCGCGCTCGATGTGCCGGCACGGGTGATGCCCCACGGAGCCACGCCGCGAGCGCCGCACCGGGCCCGCCGAGACGCCCGGTCACGTAGATGGTGTCGCCCGCGCTCGCCCCGCTCCGCGCGAGGGGATGCGCGGCATGCCCGAGCACGGTGATCGCCAAAGCAAGGCGATCGCCATCGGTCACATCACCCCCGACGATGGGCACATCAGTGTGAGCGGTGGCCTCGCCGATCCCATGCGCGAGCTGGGGTAACACCTCCCGCCATGCGGCAGGCACAGTGAGCGCGAGGAGCACGCCGAGTGGCGCCGCCGCCATCGCCGCGAGATCCGAGAGCGCGGCCATCGTCGCGCGCCACCCGATCTCCTCCGGCGTGAGCCACTCGCGACGGAAGTGCACATGTTCCACCGTGGTATCGGTGCTCACGACGAGCTTCGATCCCGTCGGCACATCGAGCACGGCGCCATCATCACCGATCCCACGGGCCCGCGGCCCCCACTGAGCGAGCAGGGCGCGGACGGCATCGAATTCTGCGCCGGGGCCGAGGGGGAGATGCGCGGTCATCGGTCGCGACCAACGGCAGGGAGTTCGGTGAGGATCGGTGCGCTCGGTGCAGGATCGTCGAGGCGCCAGACCTCGCGCAGCGCGTCGACCACATCACCGAGATCCGCTCCGCGAACGGAGCCCTGCGCCCCCGCCATCTCCCCCGCGCGCCCATGCACCCAGGCCCCAGCGGCGGCCGCAGTGAACGGATCGCCGAGTTGTGCGAGGAGGGTGGCGACGATCCCGCTGAGCAGATCCCCGCTCCCACCGGTGCCGAGCACTGGGCTCCCCGCTGCGACCACCGCGACGCGGCCATCAGGGGCGGAGATCACCGTCGGTGGCCCCTTGAGGAGGACGACCGCGCCCAGGGTCTTCGCGAGCTCCGCACCGACGATGAAGCGATTCGCGAGGATCGCCGCGGGATCGAGCCGCATGAGGCGCGCCGCCTCCACCGGATGCGGGGTCACGATCGCGGGGCGCGATCCCAAGAGCGACCCCAAGGTGCGCGGCTCTCCCTCGAAGACGTTCAATGCATCCGCATCGAGCACCACGGGGCCGCGCCAGGTGACGAGCAAACGCTCGATCAGGGCGCGCGACTTGATCCCTTGTCCGAGGCCAGGACCCAAGAGGAGGAGATGCGACCACTCGAGTACCGGGGCCTGCTCCTCTTCCGTCATCGGCCAGCGCGCCGCCATCGCCTCAGGGAGCGCCCCCTGCACCACCGGGACATTCGCGGGTGCGACGAGGAGCCGTGCCATCCCGAGCCCACTCCGCAATGCCCCACGCGCGGCGAGGAGTGGGGCTCCCGCCATCCCGTCCCCGCCTCCCACGATGGTCAGACGTCGACGCACCCCTTTGTGCGCCGCCGCGGGGATCGGCGGAACCGCCGCGCGCACCCACGCCGCATCGATCAACTCGGGTCCAAAGGCGCGCGCCGTTGCCTCGTCGGTGCATGCGCCGAGGCCGATGTCGAGCACGAGGATCGCCCCCGCCTCGTCGCGACGGAGGAGGAGCCCCTGCTTGATCGCGTCGAAGGTCACCGTGCAGTCGGCCTGCACCACGCGTCCCCCGGCACCGGTGGTGGCGTCGATCCCACTCGGGATATCGACCGCGACCACGGCGGCACCCGCCGCCCGAAGCGCAGCGATCCGCGCGATGGCCTCCGCGACGGCGCCCCGCGGCTCTCCTTTTGATCCTGTGCCGAGCAGCGCATCGACCGCCACGGCGGGGTCGGTCACGCCTCCCTGCTCGGCCGCGCGTTCCGTCGCGCGTTCCAGTGCGACCGACGCAGACCCCTTCGCGCGCAGTGCGTCGGCACTCGTCGGTTCTCCGATGGCCTCGACCCGCACCGGACACCCCTCGCGGGCGAGCGACTCAGCGATCACCCACCCATCGCCTCCGTTGTTCCCTGATCCCACGAAGACGACAGCGCCTCGCGTGCGCACCGCGGGGTACCGATCAAGGATCACCTTCGCTGCCCGCTCCCCCGCGGTGCGCATCACATCATACGAGCTGAGACCGGCCGCGAAGGCCCCCTGCTCGCGCGCGAGCATCCCCGCCGCGGTACAGACCCGGACCGTCATACGGAGCCCCGCTTCACTGGCATCTGCTACGCGGTCGGGACCGCAGACCAGGGATAGTTGCGGTCGAAGGCGTCAGTGAAGTCGAAGATGTCGATGAAATCAGACTTGGAGTCGTTCGGCTGGGCATTGAGTAGGCCGACCTCGACGAGGGTGAAGACCACCTCGCCGAGATCCCCCGAGGCGCGAATCCCCCAATGTTCGAGCACACTCCGCGCGAGCACGCCATAGCGCTCGAGCGCCAGGTCGCGGCACCCGAGGGCGAGCTCACGCCCGGTGAGATGCCGCCGTTCTGTCAATCGCTGCTGACAGAACTCAAGTGCCGCCAGCACGAAGAGATAGGCCCGCTCATCGTATCGCGACTCCTTGAGTCGGATCCGATCCATGACCCCATCGCGAAAGGCGAGTTCAGGCATGAGACTGCAGGGGACAGGGCACAGGGGTCAGGTTACAGGTAGAGCGGGAACGACTTGGTGAGGGCGTGGACGTCCGCCTTCACGGCGGAGAGCACGGCGGTATCCGTGGGGGCGGCAAGGACGCGATCGATCAGCGTTGCGATCTTCACCATCTCCGGCTCGCGCATCCCGCGCGTGGTGACCGCCGGCGTGCCGATGCGGATCCCACTCGTCACGAAG